>NZ_CP088149.1:3560416-3865833 GCF_002845275.2 Pseudomonas sp. S06B 330 | reverse complement strand
CATCGGTGACGCGCAAATGGCTGCGCACAAACTTCAGCACCCGATTGTTGGCCAGGTCTGGATGAGCTTCCTCGCGGGAAAACAGCATTTTCACGCCGGTGATCAGCAAGAAGGCGCCAAACACATAGAGAATCCAGGCGAACTCTTGAACCAGTGCGCTGCCCACACCGATCATGATCGCGCGTAACACCACCACACCGAGGATGCCCCAGAACAGCACGCGGTGCTGGTAGAGGCGAGGGATAGCGAAGTAACTGAAGATCATCGCCATGACGAAGACGTTGTCCATGGACAGCGACTGCTCGACCAGAAAGCCGGTGTAGAACTCCAGGGCAGGTTGCGCGCCTAACTCCAGCCAGACCCAGCCGCCAAACAGCACGCCGACGCTGAAATAGCCTGCGTACAGCAGCAGGCTTTCGCGCATTTCGATTTCGTGAGCTTTGCGGTGCAGCACGCCCAGATCCAGTACCAGCAGGGTCAGGACAATGCCAATGAATGCCAACCAGAACCAGGTGCTGGTGCCGAGAACGTCATTGTTGAGAAATGCCTGTAGAGCCGCCATGCGCCCCTCCTTGATTGTCGTCGTTGCCAACAGCGGCAACAGTGACTCCGACATGGCGGCTTGGCAGCCGTCAGAGGGGCCCGGCGTCACACCTGAAAGCCTAGACCCGATGACGGCGGCAGCCCAACTGGGGGTGTAACAAATGGTTGCGTGAGCCTTCGGCCAGGGGCTAGTAGACCCAGACTTCCACTCTTCGATTGCGCAGGCGGCCTTCTTCGGCGGTATTGGTTGCTACGGGGAGTTCGTCGCCCAGCCCCATAACTTCACGCAAGGTGATGCCTTCCTTTGCCAACTCCCGGCGCACAGCCATGGCGCGCAGACGTGAAAGCAGAGCGGCGCGCTCAGGGTCGTGCTTGGCATCGCCGAATCCTACCAGCACGACGTCCTGTTTCAGCTTATTGTGTAGGCGCAGGTAGTCGATCACTCGCTGAACATCGCGCAAGGCTTTGTTGTCCAGGTTGGCACTACCTTCCTGGAAGCGGAAATTCACTGATAAGCGTTGCGCGTTGCGCACCAGTGCCCGATACGGCGGCGGCATGCCGTCGGCCGGGGGCACTTTGATTGCATGGATGTGCTGACCGACAAAACCGTTGGCGGTGACGATGGCCTGGCCCTTGGCACTTTGCGCAAACTCCACCAGTGCCCGAGCCCAGGGTGTGGCTTGAGTGGGCGGCATATACAAATACAGGCGCCGCGACAGTGGGTAGTCTTCACTGGCCACCAGGGCTGAGCTCGGTAGCATGGCGCGAGAATCACCGTCGGCAATCGCCAGTACCTTGGCACCATGCACCGAGGCCAGGCTGCTGAAGCCGATGGCCTGACGATCATTGAGCACCTCTTTGGCCAACTGTTCGCCGGATTCGAAGCGTTTCGCGGTGTTGGCCAGCGTCTGACCGCGGTCATCGAGCACCAGAGCCTTGAAGGTTTCGAATGTGCCCGAGCGATCGTCTCGGGCGTACAGATGAATAGGCCCATTTCCGAGGCCCAACGCCTCCCAGGTGGTAATTTGCCCGGCAAAGATCTGCGCCAGTTGCACGGTGCTGACCTGAGGCAGTGGGTTGTCGGGGTGAACGATTACGGCGACGCCATCCAGGCCGATGATCTGTTCGGCGGCGGCACTGTTGAGGTCACCCAAGGGCTGCAGTTCGGCTCGCTCGCTAGGCTTGACCGGGCGTGACGCTGCAGCCAGGTCTGCCTCGCCGCTCTTGAGGGCGGTGAAACCGGTGCTGGAGCCGTGGGCGGCGATGTCGACGCGGATCGGCGTGCCCTGCTGATCGAGGGCGCGGACCTGGACTTCGTTGGCCGTTGCCTGCGTTTCAATCCTTACCTCGCCGGCACCTTGTGCTTCCAGCATGCCTTTGACCAGTGCCGGTGCCAAGGCAGCACCAATGGTATTGGAGCCCTGAATACGCAACTGCGCCGGCGCTTGCGGGGCGGCAGGTGCAAGGAGGGGAAATAGACAAAGCAGGAGCAGGCTGAGGTGGCGGAGCATGCCGGCAGGCACTCTTCAGGCAAAGGATGTGCCGCAGATTAAGACGGTTGGATGACCGTAAGATGACAGGGTGATCACCTGTAGCGCTGCCGCCAGGCTGCGAACGGCCGCAAAAGGGCCGTATAACACTGTCCTGCGCAGTCGATCGCAGCCTCGCGGCAGTGGCTACACCGTATCCCGCCCTTAAGCCAGCTCCAGCCAGATCGGTGCATGGTCCGAAGGCTTTTCCATGGCGCGCAGGTCGTAGTCGACGCCTGCAGCCTTGATCCGCGGCAGCAAACCTTGGGAGGTCATGATCAGGTCAATACGCAGACCGCGCTTGGGCTCGTCTTCGAAACCGCGACTGCGGTAGTCGAACCAGCTGAAACGGTCGGCGACCTCCGGATGCAGGTGGCGGAAACTGTCGACCAGCCCCCAGTTTTTCAGGCGCACCATCCACTCGCGCTCTTCGGGCAAGAAGCTGCACTTGCCGGTCTTGAGCCAGCGCTTGGCATTGTCGGCTCCGATGCCAATGTCACAGTCCTCGGGCGAAATGTTGACATCGCCCATCACCACCAACGGATGATCGTTCTTGAACTGGCTTTCCAGCAAGGCCTGCAGGTCACTATAGAAGCGCTGTTTGGCCGGGAACTTGGTGGGGTGGTCGCGGCTTTCGCCCTGGGGGAAGTAGCCGTTCATGATGGTGATCGGGGTGCCATTGGCATCGGCGAAGGTGCCCCAGATAAAGCGGCGCTGGGCATCTTCTTCATCGCTGGCAAAGCCCTTGTGCAGGCTTAGGGGCGCCTGGCGTGAGAGCAGGGCGACGCCGTAGTGGCCTTTCTGGCCATGAAAATGCACGTGATAACCCAATGCCTGGACCTCGGCCAAGGGAAACTGCTCGTCGCTGACCTTGGTTTCCTGCAAGCCGATCACGTCCGGCTGGTGCTTTTCGATCAACGCCGCCAACTGATGGGGCCGGGCGCGCAGGCCATTGATGTTGAACGAGACGATCTTCATGGCAAACACAATCCTGGTAAAACGAAGGATCCTAGCCGACATCGACGCCTGCGGCCAGCGTGGCGCGCCTCGCCATAGGCTGCTAACGTGGTGCTCGAAGTGAACATCGGGGCAACGTACGCTTCAACGGCAATGAATGCCCATTGTGGAGGGTTGTCAGCATGACCGATTCGACTACTGTCCCGGCTCAGCTTCGCCTGCTTGATGGTGGCTATAGTCGTGAGGCGCGTTCGCTGTTGTATCACGCCTATCGCCACGACCCGACCTATGCATTTTTGTTCGAGGCCCAGCGCCCGGGGTATGACCAGCGCATTCGCGCCACTGTACGCGAACTGGTCAAGCAACACTTTTTCCAAGAGTTGCCGGCGTTGGGCTTGTTGGTCGACGACCGCTTGATCGGTATTGCCCTGATCGCGCCGCCACAGCGACGCCTGGGGATTACCGAGAGCTGGGCCTGGCGCATGCGCATGGTCCTGAGCACCGGTTTTCGCTGCACTCGGCGTTACCTGGATTACCAGGCGGCGCTGATGGCGTGCCTGCCCGGTGATGCGGTGCATGTCTTGCCGTTGCTGGGGATTCATCCGCAGTTCCAGGGTCAACAGTATGGTGAGCAGTTGTTACAAGCGGTGCATGACTGGTGTGCTGAAGATGAACACTCCCAAGGCGTCGTGCTGGACACGGGTAACGAGCATTACTTGGCGTTCTATCAGCGTCAGGGCTACCAGGAAATTGGCGAAATTGCTGTAGGAACAGTTCGCGAGCATGTGTTCTTTCATCCTAATCCCCAGTCATCTCAGCGTGCTTCGGCCCTGCCTGCGTAGCAGGCTGAAGCGCCTCGGGCTCCATGCTGGCGCCAAGCTCTGGTAGCATCCGCGCCTATGACGTATTCAGGACGATTCACCTGCGGTTTGATTCTGTGTTTTACCAGCATTGGCGTGTATGCGCAGAGCGAGCTGGTGGTACGGATCAAGCCTGCCAATAACGAACTCAAGGCCAATGTCGAAGGCTATATCGGCAGCCTTGGTAAACGCGATGAAGAGGCGCTACTGCGCTTCAGCCGCGGCGCTGTCGAGCAGGCGCGCAAAGCAGCCCAGGCGTTGGGTTACTACCAGGCGCAGATCGACACCGAGGTCAAAGCGCCGGCCAAAGCCGATAAAGAGCCACAGCTGATTCTCACCATCGAGCCGGGCGAGCCGGTACACCTGCGTGATGTCACCATTCGCATCGATGGCCCGGCCAGTGAACTCAAGACATTTCGCCTGCCCAACAGCAAGGCCCTGCGCACTGGCGAAGTACTCAATCATGGCCAATACGAAGATGCCAAGCGCCTGATTCAAAACCAGGCTGCGCGTTACGGTTTCTTCAGTGGGCGTTTTACTCGTCAGCGCCTGGCAGTCGACCCCCAGGCGGGCGTGGCCGACATTGAACTGATCTACCAGAGTGGCCCACGCTACAGTCTGGGCAAGGTCAGCTTTGACGGCGACACACCGTTCGATGAGACCTTGCTGCAGCGCATGGTGCCATTTAAGGCTGACACCCCGTACGACTCTGAACTGA
Organism: Pseudomonas sp. S06B 330; assembly: GCF_002845275.2. NCBI lineage: Bacteria > Pseudomonadati > Pseudomonadota > Gammaproteobacteria > Pseudomonadales > Pseudomonadaceae > Pseudomonas > Pseudomonas tussilaginis. The sequence goes on along the minus strand of NZ_CP088149.1, from coordinate 3,861,226 downwards.
TTGCCGAACTCAATAACGCCCTGCAATCGAGTGGCTATTTCGAGGGTGTGCGCGTGGATGCCGCGCCCACCGCTGCAGTGGAGCAGCGCATTCCGGTGGCGGTCCAGCTGCAGACTCGCAAGCCACGCACCATGGGCCTGGGCCTGGGGTTTTCGACAGACGTCGGTCCGCGGGGCAAGGCCAACTGGACGCGTCATTGGGTCAACCCGCAAGGCCACAGTTATGGTTGGGAAACCGAACTGTCGGCACCTCGGCAGAACGTCGGGCTGTGGTACGACATTCCTCTCGATCCGCCGTTGACCGATAAATTTCGCTTTGCCGGTGGCTACCAAAACGAGGAGATCGCCGGCACCGACACCTTGAGCAAGCTGCTCACCGTTGGCCCGGAATGGCACAGCAAGCTGCCCAGTGGCTGGCAACGGGTGCTGTCGCTCAAGTATCAACGCGAAGAATACCGCCTGGGAGATGACTCGGGCCTGAGTAACCTGTTGATGCCCGGCGTCAGTTATTCCTATCTGCGCAGCGACAACCGCATCGATCCACACAATGGCTATCGCCTGCAATTCGATGTACAGGCGGCCAAGGAAGGGCTGGTGTCCGACACCAACCTGCTGCATGCCAATGTGGTGCTCAAGGGCTTGACCACGCTGGGCCGTAAACACCGTTTTCTCGGCCGTGTGCAGGCCGGCGGCAGTGCCACCAACGATTACCAGAGTTCGATACCGCCGTCGCTGCGCTTCTTCGCCGGTGGTGACCAGAGTGTGCGTGGCTATGACTACCAAAGCTTGTCGCCGGAGAACTCCGATGGCGATCGTATTGGTGGCCGCTATCTGGTGGCCGGCAGTGTCGAGTACCAGTACGAGGTGATGGACAAGTGGCGCGTGGCGACCTTTGTCGACCAGGGTAATTCATTCAACAATCTGGAGTTTCCCAGCCTCAAGACCGGTGTCGGTATCGGTGTGCGCTGGGTCTCTCCAGTGGGGCCGTTGCGTCTGGATCTGGCCCATGCGCTGGATGACGACGGTGGTTTTCGTCTGCACTTCTCCATGGGGCCGGAATTGTGAGTCGCGTTTTCAGAAATATCCTCCTCACGCTGCTGGCTCTGCTGCTGTTGCTGGTGCTTGCGCTGGGCCTGTTGCTCGGCACCCAGGCGGGCAGTCGCTGGACGCTGGGGCTGGTGCCAGGCTTGCAACTTGATAACTTCCAAGGACGCCTGGCGGGTCAGTGGCAGGCTGAACGTGTGCTATGGGAGCAGGGTGAGGATCGGGTCGAGGTGGTAGCACCTAGGTTCGATTGGTCGCCTCATTGCCTGTTGCGCATGACCCTGTGCATCGAACGTCTGCAGGCAGATCAGGTCAACCTGGCTTTCGCGCCGAGTGAGCCGAAACCCGAGAGTGGTCCGCTGCAATTGCCGGCGCTGAAGCTGCCGCTGGCGATTGAGCTGGGTGAGGTGCGTATCGGTCACCTGCGTCTGGATGGTAATGAGCAATTGAGTCAGTTGCACCTGGCAGCCCATTGGACCGTCGCGGGCTTGCAGATCGACAGCCTGCAGCTGCAGCGTGATGACCTGCGCTTGAGCCTGCAAGGGCTGCTGCAACCTGAGGGCGATTGGCCGTTGCAGGTCAAAGGCCAGCTGCAGTTGCCCAAGGTCGATGGACAAGATTGGCAGGTGGCATTGCAGGTCAACGGTGAGCTGCAGAAAACCCTCTCGCTTAGTGCTGACAGCAGTGGTTACCTGAATGCCCGGCTCAACGGTGAACTGCAAGCGCTGGCTGAGCAGTTGCCGGCCACTTTGCAAGTCAGTGCAGCGTCCTTCAAACCCGGTGCTGACCTGCCCGATACCCTGCAGTTGAACAATCTTGTACTCAGCGCCAAGGGCAACCTGCAAAGCGGCTACCAATTGCTCGGCTCAGCCAGCCTGCCGGCGGAACAGGGGCCTGTGGCGTTGAGCCTGCTGGGCAACGTCGACGCCAAGGGTGCCCAACTGAGCGCCTTGGACCTTACGGCCAGCGCGGATCAATACCTTAAACTGACGGCCAGCGCCGACTGGCAACAGGGCCTGAGCGCGGTGGCGACCATCGACTGGCTGGACTTCCCCTGGCTGCGACTGTATCCGCTGGAACAAGCCCCTCAAGTGTCCCTGCGGCGTTTCAACGGCCAGGTGCAATACCTTGATGGCACCTATCAAGGCGAGTTCAAGGGCGACCTTGATGGGCCGGCTGGGGCGTTCAGTCTGAGCAGTCCGTTCAAGGGCGACCTGCAACAAATCACCTTGGCACAATTGGCGCTGACTGCAGGGCAAGGCAAGCTCGCCGGTAACGTAAGTGTGCAGTTTGCTGACGCGTTGGCCTGGGATGCGGCGCTGGAACTGTCGGCGCTGAACCCGGCGTACTGGCTCGCCGAACTGCCCGGCACGCTAGCGGGCCCGCTGCGCAGCAAGGGTCAGATAAAAAATGGCGAAGTGAGCCTGGATGCTGATCTTGACCTGAAAGGGCGCCTGCGTGGCCAACCGGCGGTGCTCAAGGCTGTTGCCCAAGGCGCTGGCCAGAACTGGACCCTCGGTACCCTGGATATCCGCCTGGGCGATAACCACATCAACGGTAGTGGCAGCCTGCAGCAACGTTTAGCCGGGCAACTGGACCTTAACCTGCCGCGTCTTGGTCAACTCTGGCCACAATTGCAGGGGCAGCTCAAGGGTAAACTGGAGGTTGCCGGTACCTTGCAGGCACCGCAAGGCACGTTGACCGTGCAAGGTCAGCAACTGGCGCAAGCGGACAATCACCTGCAACGCCTGGCGTTGGACGCCAAGCTGGACAGTGCCCAGCGTGCAGTTATTGACCTGCAGGCCGGCGGTATTCGTCTAGGTGATACTGCCTTGGGTGTACTCAGTGCCAAGGGCCGCGGCGATATTCGCCAGCAACAGTTGGAGCTCGGCCTAGACGGGCCGAAGCTCAAACTCGATCTGGGCTTGGATGGCCAGCTGGACAAAGGTAACTGGCGTGGGCGCCTGGCCAGCGGCCAGATCCAGGCCGGCGGTCAGGACTGGCGCCTGCAAGCACCGGCGAAACTGCAGCGCCTGGCTTCTGGGCAGTTGGATTTCGGTGCCCATTGCTGGCGTTCGGGGCAAGCCAGTCTGTGTGGTGACGATCAGCGCCTGGCGCCAGAGCCGCGCCTGCGTTATCACCTCAAGCAGTTCCCGCTGCAAAGTCTGGCCCAGTGGTTGCCCAAAGACTTCGCCTGGCAGGGCCTGCTCAATGCCGACATTAATCTGGATCTACCCGCCAGCGGCCCCAAAGGCACCATCGTCGTCGATGCCAGCGGTGGCACCTTGCGCTTGCGCGAGAAAGACCAATGGCTGGACTTTCCTTATCAGACCTTGCGTCTGGAAAGCACCCTGGCGCCACGTCGGGTTGATACGCGGGTCGATTTTCGCGGTGAACGCCTGGGTGAACTGGCGTTGGTCACCCGGCTTGATCCGATTGCCAACCACAAGCCATTGAGTGGGACGTTCCGCCTGACCGGTCTGGACATCGCCATTGCCCGTCCTTTTGCACCAATGGTCGAGCGCCTGGCCGGGCAACTTAACGGCAGCGGACAGTTGTCTGGCACGTTATTGTCGCCGCAGGTCAACGGTAGCTTGAACCTGGTCGGTGGAGAAGTTGCTGGCGCAGAATTGCCGATTAGCCTCAAAGACCTGAACGTGCAGGCAATGATTGCGGGTGAGCAGGTGCAGCTCAGTGGCGCCTGGAAAAGTGGCGAAGCCGGCCAGGGCAGCTTGCGTGGGCAAATCGGTTGGGGGCCGGCGCTGGCTGTTGATCTGAAGTTGCAGGGGCAACGCCTGCCCGTCACTGTTGAGCCCTATGCCGACCTTGAGGTGGCGCCCGATCTCTTGATCAGCCTGGCCGGTGACAAGTTGGCGATCGCGGGCAAGGTGCTGGTACCCAAAGGTAAAATCACCGTGCGTGAATTGCCACCTTCGACGGTTAAGGTGTCTGATGACACCGTGATCGTCGGTCATCAGACCGAAGAGGGCAAAGCACCCATTGCGGTGGCCATGGACATTGATGTCGAGGTCGGTCAGGACACACTTTCGTTCAGTGGCTTTGGTCTGACCGCCAATCTGCTTGGCCATGTGCACATCGGTGACAACCTCGACACCCGCGGTGAGCTGAGTCTGGCCGATGGCCGTTACCGTGCATACGGGCAACGCCTGACCATCCGCCGTGCGCGCTTGTTGTTCGCCGGGCCCATCGACCAGCCTTACTTGGACATTGAAGCCATTCGCCAGACGGATGACGTGATTGCCGGTATCCGCCTCAGTGGCAGTGCCGAACAGCCCACCACCCAGGTGTTCTCGGAACCGGCCATGAGCCAGGAGCAGGCGTTGTCATACCTGGTCTTGGGCCGACCACTGGGCACCACGGGGGAAGACAATAACATGCTTGCCCAAGCAGCCCTTGGCCTGGGGCTGGCGAGCAGTGCCGGGGTGACCGGTAGTCTGGCGTCAAGCCTGGGGATCGACGACTTCCAGCTGGATACCGAAGGCAGTGGCGACAGCACCAGTGTAGTGGCCAGTGGCAATCTGACTGAGCGCTTGAGCTTGCGGTATGGTGTGGGTGTCTTCGAACCGGTCAACACGGTTGCGTTGCGTTACAAACTGAGCAAGAAGGTTTACTTGGAAGCGGCCAGTGGCCTGGCCAGCTCCTTGGACATTTTCTACAAGCGCGACTTCTGACAATCGCTATCGGCGTACGGTCGCAGCATCGATGAACTCGTTGCTGTCGTCCGTGGGCTTGGCGGGAACGTGCAGGCGCTGCGGGCTGATCAAGTGGGTGTACTCTTCAATCAGGCGATTAAGGGCTTCGGGTGGCTCGCACGCCTGGAACTGCATGCGGATCTGCACTTCATCGGGATCTCGGGCGTCTCCATTACGTTTGGTCTGGCCCCCCACCGTCACAAAGAAGCGCTCGCGTTGGAGGTTTTCACTGGCCGCTGTGGTTTCGGTATTCTGGATCCTCACTGACAGGTCAACCTGCATACGCTCCAGTGCCAACCCTCTGGGTGAAACCAGGGCAATCAGCGGAACGTGCATCTTGTGCTGATCGTCCATTGCCACTTCAACCATCTTGGCTTTCATCGGTGTGCCCAACGCTTCGGCGTCATAGTCGAAGAATTGGTCGAAGAGCTTGATGTACTGCTGGGCAATCAGGTTGTTGGTGGCGGCAGCCGCTTCTTGCAGTCCACGGGTAATGTCACAAAGATCGCTGGCGGTAATGGGGGCGTTTTTCGAGGAGAGATCATCCAAGCGTTCGCACTCCTTGTATATCTAGCAAGAGGCCTCTCGTGTGGGAGAGGCCAAGGTCGTTAGCAGTGAGTCTCGATCAAGCGATGTTTAAGGCTGTGCTGCTGCCTTGTCGGGCATTGGCAACGCCGACGGAGGCAGCGCATCAAGGTTTTGAGCGCTGGCATCTGCCATGATCACCGGCTTGGTGGCTGCGTCGGTGAGAAAATCAATCACGCGCATCAACGCCTCCGGTGGGTCCTGGCGACGGACTTTGGTGTTGAACGCATAGCGTGCGCGGGTGTCGGTTTTACGGGTCTGGCTGGACTTGTGGCTGACCTGACCCTTGACGTTGAGTTTGAACGGCCCCCAACCCAATGAGGCGCCAAAACTGGACTCGCCGCTTGTTTCAGAGGTGCTCTCGGCTTGTTGGCTGATGGTCAATTCGAAGTCGATGTTGCCTTCTTCAATGACAATGTTGGGGTGGGTAATCGCTGCCAGCAGCGGGATCTGCATCTTCTTGGATACAGTACCCTGATAAACCCCTTGTTCATCGGTGATGGTTTCGTCGTAGTCGAATTGAATGGCGACGGCCTTGCCGTCCTGGATACAGACCCCCATAAGGAAGTCGGCGTACGACTTGCTTGCCGATACCTGCGCCTGAATCATCGCCTGCAAGGGGCCGGAGATCATCCGATCCAGCGGCAGTGCGTTCATTACCGAGCCGATCAAGCTGTTATCAATTGTTGCCATTGGGAAGTTCCTTTTGGTGGATGCACTTCATTGTGCGGATAGGTCTCTGAGTGCCGAGGTTGGCGACTCACAGGGTAAGGGGTCAGTGCGTGCAGGCTTCCTGTCGGCGAATATTGCCGATCTGGCGCAAGCTCAAACCGTATTTATTGGCCAGCATGCTGCGCGACAGACCCTCGGCGCTTTCTTGCTGGATTTGTTGATTGCGCAATTGGCGCAGGAAGTGGTCGACCTTGGGAATCTCCAGGGCCATGCCGGCAAAACGTTGGATCAGGGCATCCAGGGCCGCAGGGGGAAGCACTTCGGCCAGTGCAGTGCGCTCACGATGCTTGGGGATGTACTTGGGGCGGCCACCAAAAGCACAGGTGAGGTTATAGGCGTTTTCAATACCCAGGCATTCGATCAGCATTTGCAGGGAATGGGGCAGTTGGTGAATGTCGATACGGTCGAGGTCGCGCAGTTCCATGGTGACTTCCTTGTAGGTGTTGACTGGACACCTTCATGTTTGAACATCCGTGCAGTTAGTAACAGGCAGCAAGCACAGCAGGAAGGGTGGGCATCGGGTATATGGTCTGTAGGCAATGTGGGTCATGTGAATAGGAAGGCCATCCTGGATAGGCTGAAAGCCCTTGGTTCTTCGTTCCAGGTGCAGGATTGAGTGCTTCAAGGTTGAGCAACCCATGCTCATCAGCAGGGACGCGCCAGCAGCAGGCTGATTTGTCCAAGGTAAGGGCCGGGTCGGTTGACTGAGTGCGTCGGCAGCGTGCGCCAATCAACCCAGACACAGATGGCGCTGAAATGGGTTTCAGCGTGCTTGCCGACGGTTTGCGGCAGGAAATCCCGGCGATACAGCACCTGAGTCTGTTTAACCGCGCTTGTCTGCTGCGGCTGGGACAACGTCAAGAAGACCGACGCGATGAGCTGGGTTGGAGCAAGGTCGAAGTAGGCGGTATTGGCGTGCCCATCCAGGTGCCCGGCGTGTCGCGTGCGCTGCCAAAGCTGCTGCCATTGGCTGGCGCCGGCCTGCTCAGCCAGTTGCTTGCCTAGTGCAGTTCGTTGTTCAGAAGACAGTGCTGCGGTCGGGAGCGCTTGCGCTTCAAGACCTATCAGCAAGGTGATACAGCCAAGCAAGCTGCGGATGAACATGGCGATCTTCCATTCGTCTGGGCAATACCCGGGATGCCATGGTTTCAGCAAGCAGGGGGCTGCTGAAGAAGGAAATTATCCGCTCGCGGCAGGTCTGCGTTGTATGATGCGCCTGGGCCTTTTCGGCTTCTTATCTCGATGTTGCAAGGAAATATCAATGACTCAAGGTCAACGCCTGAAATATTCCATTCTGATCTCGCTGCTGGTGCTGGGGATCATGCTCGGACTGTCTTACCTGCAAAAGCAAGGAACGATCACTGAGCAAGTGTTCCAGTACATTGCCATTGCTGTGGCAGTCGCGGTGGTGGTGATCAATGGCATTATGCGCCGCAAGGTCAAGCCCTGAGGTGTTCCACGCGGCCGGCTTCTGCCGGCCTGTCGCTTAGCGTGAGCCGGGTTGCTGCAGAATGCTGCGGGCCTCGGGGTTGAGGCTGTAGCATTTGTCCGGGCCCATGGTGATCACACCTTCTACACACAGGCGTTTGAGTACCTCTCGAACGCTGAGGAACGACAGCGGAATGTCCAGCTGCTCAAGCTGGCTGTGAACACCTCGGACACCGATGCTGCGCCCGTTGCGATCGGCCATGTGCAAGGCATCGATGACCTTGAGGCGAATCAGGCTGGTGCGCAGGCCGAATGACTTGAGCAATTCGCGAATATGCTCGTTGCCAGGGCGCTCGTTGTCGCCGCTCTCGGCATTCATGGCCATGGCTTGCCGAGTTTTTCGCGCCGGGCGGTTGGCGATCGCTGCCTGTTGCTGATTGTACATGTGAACGCTCCCTTTCGTGGCCAGTCCAGATACCGTCGTGATGATGCCTCTCACCCTATAAGACGAATGAGCGTGGCAAAACTGCAGTGCCTGACGAAAAAAATTATCGGGCCACATAGGTAAAGACGTTTCGAGCCTGCAGTTACCGTAAATTTTTCGGCTGTGCTTCGTTCAATCAGAACCAATCGTTCCGTGAGCAGGAGTACCCGTGATCAAATCCCGTCCTTTGGCAAGCGTCTGTCTGGCCGGACTGCTCGTCGTGCTCAACGGCGCGGCCCAGGCTCGTGTCGCCCAGGGTGATGCCAGCGCTGAGATCCGCCGCAGCAGTTTTGGTGTACCGCACATCCTGGCCAGGGATGAACAGGGGTTGGGATACGGAATCGGTTATGCCTATGGCCAGGACAACCTGTGCCTGTTGGCCAACGAAGTCGTCACCGTCAATGCCGAGCGTTCACGTTACTTCGGGCCTGAGCAGGTCACATTCGAGCAGCGTGAGAACCTTGCCAGCGACCTGTTCTTCAGCTGGCTCAATACGCCTGCAGCGGTGTTCGGCTTCTGGCAGGCACAGCCGCCGCAGGTGCGCGCATTGCTCGAAGGTTATGCCAAAGGTTACAACCGTGCGCTGGCCGAGCGCCTGGCTCAGGGGCAGGGGGCGCAGTGTTTGCAAGCCCAGTGGCTGCGGCCGATTACCACGCTTGACCTGATCAAGCTGACCCGGCGCTTGCTGGTCGAAGGCGGCGTCGGGCAGTTTGCTGAAGCGTTGGCGGGTGCCACACCACCCAACGCTGTGGCAGGGTTGCACCTGGACATGAGTATGGCGCAGGCACGTCAGGACAATTTTGCCCTCGAACGAGGCAGCAATGCGGTGGCGGTGGGCAGCGAACGCTCCGCCACCGGTTATGGCATGTTACTGGCGAATCCACACTTTCCCTGGGCAGGCGGCATGCGTTTTTATCAGATGCAACTGACGCTGCCGGGCAAGCTGGATGTCATGGGCGCTGCCTTGCCAGGACTGCCATTGATCAACATCGGTTTCAACCGCCACCTGGCCTGGACCCATACGGTAGATACCTCCAAGCACTTCACCTTGTATCGGTTGGAACTCGACCCCAAGGACTCGACCCGTTATCTGCTTGATGGCAAGTCACAGGCCATGAGCCGCCAACCGTTGACGGTGATGGTCAAGGGAAAGGACGGCACGCTTACGCCGGTCAAACGCGACGTCTACAGCTCGGTATTCGGCCCGGTGGTCCAGTGGCCAGGGCGCCTGGACTGGAACAAGCAATACGCCTACAGCTTGCGCGATGCCAACCTGGATAACACCCGCGTTCTGCAGCAGTGGTACAGCATGAACCAGGCTGACAGCCTCAAGGCCATGCAAGACTCGGTGCAGCGCCTGCAAGGGATACCCTGGGTTAACACCCTGGCGGTGGATGCCAAGGGCCAGACGTTATATCTGAATCAGTCTGTGGTGCCCTTTGTCGACGCTGCTTTGCTGGCCAAGTGCAGCGATCCAGCCGCCGGTCAGGAGTTGATTGTGCTCGACGGTTCGCGCAGCGCCTGCAACTGGAAGGTCGATCCGCGGGCCGCGCAGCCAGGCATTTTCCCCACACAACTGCAACCGAGCCTGAGCCGAAAGGATTATATCCAGCACTCCAATGACTCCGCCTGGATGGTCAACCCGGCGCAACCGTTGCGTGGTTTTTCGCCGTTGGTCAGTCGCGAGGACCAGCCCCTGGGCCCACGTAGCCGCTTTGCCCTGCAACGTCTGAGTCGCGACGGCAAGCTCAGCGGTGCCGACCTGCAGCAGATGGTGATGGACAACCAGGTTTATCTGGCCGAACTGTTGATGCCGGATGTATTGCATTGGTGTGGCAAGCAGGCGGATGTACAGATTGTCGGGCTGTGCAGCAGTTTGAAAGCCTGGAACCTGCGCGCCGATCTGGACAGTGGCCTAGGCCTGGTACATTTCCAGAATATCCTGCAGCGCTTGCTTGAGCGTCCGGATATCTGGCGAGTGGCTTTTGATCCGGCTGACCCTCAGCACACCCCGAGTGGCTTGGCCGTCGAGCGTGTCGAGGTGGCAGACGCCTTGAACCAAGCGGTCTTGGCCTCACTGGCGCAGGTGCAACAGGCCAAGCTGAGCCCCGATGTACGCTGGGGACAGATTCAGCAAGCCGCTGACGGCACGCCGATTCATGGCGGACCTGCCCGTCTTGGCGTTTACAATGCCATCCAAAGCGTGCCGACCGGTCAGGGCAAGCGTCTCGTTGTCAGTGGCACCAGTTACTTACAGCTGGTCACCTTTGATAATGAGGGACCGCAGGCTTTGGGGCTGCTCGCTTTTTCAGAGTCCAGCGAAGCAGGGTCGCCGCACGCCAGTGACCAGACCCGCGCCTTCTCGGCCAAAAAATGGCACCAGATTCCATTTACTGAGGCGCAGATCAAGGCTGATCCGCAGTATCGACTGCAGGTAATTCGTGAAGCGGACACAACGGCGGTAGCAGCCTCCCTGCCTTGACCCTAAGCATAGGGCAAGCCTTGCTGGCGATAGAATCGGCGCTGGCAAGGCCAGCTCCACAATTAAGACAAGAGCTCCCCATAACCAAGAGCATTGGGTTTTTTACACTAACTCCCGTAACAACAGGCCAAACGCCAGATCCACCTGCTCAGGAATCGGCAGGTACACCGTATGTCCATCCCCCGGTGCCACTTCGATTGCTGCACCCTGACGATCACGTAACTGGTGCAGGTCGAAGTGATAGTTGCCACGCGGGGTCATCAGTTCCAGGTGATCGCCCAGGACGAAGCGATTTTTGACCTTAACTTCGGCCAGACCATCAACACGTTCACCGGTCAGCTCGCCCACAAACTGCTGACGATCAGACACCGAATTGCCGCGCTGATAGTTTTGATATTCATCATGCACATGGCGGCGCAGGAAGCCTTCGGTGTAACCGCGCTGGGCCAATGACTCGAGGTTGAGCATCAGGCTGCGGTCAAACTCACGTCCGGCCACGGCATCATCAATGGCCTGGCGATACGCCTGGGTGGTGCGTGCACAGTAAAAGTGCGACTTGGTCCGGCCTTCGATTTTCAGCGAATGCACCCCCATTTGTGTCAGCCGTTCGACGTGTTGAACGGCACGCAGGTCCTTGGCGTTCATGATGTAGGTGCCGTGTTCGTCCTCGAACGCTGGCATGTCTTCATCCGGACGGTTGCTCTCCTGGAGCAGGAATACCTGTTCAGTGGGGGCGCCAACACCCAGGGTCGGCTGTACTTCGCGCACGATATCGCCGCTGACATCTTCCGTCGCTGCGGTGGCGCTGTACTTCCAGCGGCAGGCATTGGTGCAACTGCCCTGGTTGGCATCGCGGCGGTTGAGGTAGCCCGACAGCAGGCAACGACCGGAGTAGGCCATGCACAGCGCGCCGTGAACGAACACCTCCAACTCCATTGTTGGCACCTGCTGGCGGATTTCCTCAATCTCTTCCAGCGACAGCTCGCGGGACAGGATCACCCGCGTCAGCCCCTGACTGCGCCAGAATTCGACGCTGGCCCAGTTCACGGTATTGGCCTGTACCGACAGGTGAATCGGCATCTGCGGGAAATGCTGGCGAACCAGCATGATCAAGCCAGGGTCGGACATGATCAACGCATCCGGAGCCATCTCAATGACCGGCGCCAGATCTTTGAGGAAGGTTTTCAGCTTGGCGTTATGCGGAGCAATGTTGACCACGACGTAAAAGCGCTTGCCTTGCGCCTGGGCTTCCTTGATGCCGAGAGCCAGGTTGGCGTGGTCGAACTCGTTATTGCGCACCCGCAGGCTGTAGCGAGGCTGGCCGGCATACACCGCATCGGCGCCGTAGGCGAAGGCGTAGCGCATGTTTTTCAGGGTGCCGGCAGGGGCGAGCAGTTCAGGTTTGGCAAGCGGAGTCATGATCGGGCCGGATTAAAAGGCGCGGATGCTACCGGTTCAGGCCCATCGGCTAATTGACGTGGGTCAATAGCCCAGCGCGGATGGTGTTGTTGTATCGGCTGACACTTTTTTGAATTTATTCATTAAATTCAATGGCTTGATACTAAATGACGATTATTGAGAAGCATCTCAATCGGGCCCGGGGGAATATTGAATGGCTCGTAAGCTGCGCCTGATTGCTAAGGCTCAGGCACGCATCGTGTCATTTCGTAAGGACCTCTACATGCTCGACTCGGTAAAGCTGCACGCTGACAGCCAGATGCATTGCAAGACCTGCAGCCTTGCGCTGCTATGTCTGCCTGGTTCAGTGAGCTACGAAGAAATCGACCTGCTTGATGACATCGTCAAACACGGTCGCCAAGTGAAAAAGGACGAATTTCTGTTTCGTCAGGGCGACAGTTTCAATGCCATTTACGTGATACGTTCCGGCGCGTTGAAGTCCTTTAGCGTGAGCAAAGACGGCGAAGAACAGATTCTGGGTCTGCATCTGCCCGGTGAACTGATTGGCCTCTCGGGGATGGGCGCGGCCACCTATCCGATTTCGGTTCGGGCGCTAGACAACAGCGAGGTCTGCGAGTTGCCTTTCGACGCGCTGGATGCGCAGTTGATTCGCTTGCCCAAGATCCGCCGCCATCTGATTCGGGCGATGAGCCGCGAGATTCGCAATACCCAGCAAATGACTCGGTTGCTGACGAAAAAAGCGGCCGATCCGCGGGTCGCCAGCTTGCTGGTTGACCTGGCAGAACGCTTCAGCGCCTTAGGCTATTCCGCCAATCAACTGCACTTGAGCATTTCTCGCAACGACATCGGCAACTACTTGGGGTTGGCGGGAGAGACCGTATCCCGAGTGTTCACCCGTCTTCAGCAAAACGGCTTGATTGAAGTTGAAGGCAAGGAAGTACGCATTATTGACCCCGTGCAGATGTTTAACTAGTCGCGTTAAGGCGTATAAAATGACTTTGACTTTATCGCATGGGCAGTGGTCCATCACCGTCAATCGACCCACCGACTCTCGTGCAAACTTCCAAGCCCATTACACCTTGAATGAAAGCACCGGAGTGGATACCACTTACTCCTGGAACTGGAAAGGGCAAACCCTGGCGGGGGCCAGCAACTGCACGTTCTCGTTCTCAAGCCAAGTCATTCCTTTGGCATCCGCCGCGCACACAATGCCCCCCCAACCTACCGCGCACAACGGTAGTGAGCACGATGGCGGTTCGCAACTGCCTGGAGCGATCAGCTGGAGCACGTCGATTGCCCAGGGGGCCTGGTATAACGCGCCCCAACCAGGCAGCGACGAGTGTTACGGACAGTCACTGACCAGCTGGAATTATGCTCAGAGAGACTGCGACGATGATTCAGACTATGTGCAAATAGAACTGAACGCGCTGTTTTACTGGGAGAGCGATTTGCTGGCGGGGCTAGAGGCTCAGAATTGGCATGCTGGGGCTTGATGCCCGGCCAGAGGAGGATTGTTTCGGCGCAACGGCACTTTTACCACGCTGGCGTGCACTAACGTTGTGAACAGCAACGGAGCGCACATGAACGAAACCGCCCTGCAGCACAAGGCCCTGCACCTGTTTCTGGCCTTGGTGACCATTGCCTTTATCTGGATCTTGCTGCCGTTCTACGGCGCGGTGTTCTGGGCGGTGATTCTCGGCATCCTCTTTGCGCCTTTACAGCGACGGCTGCTGCCGCGCATGGGCTGGCGGCGTAACCTGGCGGCCGGCCTGACCTTGCTGGTGTGTCTGTTGATCGCTATCTTGCCGATGATCGTCATCAGTACCCTGCTGGTCCAGGAAGGTGCGGCGTTATACAAAAACATTGAAAGCGGCCAGCTGGATATCGCCGGTTACATTGAGCGCTTCCAGGCCATGCTCCCGCCTTACGCCCAGAATGGTCTTGAGCGCATGGGTATGGGCGATCTGGAGGGTATGCGCGACAAAATTACCAAAGGCGCGATGCAAGGCAGCCAGTTCTTCGCCGGCCAGGCGTTCAGTTTTGGCCAGGGTACGTTCGAATTTCTGGTGAGTTTCGGCGTCATGCTCTATTTGTTGTATTTCTTTTTGCGCGACGGCGCGGAACTGGTGCGCAAGATCCGCGCGGCGGTGCCACTGGCCGAGCAGCAGAAGCGCCGCCTGCAATTGAAGTTTAACCGTGTGGTACGGGCCACCGTGAAGGGCAACCTGCTGGTGGCCGTGACCCAGGGGGCCTTGGGAGGCGTTATCTTCTGGGTTCTGGACATACCCAGCCCACTGGTCTGGGGCGTGCTGATGGCCTTTCTATCATTGCTGCCGGCAGTGGGCGCCGGCATTGTCTGGGCACCGGTGGCAGTGTACTTCGTCGCTACCGGTTCATTCTGGCAAGGTGTAGTGCTGGCGCTGTACGGTGTCTTCGTGATTGGTCTGGTGGACAATGTGTTGCGGCCGATCCTGGTGGGCAAGGACACCAAAATGCCGGATTACCTGGTTCTGGTCTCAACCCTGGGTGGCCTGGCCGTATTCGGTATTAACGGCTTCGTCATCGGACCGCTGATCGCCGCACTGTTTATCTCCAGCTGGGCGATCTTCGTCGCGACTAAACCTCAGGTGCAACTGCCCAGTTAGCGGAAACTGTAGGACACGCCAGCGTAGACGCCAAAGCCTTCGCCTGGGGTCGAGTGGGCAATGTCCTTGCCATTGTCGTTGTAGCCTGGTGTTACCGTGGCGGCATAACGCTTGTTGGTCAGGTTGCGTAGATCCAGCCAGGTCTGCCAGTCTTGTTTCGGCGAGTTGTAGCCCAAGGTTGCGCCAAGAAGGGCATAGGCATCTGTCGGATAGCTGTTGGCATAATCGACCTGGACCTTGGACGCCATCTGCGTATTGATCCCGGCATACAAACCGCTGGGCAGGTCAAAGCGCAGCTCGGCCTGGTAGTAGTGCATCGGGATACCGGGCAGGCGATTGTCGCCAAAGGTATCGTCATCACGGTAGTGGAAGTCACTGAAGGTGTAGGCCTGGCGCAGCGACAGCTTGCCGACGTCGGCACGTTGCCAGAGCAGGCTGTCGAGGCCAGCTTCTACGCCTTGATGGACGGTGGGGCTGGCGTTGAATTCGGCGGCGGGCAGGCCCGACACGATCTCCACTGCCAGCAACTCGTGGCGCACGTCCGAGTAATACCAGGCCAGGTCCCAGCGCCCGATCTGCGCCTCACCGCGAGCACCCAGTTCCAGGGTTGTGGCGGTCTGGTTTTGCATTTCGATGGGCTGGATCTGCTGGCCATTGACCCGCGGCGAGCTCCAGATCAACGCCCAGGGGTGGGGCGGTTCAACGGAGCGGCTAAGGTTGCCGTACAGTTGCAGGCTTGGGTTCAGGTCATAGCGTAAACCCAGGCGTGGAGCGTAGTCCCAGTCATGTTGGCTGACCTTGCCGCCGTTTTCCGGGTAGGTCACGGCACTTTCGCGACGGGTGTAGATCATTGCCAGGCCGCTGGTCAGCCACAGATTCGGCACCAACTCAAGGTCATTGCCAACATGCACAACGCTGTCGGAACCTTGGTAGCTGAAGTCGCGGGTGCGGGTGCCTACGGGCAGGTTGCCATTGCTGTTTTCCGATACCCGGACAAATTCGGACGCACCACTGTTGGGCAAGTGCTTTGTGGTGCGCCAGCCAACAGTGGTTTTGCTCTCGTGGCCGAACAGCGTGTCACGACGCAAGTAGTTCAAGGTGCCGCTGACGTCGCTGTAAGCGACTTTCAAACGGTTAGCACCTTCGCGTAGGTCCATCGGGTAGTCGTGGTAGACCAGCCCGGCCTCCAGACGTGAATCATCATCAAGGAAAAACGTGGTCTTGTTGCCTACCCAGGTACTGCCCGGTTGCGGACGGCTGGCATCGCGACTCAGGTAGAGCGGATTGGCCGCACGCGGATCATGTTTGATTTGCGCTTTGGTCAGGCGCCCAGCCAGGTCGTTCTCGGTTTCCCTATAGCGCAGGTAGAAACGCGTTTCCAGATTCGGATTGAAACGGTAACCGACGTTGGCGGCAATCCCCTTGCTGCTGCCACTGCTGTGCTCCTGATAGCCATCGTACTCAGCGTCAGTCAGGGCCACGTAGTAGTCCAGGTCACCCAAGACCTGGCCCGAACTGATCTGGCGCTTGGCATAGCCGCGGCTGCCCACTTCATAGCGAACTTGCAAAGGCGCGGCGTCGTAACCGGTGTGGGTGATGTAATCAATGGCGCCACCCAGGGCCAGAGCGCCGCGGTCGAAACCGTTGGCGCCGCGTAGGACTTCGGCACGGCTTAGCCACAACGGTTCGAACAACTCATAAGGCGTGCCGCCCGGACCGGTCAGCGGCAGACCGTCGAACATTGTGTACACGCCAGAACCGTGGCTGCCCGGTGCGCGGTTGATGCCAGAGCCACGGATCGACAACTTGATGCCGTCGTTGCCGGCGGACTGGGCGAATACGCCCGGCTGGTAGGCCAGTACGTCCTGGTTGCTGGCGACCCGACCTTGCTCCACCCGTTGCATGTCAATCAGGTTGCTGGCGCCTGGTACCTGATTCAGGCGTTCACGGGCGTCTTGCAGTTCGCTCTGCTCCTGTTCCTGGATCAACACTTGGCCAAGTTCAATGCCTTCGTTGGCCTGGACTGAGGCGGCGCAGGAGATCAGCACGGCGAGGGAGGAGCGGGGTAGGGTGGGGCGCATCGAAGGGGTTCCGGGACTGTGAGCGGGAATCAGACGTCGCAACTATCAGACGAAGCACAGTCGCTGATCTGTACCGGCGTCATCGCCGGCAAGGCCGGCTCCCACAAGGGGGCAGCGCGTTATACGAGTGGGGGGCAAAAAAAAACACCCCGCCGAAGCGGGGTGTCTGTCATTGCAAGATCGATCAACCGATCAGTTGCAAGCCTGCATGCTGAACCATGTCCAGTAACGGCTGCGGGTACACACCCAGCACAAAGGCCAGGATCGCGATCGCCAGCAGCATGACGCCACCGGTACGCTGTTCCCAGTTCAGCGGGGCATCGTGACGACGCAGGTTCGGCTCAATCAGGAACAGGGTGACCATCACGCGCAGGTAATAGAACACACCGATGGCACTACCGATCACCAGGGCACCGACCAGCCACCACAGCTGCGATTCGACACCGGTGGCGATGATGTAGAACTTGCCGATGAAGCCTGCGGTCAGCGGGATACCGGCCAGCGACAGCATCATGACGGTCAGCACTGCGGTCAGGTACGGACGACGCCAGAACAGGCCGCGGTACTCATACAGGGCGTCCGCGTCACGGCCGTTGTACGGCGAGGACATCAGGGTGATCACGCCGAAAGCACCGAGGCTGGTGATCACGTAGGTGACCAGGTACACGCCGATGGCTTCAACGGCCAGACCCTTGCTCGCCACCAGGGCAATCAGCAGGTAGCCGAAGTGGGCGATGGACGAGTAACCAAGCAGACGCTTGAGGTTGCTCTGGGTCAGTGCCAGCAGGTTACCGATCAGGATCGAGGCAACGGCAATCACCGACAGCACGGTGGTCAGCACGCCGCTGCTGGCAGCAGGCGAAAGCATGTACAGACGCACGACAACGGCGAACACCGCGACCTTGCTGGCGGTGGCCAGGAAGGCGGCGACCGGTGCCGGAGCACCTTCGTAGACGTCCGGGGTCCACAGGTGGAACGGCACCAGCGACAGTTTGAACGCCAGACCCACCAGCATCATGCCCAGGCCCAGCTGTGCCAGCAGGCTTGGCATGTTGGTAGCGGCCAGCGCCTTACCGATACCGTCGAAGCTCAGGCTACCGGCATCGGCGTAGAGCAGGGCCATACCGAACAGCAGGAACGCAGAACCGGCAGCTGACAGCACCATGTACTTGATGCCGGCTTCCAGCGAACGCTTGTTGAAGAAGGCATAAGCGACCAGGCCGTAGACCGGTACCGACAGCAGCTCAAGACCAATGAACAGGCCAGCCAGGTGCTGCGCGCTGACCAGTACCAGGCCACCGAGAGCAGCCATGAGGATCAGCAGGTACAGCTCTTCGCGGTTGCCTGGGTAGCCTTTGCCGCCATCACCCAGATACGCGTGGGCGAGGGTGACGCACGCCAGGGTGGCGACCAGGATCAGCGCCATGTACAGGCAGGCGAACTTGTCGATGGTCAGCAGCGGGGTCACTGCCAGGGGTACGACTTTCAATACCGGCAGGATCGACAGCAGGGCCAGGTTCAGGCCTACGGTCGACAGCAGGAAGGTTTGCGAATGGTTGCGGCGCCAGGCGATTGCCAGCATCACCACGACAACGGTGATGGTGGTAATCAGCAGCGGCGCAAGCGCGATAAAGTGTTGAATCGTCAGGTCCATAGCGCTCTTACCGGGCCGAAGCGAGTTGAGTGAAAGCGGAGCCGAGCCACTGCTGCACACCACTCATGGTGGCGGCGGAAGTGTCCAGGAACGGCTGCGGGTAGACGCCCAGCAGGATCAGCAGGCCAGCCAGGCCCAGTACCATGATCATTTCGCGGGTATCCATGCCAGCCAGGACTTCGTCCGACTTCGCCGGGCCAAAGTAGGCGCGGTGAATCATGATCAGCGAGTAGACCGAACCGAACACCAGGCCGGAAGTGGCGATGACCGTGACCCATGGCGAAGCGACGAAGCTGCCAATCAGGATCAGGAACTCACCGACAAAGTTACCGGTACCCGGCAGGCCCAGAGACGCTGCGGCGAAGAACAGGCTGATGGCCGGCAGGTAAGCGATGCGATGCCACAGGCCGCCCATCTCACGCATGTCACGGGTGTGCAGGCGCTCATACAGCTGGCCGGCGAGGATAAACAGTGCCGCCGCCGACAGACCGTGAGCCAACATCTGGATCACCGCGCCTTGCAGTGCTTGCTGGCTGCCGGAGTAGATACCGATCAGTACGAAACCCATGTGCGAAACGCTGGAGAAGGCGACCAGACGCTTGATGTCGGTCTGAGCGAACGCCAGGAAGGCACCGTAGAAAATCCCGATCAGACCCAGGGTCATGGCAATCGGCGCAAACTCGGCCGAAGCGTTCGGGAACAGCGGCAGGGCAAAACGCAGCAGGCCGTAGGCAGCGGTCTTCAGCAAGATACCCGCCAGGTCAACGGAACCTGCGGTTGGCGCCTGGGCGTGCGCATCAGGCAGCCAGGAGTGGAACGGTACCACCGGCAGCTTGACCGCAAAGGCGATGAAGAAGCCCAGCATCAGCAGGTATTCGGTGCCCGCTGGCAGGTCGGCCTTGAGCAACTGGGTGTAGTCGAAGGTGATCACACCGGTGTTGCTGTAGTTGACCAGTACCAGACCGAGGATCGCCACCAGCATGATCAGGCCGCTGGCCTGAGTGAAGATGAAGAACTTGGTCGCAGCGTAGATCCGGGTCTTCTTGCCGTCTGAAGAGCTGTGACCCCAGAGCGCGATGAGGAAATACATCGGCACCAGCATCATTTCCCAGAAGAAGAAGAACAGGAACAGGTCCAGGGCCAGGAACACACCGACCACGCCGCCAAGGATCCACATCAGGTTGAGGTGGAAGAAGCCGACGTGACGCTGGATCTCTTTCCAGGAACACAGTACCGACAGCACACCGAGCAGGCCGGTGAGCAGGATCATCAGCAGCGACAGGCCGTCGAGGGCCAGGTGCAGGCTGATGCCGAAGCGCTCGATCCACAGCACTTTGAATTCGACCGCCCACTCAGGCGCAGCGCCCGGTGCAGGGGCCAGGGTGTAGTCCCCGTTGGCCCACAGCCAAAGGCCGATACCAAGCAGCAGGGACATGGTCAGCAGCGCAATCCAGCGCGGCAGGGTGGCGCCGAAGCGCTCACCCAGCCAGCACAGCAGGCCGCCGATAAAGGGGATCAGGATCAGCCAAGGCAAAATCATGACGGGCTCAATTCCTTTCGCAAAGTCGCAAGGTTCATATCAGACCGCAGCCATTACAACGGCACCGAGCACAAGCACGGCACCTACGGCGATCGAAGCGGTGTACCAGCGCAGCTGACCGGTTTCGGTTTTGCTCATGGCGGCATGGCCGCCCTTCGCCATACGCGGAATCAGGCCAATACTGCGGTCAACCGGATCCTTGCGCAGGATGTGGGCGATCAGCAGGTAAGGTTTGACGAACAGCTTGTCGTAGATCCAGTCGAAGCCCCAGGCGGCGAACCACCAGGCCGAGAGGACGCGGCCGATGCCGCTGTTGGCAATCGCGGTGACCAGGCGACGCTTGCCCAGGAACAGCACCGCAGCCAGCAGAATACCGGCGATGGCGATGGCGCCCGAGGCAATTTCCAGGCTGTGCTTGGCTTCGCCGCCGGCATGGCCGACGCTCTGCGGCAGCACGCCCGCCAGTGGTGGATGAATCCAGGCACCGATGAAGGTCGACAGCACGATCAGCACGCCCAGTGGCAGCCAGTGGGAGATCCCGTGGCCAGCATGGGCTTCGGTCTTGGCTTCGCCGTGGAAGGCAATGAAGATCAGGCGGAAGGTGTACAGCGAGGTCATGAACGCACCGACCAGGCCGGCGTACAGCAGACCGTTGTTGCCGCTGGCGAAGGCTTCCCAGAGGATCTCATCCTTGGAATAGAAGCCGGCGGTCAGCAGCGGCAGGGCAGCCAGGGCGGCACCACCGACGATGAAGCTGGCGTAGGCCAGAGGCAGCTTCTTCCACAGGCCACCCATCTTGAAGATGTTTTGCTCGTGGTGGCAGGCAACGATCACCGCACCGGAGGCAAGGAACAGCAGGGCCTTGAAGAAGGCGTGGGTCATCAGGTGGAAGATCGCGCCTTCCCAGGCGCCAACGCCCAAAGCCAGGAACATGTAGCCGATCTGGCTCATGGTCGAGTAGGCGAGGATACGCTTGATGTCGGTCTGTACCAGCGCCGCAAAGCCAGCCAGAACCAGGGTCACACCGCCGACCACACCGACCAGGTGCAGAACGTCAGGGGCCAGGGCGAACAGGCCGTGGGTACGGGCGATCAGATAAACGCCGGCGGTTACCATGGTTGCGGCGTGGATCAGTGCCGAAACCGGGGTAGGGCCGGCCATCGCGTCAGCCAGCCAGGTTTGCAGCGGCAGCTGGGCGGATTTACCGACCGCACCACCGAGCAGCATCAGAGTGGCCAGAACCATCCAGAAGTCACCCGCCTGGAATTTCTGCGGCGCCAGTACCAGCAGCTCTTGCACGTTCAGCGTACCGAGCTGGGCGAACAGAATGAACAGGCCGATGGCCATGAACACGTCGCCGATACGGGTGACGATGAAGGCTTTGAGTGCGGCGTTACCGTTGTTGCGGTTGCTGTAGTAGAAACCGATCAACAGGTACGAGCACAGGCCCACGCCTTCCCAACCGAAGTAGATGAACAGCAGGTTGTCGCCCAGGACCAGGAACAACATGCTGGCAATGAACAGGTTGGTGTAGGCGAAGAAGCGCGAGTAGCCAGCTTCACCACGCATGTACCAGGAGGCGAACAGGTGGATCAGGAAGCCTACGCCGGTGACCACGCCGAGCATGGTGATCGACAGACCATCCACGTACAGGGTGAAGTTCGGCGCAAAGCCATCCACCGACATCCACTGCCACAGCAGCTGGCTGTACGCGCCACCTTCCGGCGGCGCGACGTTGAATTGCCAGATCACGTAGGCGGCTACGGCGGCCGAGAGGCCTACCGAACCGACGCCGATCAGCGCCGAGAGGTTCTCAGAGAACCGTCCACGGGAGAACGACAACAGCAGGAAGCCGATCAGGGGGAATACGAACGTCAGAAAGATAAGGTTCATCCGCGCATCTCACTGGCTGCATCGATGTCGAGAGTGTGGAAGCGGCGATACAGCTGCAGCAGGATCGCCAGGCCAATACTGGCCTCGGCGGCTGCCAGGCTGATCACCAGGATGAACATGATCTGTCCATCCGGCTGTGCCCAGCGGCTGCCGGCGACGATGAACGCCAGTGCCGAGGCGTTCATCATGATTTCCAGGCTCATCAACACGAAAAGAATGTTGCGGCGCACCATCAGGCCGACAAGACCGAGGCAGAACAGGATGCCGGCGACTGCCAGACCGTGCTCGAGAGGGATAGCTGGCATGTGATTACTCCTTCGCCTCGTTGCGGCCGAGGTGGAATGCCGTCACCGCTGCGGCGAGCAGCAGCATCGAGGCCAGTTCCACCACCAGCAGGTAAGGACCATACAGGCTGATGCCGACAGCTTTGGCGTCGACCGTGGTGTGGCCGATGCCGGCGCCGCTTTCATTGGCGAACAGCACGTACAGCAGTTCAAGCAGCAGCAGCGCAGCGAGGACCACAGGCCCCAACCAGATGCCCGGCTTGAGCCAGCCACGTTCCTGGGCGACCGAAGCCGGCCCGAGGTTGAGCATCATCACCACGAAGACGAAAAGCACCATGATGGCGCCAGCGTAAGCGATCACTTCCAGGACGCCGGCGAACGGAGCACCGAGGGCGAAGAAGGTCATTGCCACGGAGATCAGCGAAATGATCAGGTAGAGCAGGGCGTGCACGGGGTTGGTGTTGGTGATCACCCTAAGGGTGGACACCACAGCGACACCGGATGCGAAATAGAAAGCGAATTCCATCTTTCTTCCTTAAGGGAGCAAGCTCTTCACGTTGATCGGCTCGGCTTCGTTCTGCGCGGCGCCTTTCGGCTTGCCGGCAACAGCCATACCTGCAACACGGTAGAAGTTGTAGTCAGGGTTCTTGCCGGGACCGGAGATCAGCAGATCTTCTTTCTCGTACACCAGATCCTGACGTTTGAACTCGGCCATTTCGAAATCCGGCGTCAGCTGGATCGCGGTGGTCGGGCAGGCTTCCTCGCAGAGGCCGCAGAAAATGCAACGGGAGAAGTTGATGCGGAAGAATTCCGGGTACCAACGACCGTCTTCTGTTTCGGCTTTCTGCAGCGAGATGCAACCAACCGGGCAGGCCACAGCACACAGGTTGCACGCTACACAGCGCTCTTCGCCATCCGGGTCGCGGGTCAGGACAATGCGGCCACGGTAGCGTGGCGGCAGGTAGACCGGCTCTTCGGGGTACTGCAGGGTGTCACGTTTGCGAAAACCGTGAGAAAACACCATCACCAGGCTGCGCAGCTGGGTGCCAGTGCCCTTAACGATGTCGCCAATATATTTGAACATGGGTCAAATCCTCACTGGGCCGCAACAGCTGGCGTGTTGAGCAACACGAGCGCAGCGGTCACCAGCAAATTGATCAGGGTCAGCGGCAGGCAGAACTTCCAGCCGAAGTCCATCACCTGGTCATAGCGCGGGCGCGGGATCGAGGCACGCAGCAGGATGAACAGCATGATGAAGAACGCGGTCTTCAGGGCGAACCACAGGAACGGTACTTGCGGCAGAATGCCGAACGGTCCGTGCCAGCCACCGAAAAACAGGGTTACCAGCAGCGCTGAGATCAGGATGATGCCGATGTACTCACCGACGAAGAACATGCCCCATTTCATGCCGGCATATTCAATGTGGTAACCGTCGGCCAGTTCCTGTTCCGCTTCCGGCTGGTCGAACGGGTGACGGTGAGTCACGGCGACGCCAGCGATGAAGAAGGTGCAGAAGCCGAAGAACTGCGGAATGATGAACCACAGGTTCTGAGCCTGGTAGTCAACGATATCGCGCATGTTGAACGAGCCGACCTGGGCAACAATACCCATCAGCGCCAGGCCCATGAACACTTCGTACGACACGGTCTGCGCCGAGGCCCGCAGGCTGCCGAGCAGGGCGTACTTGTTGTTCGACGACCAACCGGCGAACAGCACGGCATACACCGACAGACCGGCCATGGCGAAGAAGAACAGCAGGCCGATGTTCAGGTCCGCGACACCCCAGGTCGGGGTGATCGGGATGATGGCGAAAGCGATCAGCAAGGCACTCATGGCCACGACCGGCGCCAGGGTGAAGATCATCTTGTCGACGAAGGGTGGGTTCCAGTCTTCCTTGAAGAACATCTTCAGCATGTCGGCTGCGATCTGGAACATACCGAACGGGCCGACGCGGTTCGGACCGTAACGGTCCTGCCACCAGCCCAGCAGACGCCGCTCGACAAAGCTGAGCAGCGCACCGCAGACCACCACGGCCAGCAGGATGACGATGGCTTTGACGACGGTAATGATCACTTCGATCACTTCAGGGGTGAACCAGGTCATTGTGCTGCCTCCTGCAAGCCTTCGACGGATGCACCGAAGATGGCAGGCGGAATGCCAGCCAGGCCTTTGGGCAGGGCAACCAGGCCTGCGCCCAGTTCTTCATTGATACGCAATGGCAGACGCAGGGTCTGACCCGCTACGTTGACGTTGAGCATCGCACCGTCGTTGACGCCCAGGCGATCGGCTTCGGACTTGGCCAGGCCAATGTAAGCCTGCGGGATACGCTCTTGTACCGGCGCGGCGCGCGAGGAGTTCTCTTCGCTACCGAACAGGTGGTAGAACGGCACAACCTGCCAGGTGCCACGGGCTGGGGAGAAGGCCGCCGGGATGTTGGCGAACCAATTGAGCTTGTCGCCCTGGGTTTCGATCAGGCGGGTGCCTGGGTCGCCAGCGCGCAGGTGACCACCGACCTCGTCCTGGAACTTGTTCCAGGCCTGTGGCGAGTTCCAGCCTGGAGACCAGGCAAACGGCACTTGCGAGCGTGGTTCGGCCGAGCCCGAGTAACCTTCCATGGAGAAGGCGAAGGCGCTGTCTTTGTCTTGCGGGGTACGTGGTTCATGGACGCTGATATTGGCGCGCATGGCGGTACGACCGGAGTAACGCAGCGGCTCACGCGCAAGCTTCATGCCCTTGATGCGGAACGAAGCGGACGGTGCGGCGTTGACGATACCCGACAGCTGCGGCGCAACATTGGCGCAAGCGCTGGTGACGTGGTCCAGTTGGGTCCAGTCCACCGGCTTGTTGAGCAGGGTCGCACGCAGGGCGTGCATCCAGCGCCAGCCTTCGTGAACCAGGATGCTGCTGTCCAGGTAGGTTGGATCGAACACCTGGAAGAAACGCTGGGCACGGCCTTCCTGGCTGACCAGGGTACCGTCGCCTTCGGCGAAGGTGGCCGCAGGCAAGACCAGGTGAGCGCGCTCGACGGTCGGGGTTTTCTGGTGATCGGCGACGATCACGACCTTGGCTGCAGCCAGGGCCGCGTCAACCTTGGCCGCAGGCACACGGCTGTACAGGTCGTTTTCAAGGACGACGATGGCGTCGGCCTTGCCGGAAATCACGGCGTCCAGGGCGGCGTCGACGGACTCGCCACCGAGCATGGCCATACCGAGGCTGTTGGCTTCAGGCACTACCAGGCTCAGCGAGCCGTTCTTCTCGCGCAGCTTCAGGGCTTTAGCGATGTTGGCAGCCGCTTCGATCAGCGCGTTGGAACCCAGCGAAGTACCGGCAACTACCAATGGACGGTTAGCGGCAACCAGGGCATCGGCGATGCGCTTGGCCAGGGCCAGGGCTTCGGTATCCAGGCCTTCGACAGCAGGCGCGCTCGGGTCGATGGCGTGGGCCACGGCGAAACCGATACGGGCCAGGTCGTCCGGTGCTGCGTGTACGCATTCTTCGGCGACGTCATCGAGCTTGGTTTCGGCCAGGCTGGCAATGAACAGCGGGTACATGGCGTGTTGACCGATGTTCTTCACCGCAGCATCGAGCCATGGCTGTACGCGCATGGCGTCGGCCATCGCTTCAGCCTTGCCCTTGACCGACTGGCGCAGGGCCAGGGCAACGCGGGCAGCGGTTTGGGTCAAGTCTTCACCCAGTACGAACACCGCGTCATGGTCTTCCATGTCACGCAGGGTCGGTACTGGCAGCGGGCTGTCGTTCAGCACTTGCAGGGCCAGGCGCACGCGGGCCAGTTCACCGGCTTCCATACCCGAATAGAAGTGCTCGGCACCGACCAGCTCGCGCAGACCGTAGTTGCTTTCCAGGCTGGCACGTGGCGAACCGATACCGACGATGTTGCGGCCGCGCAGCATGTCGGCGGCCTTGTCCAGCGCCGCATCCAGGCTCAGCTTGCTGCCGTCGGCCAGCAGAGGCTGACGTGGACGGTCTTCGCGGTTGACGTAGCCATAACCGAAGCGGCCACGGTCGCAGAGGAAGTACTGGTTGACCGAACCGTTGAAGCGGTTTTCGATCCGGCGCAGTTCGCCGTAGCGCTCACCCGGGCTGATGTTGCAACCGCTGGAGCAGCCATGACAGATGCTCGGGGCAAACTGCATGTCCCACTTACGGTTGTAGCGCTCGGAGTGGGTCTTGTCGGTGAACACACCGGTCGGGCAGACCTCGGTGAGGTTGCCGGAGAATTCGCTCTCGAGGGTGCCGTCTTCAACGCGACCGAAGTAGACGTTGTCGTGGGCACCGAACACGCCCAGGTCAGTACCGCCGGCGTAGTCCTTGTAGTAACGCACACAACGGTAGCAGGCGATGCAGCGGTTCATCTCGTGAGCGATGAACGGGCCGAGCTCCTGGTTCTGGTGAGTACGCTTGGTGAAGCGGTAGCGGCGCTCGTTGTGGCCGGTCATTACCGTCATGTCTTGCAGGTGGCAGTGACCGCCTTCCTCGCAGACCGGGCAGTCGTGCGGGTGGTTGGTCATCAGCCATTCGACGACGCTGGCACGGAATACCTTGGCTTCTTCGTCTTCGATGGAAATCCAGCTGCCATCGGTGGCAGGGGTCATGCAGGACATGACGATACGACCGCGGGTGTCGTTCTCGTCGGTGTACTGCTTGACCGCGCACTGGCGGCAGGCACCGACGCTACCGAGCGCCGGGTGCCAGCAGAAATAGGGGATGTCGAGGCCGAGCGACAGACACGCCTGTAACAGGTTGTCTGCGCCGTTGACTTCGAGCTCTTTGCCGTCTACGTGGATAGTGGCCATGGTTCAAAGTTCTTCGTTGGCCCGCGTCTGCGGGCGTGGCTAATGGAAATCTGTGTGCCTGCAGCCCGCTACAGGTATCCCCGGGGCGAGCTGGGCAAGCAGCGAACGGCACGGACCGTTCGCATTTTTATTCGTTATGCGCCGACGACGATCGGCTTCGCCAGGTCCGGGCGCAGGGCAGCAGCTGCAGGTGCAGCCGAAGCAATGCCAGCCTCGAACTCAGGGCGGAAGTACTTGATCGCGCTGCCCAGCGGCTCTACCGCGCCCGGTGCGTGCGCACAGAAGGTCTTGCCTGGGCCGAGGAAACCGACCAGACCCAGCAGGGTCTCGATGTCGCCCTGCTGGCCCTGGCCTTTCTCGAGGGCACGCAGGAGCTTGACGCTCCACGGCAGGCCGTCGCGGCACGGGGTGCAGAAGCCACAGGATTCTCGGGCAAAGAACTCTTCCATGTTGCGCAGCAGCGAGACCATGTTGACGCTGTCGTCTACGGCCATGGCCAGACCAGTACCCATACGGGTGCCAACCTTGGCGATGCCGCCGGCGTACATTTGCGCGTCCAGGTGCTCGGGCAGCAGGAAACCGGTGCCAGCGCCGCCAGGCTGCCAGCACTTGAGCTTGAAGCCATCGCGCATGCCGCCGGCGTAGTCTTCGAACAGCTCGCGGGCGCTGACACCGAAGGGCAGTTCCCACAGGCCAGGGTTCTTGACCTTGCCGGAGAAGCCCATCAGCTTGGTGCCGTGGTCTTCAGAGCCTTCGCGGGCCAGCGACTTGTACCAGTCGATGCCGTTGCCGACGATCGCCGGTACGTTGCACAGGGTCTCGACGTTGTTCACGCAAGTCGGCTTGCCCCAGACGCCCACGGCGGCAGGGAAGGGCGGCTTGGAGCGCGGGTTGGCGCGGCGACCTTCGAGGGAGTTGATCAGTGCGGTTTCTTCACCACAGATGTAGCGACCGGCACCGGTGTGGACAAACAGCTCGAAGTCGAAACCGCTACCGAGAATGTTCTTGCCCAGCAGGCCTGCTGCTTTGGCTTCCTCGACCGCACGGTTGAGGTTGCGCGCTGCGGTGGTGTACTCGCCACGCAGGAAGATGTAGCCGCGGTAGGCTTTCAGCGCACGGGCGCTGATCAGCATGCCTTCGATCAGCAGATGGGGCTGTTGCTCCATCAGCATGCGGTCTTTCCAGGTGTTGGGCTCCATTTCATCCGCGTTGCACAGCAGGTAGCGGATGTTCATGGATTCGTCTTTGGGCATCAGGCCCCACTTGACGCCCGTCGGGAAGCCCGCACCGCCCCGGCCCTTGAGGCCGGAGTCTTTTACGGTCTGGACGATATCGTCCTGGGACATTTGCGCCAGTGCCTTGCGGGCAGCGGCGTAGCCGTCCTTGGCCTGGTACTCGTCAAGCCAGATCGGCTCGCCGTCGTCACGCAGGCGCCAGGTCAGCGGGTGGGTCTCGGCGCTGCGGGCAATGCGGTTGGCTGGACCAAAGGAGGTGATGGTCATACGTAACCCTCAAGCAGCTTGGAGACGCCAGCAGGCTGGACATCGCCAAAGGTGTCGTCGTCGATCATCAGTGCCGGGGCCTTGTCGCAGTTACCCAGGCAGCACACTGGCAGCAGGGTGAAACGGCCGTCGGCGGTGGTCTGGCCCAGGCCAATCCCCAGCTCGCTCTGGATCTGGCTGACCACGGACTCGTGGCCACCGATGTAGCAGACCATGCTGTCGCACACGCGGATGATGTGTCGGCCAACCGGCTGACGGAAGATCTGGCTATAGAAGGTGGCCACGCCTTCAACGTCGCTGGCAGGGATGCCGAGCACTTCGCCGATGGCATAGATGGCGCCGTCCGGCACCCAGCCGCGTTCCTTCTGAACGATCTTCAGGGCTTCGATGGACGCCGCGCGCGGGTCCTCGTAGTGATGCATCTCGTGCTCGATGGCCGAGCGCTCGGTTTCGCTCAGAGCGAAACGGTCGGTTTGGATAAGCGTGTTATTCATGCTTAGCGGTCCACGTCAGCCATAACGAAGTCGATACTGCCCAGGTACGCAATGAGGTCCGCGACCATGCTGCCGCGGATCACCGAAGGGATCTGCTGCAGGTGCGGGTAGCTCGGGGTACGAATCCGGGTGCGGTAGCTCATGGTGCCGCCATCGCTCGTCAGGTAGTAACTGTTGATGCCCTTGGTCGCCTCGATCATCTGGAAGGATTCGTTGGCCGGCATGACCGGGCCCCACGACACTTGCAGGAAGTGAGTGATCAGGGTTTCGATGTGCTGCAGGGTGCGCTCTTTCGGCGGCGGCGTGGTCAGCGGGTGATCCGCTTTGTACGGGCCTTCCGGCATGTTGCGCAGGCACTGATCGATGATGCGGATACTCTGGCGCATCTCTTCGACACGGACCATGCAGCGATCGTAGGCATCGCCGTTGTGGGCCAGCGGTACTTCGAACTCGAAGTTCTCGTAGCCGGAGTAAGGACGGGCTTTACGCAGGTCGAAGTCCAGACCGGTGGAGCGCAGGCCAGCACCGGTGACGCCCCATTCCAGGGCCTCTTTGGTGTTGTACTGGGCAACGCCGATGGTCCGGCCTTTGAGAATGCTGTTCTGCAGGGCCGCCTTGGTGTATTCGTCCAGGCGCTTTGGCAGCCATTCGACGAAGTCTTTCACCAGTTTGTCCCAGCCGCGTGGCAAGTCGTGGGCGACACCACCGATGCGGTACCAGGCCGGGTGCAGACGGAAACCGGTAATGGCCTCAATCACGGTGTAGGCGCGTTGACGGTCGGTGAAGGTGAAGAACACCGGGGTCATGGCGCCGACGTCCTGGATGTAGGTACCCAGGAACAGCAGGTGGCTGGTGATCCGGAAGAACTCGGCGAGCATGATACGGATCACGTCGACTTTCTGCGGCACCTGGATGCCGGCCAGCTTCTCGACCGCAAGCACGTACGGCAGGTTGTTCATTACCCCGCCCAGGTAGTCGATACGGTCGGTGTAAGGAATGAAGCTGTGCCATGACTGACGCTCGGCCATTTTCTCGGCACCACGGTGGTGGTAACCGATGTCTGGCACGCAGTCGACGATCTCTTCACCGTCCAGTTGCAGGACGATACGGAAGGCGCCGTGAGCCGAAGGGTGGTTCGGGCCGAGGTTGAGGAACATGTAGTCCTCGTTGGCACCAGAACGCTTCATGCCCCAGGCTTCCGGGTTAAAGCGCGCGGCTTCTTCCTCAAGCTGCTGTTTGGCCAGGGTCAGGCTGTACGGATCGAATTCGGTGGCGCGCGCCGGGTAGTCCTTGCGCAACGGGTGACCTTCCCAGGTCGGCGGCATCATGATCCGGGTCAGGTGCGGGTGGCCGGCAAAGTCGATGCCGAACATGTCCCAGACTTCGCGTTCGTACCAGTTGGCGTTCGGCCAGATACCGGTCACGGTCGGCAGGTTCAGGTCGCCTTCGCTCAAGGCCACCTTGATCATCACGTCACTGTTTCGTTCCACCGAGAGCAGGTGATAGAACACACTGAAGTCAGCACCTGGCAGGCCACGGCGCTGGGTGCGCAGACGCTCGTCCACGCCGTGCAGGTCGTAGAGCATGCTGTACGGTTTGGCGACGTTGCGCAGGAAGGTCAGAACGTCTTTGAGTTTGGCGCGGGTAACCCAAAGCACCGGCATGCCGGTGCGGGTTTCCTGGGCGACGAACGCCTCGGGGCCAAATTTGTTGTTCAGTTCGACAACCACATCCTGGTCGTCAGCCTTGTAAGGCGGGATATAAATAGCGGTGTCCGCTGTCATGGTCTCGGTCGCTTTCGGTCAACGTAGAGAATGAAGCCAGGCTGCCTGTCGCGCACGCGCAGGCAACTGATAGCTGGATCAGACTTCGTCGGGGCTGCGCAGGTTGGTGACCTGGATGCGCTGTTCACGGCGTTGCTCTTTCTGCGACGGCATCTCGGCACGGTAAATGCCTTGATCGCCGACAACCCAGGAAAGAGGACGACGCTCCTGGCCAATCGACTCCTGCAACAGCATCAAGCCTTGCAGGAAGGCTTCAGGGCGAGGCGGGCAACCAGGGACATAGACATCCACGGGGAGGAACTTGTCGACCCCCTGAACGACCGAGTAAATGTCGTACATGCCGCCGGAGTTGGCGCACGAACCCATGGAGATGACCCACTTGGGTTCGAGCATCTGCTCGTACAGGCGCTGGATGATCGGCGCCATCTTGATGAAGCAGGTGCCGGCGATAACCATGAAGTCGGCCTGACGCGGCGATGCCCGGATGACTTCGGCGCCGAAGCGGGCGATGTCGTGGGGCGCCGTGAAGGCTGTGGTCATTTCCACGTAGCAGCAGGAGAGG
The DNA here is from genome assembly GCF_002845275.2 of Pseudomonas sp. S06B 330. NCBI lineage: Bacteria > Pseudomonadati > Pseudomonadota > Gammaproteobacteria > Pseudomonadales > Pseudomonadaceae > Pseudomonas > Pseudomonas tussilaginis. The sequence continues at coordinate 3,830,087 of NZ_CP088149.1, read as the reverse complement.
CCGAAGTTGTACGGCCACAGGGAGTTCTTACGTCCCCAGTTGACCGCGCCACTGAGCACATCTTCAAGTTTGCCCATGAAGATGTTCTTGTGGACCTGGTCCTCTAGCAGCGAATCGGAGACGGTTTCCCGCTCTCCGATTGGATATTGCTCGTTGGGAGCATCCGGGTCGATTCTGGTGAGATTGTATTGCATTGCCAAAGCCTCATTGTTTCAGCTTCGCTTGCCGCTTACGACGAGCTTCCGGAGCCCAGTCAAGGGCGCCCACTCGGAATAGGTAGACAAGGCCTGCCAACAGAATTGCTATGAAAACGAGAGCTTCGACGAATCCGGTCCAGCCGCTTTCGCGGACGGACACAGACCATGCAAAGAGAAAGAGGGCTTCGATATCGAAGATCACGAACAGCATCGCGACCAGATAGAATTTGGCTGACAAGCGCAAGCGGGCGCCGCCAGTAGGCAGCATGCCGGACTCGAAGGGTTCGTTCTTGCTGCGGCCCCAGGCCTTGCTACCGAGCAGGGCGGACAGGCCGAGCATGAAGGCACAGAGGCCGACGACACCCAAAAGGAAAATGGCAAAGCCCCAGTTGTGGGCGATGAGTCCTGTCGAATCGGGCATGCTGAAAATCCTTATACAGAGACCAGTCTCTGCGGTTTGGAAAGTAGTGGAGCAGTGACGATATGTCGCAGCGGAATCTATCGTGCTGATTTTATGGGTAAACCCGGTGCAAGTAAAATTTCTGCAGCAAATTTATTCGTAGGATTAAGAACAAAAATCTTTCGTAACTCGCTGCAGGCCGCATGGGACGGGCATTGTCTCGGGTTTTGTTAATTATGTTTCTTGCAAAGCGTAATGAAGCTGTAGATTAGAAATGATAATTAATATCATTTGAAGCTGTGTAATTCGTCCTACTGTTCAGGTCAACTACAAAGTTGTGTGGCATAGGCTTCATCTGCAAGTTTCCACACCCCGTGTTTTAACCGAATTTATTCTGCCGTGCCGCGGTCTGGATCAAGGTTTTTGCTGAGCGTCTGGTGTAGACCGACGCGGCAATCGCCCACTGCCCTAGCCAGTAAGCGAGGATGATCAGGTACGGGGCCGCCTGAAAATGTGCGACAAAGCGGTCAATGCCGATCAGGCTGTCGGAAAATACGAAGGCGATAGCGCCCAGTGCGGCGACACCCCCACAGGCCAGGGCGCGCCAGAGCATGGCGCTGATGGCCAGGGCGTACACCGTCACCGGGATCAGCAGATCGCCCAGGCCACGGCTGATCAGTATGGCCAGCAGCGTGGTGCCGACAAGCGCCGAGATTACCAGTGCCGAGGCTGCCCGCTCGCGTGTTTCGCTCAGGTATCCGCGCAGGTAGGCCAGATGGGCGCAAAGAAACGCTGCCAGGCCAAATACGAACAGATCGCCAGGCACAGCCAAAAGGATGTCGCCCAGTACTGAGAAGCCCAGGCCAATGGTGATCCAACGTCGGTAGGGGGATGGTTCGGCGGCCTTCAGCCAGGCGATCAGGGCCAGTACCGGGATCGGTTTGACGGCAAGGCCAAGCAGCGCATTCTGGCCGGCCAGTGCGTATATATAGAAAGCTGTGCCGAGCAGCGCCAGGCAGAGCAGGGTAAATGGGCGGAGCATGGCCAATCCTTGGTGTTGTTGTGCACCCAGCATAGCCAATGGAAAATAATAAGGAAGTACTTCAATGGCTCTGTGGCAGTCGACGTTGCCGATGATTGGGTCATTACTGGCGGCATACTGGCCGCGACTTGATTGCCAGCGCTTCGCGCTCGATCACTGGCAAGGCCAGCCCACAGGCGGCGCTATATACAGCTGAGTCCGCCATCGATCACCAGATCTGCCCCGGTCATCCAGGCCGATTCGTCTGAAGCGAGGAGGATAGCTGCGCCGACCATGTCAGCAGGCATGCCGCAACGCTGCAGGGGGATGTCCTTTTTTCGTGCCTGCCAGACGTCCGGGGCGTCGCGCCATTGATCGGCGTTGCCTTGGGTGGCGGTCAGCCCAGGAGACAAGGTGTTGACCCGAATGCCGTGGACCGCCAGCTCCAGAGCACAACTGCGCGTGAGCATCGACAGCCCGGCCTTGCTGGCCTGGTAGGCGGCCATGCGGCTCAACGCCCGGAAGGCGCTCACCGATGACAGGTTGATGATGCTGCCGGCGCGGCCCTGGGCAATGCAGTCCCTGGCGAAGCGCTGGATGGCAAAGAACGGAAACCGCAGGTTCACTGCCAGGGTACGTTGGTACTCCTGTTCGCTGAAGTGCAGAAACGGTGTGCGCGAGACGAATGCCGGTCCATTCACCAGTACGTCGAGGCCGCCTAGTGCGTCATGAGCCTGGTCGAACAGCGTGTCGACATCGGCTTCGGCCAGATCGACGCGTGCCGATTCGGCGCGTCGACCGCTGTCGTGTGCCGCTGCCACGAGCGCTTCGATCGCCCTGGTGTCGGTGTAGGCGGTGACGAAGATATCGGCCCCTTCGGCTATGAACGACTCGGCGATGGCTCGGCCAATGCCGTTGGAGGCTCCGGTGATCAGTGCGCGCTTGCCCTTGAGTCTGCCCATTGGTGGATGTTCTCCGGTTTGCAAAGTTGGTAGCGGACAAGTAGTTCGCAAATAAAGGCTAGGGCGTATCCGGGTAATTTCCTGCAGAAAATGTCACAAATATTTTCTAAGTTATGTTGGTGTGTCTTGTTCTCGTTGAATGTGTCGGTAAGTGAGCGGGTGCTTTGTTTGAAAATAGCGCCTTAATTAATCCTGCGCGCGACTTTCTGATGCTTCAGTTGCTCTTCTCTGGTCTGTTGCTTGACCTGTCGTTTCAAATGGTGTTGGTATTGTTGCTCGGTGATTTTTACTGAGGGCTCACAAAGGTTACATATGTTGTATTCCGCTGTAAGAAATTTCCTGTTGTATTCGTTAGCTTTATACGTGTGAACTTCTTAATAAGGTTTATGGGGAATACCATGTCCGAAAAAAGAAATATGTTCATCAACACTGCCCGTACTATCGAACTGGGTAATACCTCTTGGCAGCTTGCCCAGGAGTCCGGCCTGACCGATCGCAGCGTTGTTCAATGTCATCCCAGCCGGCTGCGCGATCAGGACGGTCATACCTTCATGAATATGTGCTCCTGCTCCTACCTGGGGCTGGAGACCGATGAGCGGCTGGTCCAGCGGGCTGCGCGGTATGTCTTGGACAGTGGCACCGTCAACCTGCCGACGTCGCGCATCCGTATTCGCCTGCGCGAACTGGATGAGTTGGAGGACGCGCTGTCGGCTCACTTCGACTGTCAGGCTTTTACCGCGACATCCTGCAGTGCCGGCATTGTCGCTTCATTGCCGCTGTTGGCTGCCGGCATTTTCACTGATGGCGTGCGGCCCTATCTGGTCTTTGACAAGCACGCGCACTTTGCATTGAACCAGGTCAAGGCAATCTGTGGTGATGAAACTCAGGTGACTACCTGTGCGCATAATGATGTGGAATTCATCGAAGATATGTGCAAGCGCCATCGTCAGGTGGCCTATGTTGCAGATGGTGCCTACAGCATGGGAGGAAGTGCACCGATCGAGCGCTTGCTGGCATTGCAGGAAAAGTACGGATTGTTTCTTTATTTCGATGATTCCCATTCACTTAGTGCTTATGGCAGAAAGGGTGAGGGATATGTCCGTAGTTTGATGCCTGAGATAAACAGCAGAACCATACTGGTTTATTCGCTGGCGAAGGCATTTGCTGCGAATGGCGGCGGCATATTCATGTCCAGGCAGGCGTCTTATCACAAGGTATTTCGACGCTTCGGCGGTCCGATGTCTTATTCGCAATACCTGAATCCTGCGGCGATCGGGGCGGCAATGGCATCGTTGGAGATCCATCGTTCTGCCGAACTGGCCACCTTGCAGGGCAGGCTGATGCGCAATATCGCATTGTTCGATCAACTGATGCCGACCGAACATGCTGGTACACCGTCGCCGATTCGTGTCGTGCCCATGGCTAGCCCGGACATGGCGGTCAGTGTTTCCGGGGCGGTGTTCAGGGAGGGTTTCTACACCTCGGCAGTGTTCTTTCCGATTGTTGCCCGTGACAAGTCCGGCCTGCGCGTGATGCTGCGTGCAGACATGACCGAGGAAGATATCCGCAGCTTCTGCTCGATCGTCGCCCAGCAGGTACAGCGCTGCGGCGGGTCGCTCACAGGGAATGAGGAGGCGCGTCCATGAGTCCGTTCGTACCGAGAAGCCTGCTCTACTGTTCTGCTCTGCATCCAGGGCAGTACTGCAAGAGCGAACTGAGCGATGTCATGGTCCTGGACCTTGAGGATGGCGTGCCAGCCGGGCAGAAGGCCGCAGCTCGCCTGAACCTGGAGTTGTTCTTTGTTGAACAGTCACCGGTCAGCATGGCGGTACGCATCAATCCCCTGCGTAGCAACGAGGGGTTGCAGGATCTTCTGCTGCTCCAGCGAATGCGGCAACGGCCGGCTCATGTGGTCATGACCATGGTCCAGTGTGCCAGCGAGGTCGATATTGTGCGCGCCAATCTGGCCCGCGACGGCATATCTCCCTTGCTGTTCGTCACCGTGGAAACCCCGTCGTGTCTAGGTGACATCCACGCGGTGGCGCGTAGTGCCGACGGGCTGATCTTTGGCTCCGCGGATTATGCCGCCAGTCTGGGCGTAGACATTGGCGGCTGGCAGAACATGCTGCATGCCCGCTCAAGCATCGTCGCTGCCGCTGCGGCGTCGGGGATTCCGGCATTCGATACCGCTTACTTCCACCTGGATGACGAGTCGGGCCTGCGGGATGAGAGTCTGGCCGCCCGAGATCTGGGCTTCAGTGGCAAGACGGCCATCCACCCACGTCAAGTGGAGATCATCAATCAGGCATTCACACCTTCGGTGGAGGCGCGCGAAAAGGCCCACGCGATTATCGAGGCTTCTCAGGGCAGCGGCAGCAAGATCACCCGATTGAACGCGCTGATGATCGGGCCGCCGTTCGTCAAACAAGCCATGAAAGTCATGCAGCGTGCCCAGGAGCTGGGACTCTGAGGAGGTTGACGATGGAACCGATGATTACTGGCTATCAGCGCATTACGCCGAGCCGCTATCGTGAAACGCCCGGTTTGTCCTACGAAGCATTCGTTGTCGGCGATGTGTTCGAGCACCGTCCCGGGCGGACTGTCAGCGAGTTGGACAACCTGTGGCAGTCGCTGATCAACATGAACAATCACCCCGCCCATATCGACGCGCATTATGCGCAGCGTACCGAATTCGGTCGCCTGCTGGTCAACAGCTCGGTGACCCTGGCCATCGTCAGTGGCATGACGGTCGCCACCCTGAGTGCGCGTGCTATTGCCAACCTGGGTTGGGATGAAATCCGCCTGCCGAATCCCGTGTTTGCAGGCGATACGTTGTATGCCGAGAGCGAGGTGCTGGCCAAGCGCCTGTCCAGATCCCGACCGGGGCAGGGCATCGTCACCGTTGGAGTGATGGGTCGCAATCAGGACGGCTTGCCTGTCATTACCTATCGACGAACCTTTCTGGTGCCCTGCGAAGAATGTTCGCAGGACTATCCGATTGGTTGAGCGCATGGCAATCGAGGCTTCGGACATGCTTTTACTCAACGAACAGGATATCCACCAGTGCACCGATATCGCGGGAATTCTCGCGATCCTGGCGCGGGACTACCGAGCCAGTGTGCGTATGCTGGACAAGGTGCCCGCGCGGCAAATCATCGAGCATCGCTCGCATCGGGCGTTCTCACTGTTCATGCCTGCGTCTCTACCGGAGAGCCAGGTGATGGGCATCAAGGTGTCGTCTTTCTTTCCGGCCAATCCCCGCCGAGGGCTTGCGGCGATCAATGGTGCGGTGCTGCTTCTCGATCCCGAGACGGGACGTCTGCAGGCCATGCTCGACAGTGGCGCCCTGACTGCACTTCGAACCGCCGCCATGAGCGCCCTGGTTACCGACCGACTCTGCCCAATGACGCAACCGACGCTGGCCGTGCTCGGAGCGGGGGTCCAGGCCGGCGCGCACATACGGGCCATCGCCGCGATCCGGAAGCTGCGCCGGATCAAGGTGGTGTCCAGGAGCATTGACCGCTGTCGTGCCTTTGCCACCGCGCTGAGTGCGCAGATCGGTGTGCCAGTGGAAGCCGTCAGTTCTGTCGGGCAAGCACTGGCGGATGCGGACATCGTCTGCACCACCACATCCCACGACCGGGAAGAACCTCTGGTCCTGGCCCATCAGCTCAAGCCGGGCGTGCATATCAACGCTATAGGGGGCAGTACTTTGCAAGCCTGCGAAGTCGATCCCGGCTTACTCGGCCATGCGCTTATCCACGTCGATGACCCGCAGGCGGCGATGCGTGAATCGGGGGAAGTCAGCCAGGCCCTGGCTCGTTCGCTGATTACGCCCCGGCAGATTACCGCCCTCGATGCATTGCTACACAAGCCCCCGTCACCTCGGCACGCGGCAATCAGCTACTTTCGCTGCGTTGGCCACGCCAGCCAGGACATGCTTGTCGCCAGGCATCTATATACCACTGCGCTTGAGCGACAGTTGGGGCGGTGGTGCGATTACCTCAGCGGTTCGACGAAGAATCATACCCAGGGGCACAGGCAACCAGCGCCAAATGGAGAAGGATGACCACGTGAATATTCTGATGATTGATTCGCTGCGGGTGAACTATGTCGAGCATGGCGAGTTTGATGGCCAGCGTGATGACGGGACTGAGATCAAGGTGACCTGCACCCCGACGTTCAGGCAACTGGCATGGGCCGACGGTATCGTTGCCTTTCATTCTGTGGTGGTTGACGAAGCGCTGCTGGCCCGGGCATCGCGGTGTCGAGCGCTGGTAAAGGCGACCACGGGTGTGGATGACGTTGATATGGCGGCCCTGCAAAAACGGGCTGTGCGCTTTGCCAACATAGGCCAGGTGGGGGTGGATGAAGTTGCCGAGCATAGCTTCGCCCTGGTGCTGCTCGCCCAGCGCAGGCTGCTCGATTATTTCAGGCACACCCGCCAGGGTGGGTGGCGCTGGCGCGACCACGGTGGCGAGGTAGGCGAAGGTGGGGTGAAACCCTGCCGCGAGACGGTGCTCGGGCTGCTGGGGTATGGGGCCATCGGTCAGACTGTGGCCCGGCGCGCAGCCGCGTTCGGTTATAGAGTGAAGTTTCACGATCCAGCGCTGACACGCTGTCCGGACGAAGCAGCGCAGGCCTGTTCGTTCGAGACTTTGCTGGCACAGGCCGATATTTTGTCATTGCATTTGCCGCTGTCGCCGGCTACCCGTCACTTGCTCAACGATCGCAGTTTCGCCCGGATCAAGCCTGGCGCTGCGTTGATCAACACGTCTCGCGGTGCGCTCATCGATAACGACAGCCTGTTGCGGGCACTGGACAGCGGGCGTGTAGGGCAGGCCCTGCTCGATGTCGTCGAGCACGAGCCGGATGTACCGCGCGCACTTCGCGAACATGAACGCGTGGCAATGACACCTCACGCGGCGTTTTACAGCCATCGGTCATTATCGACACTGAAGGCAAAGGCGCTGCAGACCCTGCTGGCGATGTTGGAAGAAGATGCGGCAATCGGGGCCGATCAGTGCAGGCTGCAAGGCAGGGAGGGCAAGGTCCATGTTTGAATCGACCATCAAGGCTTGGCCTGCGCAGCGGTGTGAGATTCCCGAGTGGTTCGACCGCGCGACGGCTCAAGGCATTCTGCTCTACGGGCAACGCCTGGCTGCCAGGCGTCTGCTGATGAATACCTTGGGCAATATCGCCGTGCGCCGCCATTGCCCGCACTGGCGGTGCGATGTCGTCTATACCAAGCACCTTGGCCTGTCGCTCGAAGAGTGCGAATTGGAACACATCGTCGTGCTGGACCTGCTTTCGAATGAGTTGTTGCATGGCACTACAAGGCCGAGCCTGGGGCATCGGATGCACCGGGAGATCCTCTGCCGCCGCCCTGACATCAATGCCACCGTGCACTTGCATCCCAATGACGTCATCGCGTTCTTTTCGGTCTTGCGCTGGCGGGCGATGAAGTACGTTTCCACCGACACGGCCCTGGTGATGGGCAAGCCGCCCTGCATTTTGGGCGAAGGTGTGAACATCGAACTGGATATCCAGGCCATTGCCCGATGTGTGTCCGATACCAATTGCATCGTCATGCCCGGCCACGGTATCACCACCTTGGGGCGCAACCTCTCGGAGGCGTTTCATCGTGCCCTGGCCTTCACCGCAGAGGTCGGGCGCTTGATCGTCAGTCAACAGCTGGCTGCTGCCAGTGGCTTCCCGGTGGTTTACGTCGACGAGGCTGATGTACAGCAGATGTACCGGCAGGGCGAGGAAATCATCTATGGAGGGGCAGGCCGGTGAAACTGCATCCGCACACCTTGGCGGCCGGGCAATGGAGAGCACCGGAGCGTGATTTCTCTTCGGTATTGCTTGATCTCAATGAGAACCAGTTTCTCGAATCCTTCCTGGATACATTCCTTACCGGTGCATTGAGCCCGAGGGACTTGTACACCTACCCCAACTACAGGCTATTGCTTGATGCGCTCGCTGATTATTGCCAGGTCCCCAGGCAGCATCTGCTCCTGACCAATGGTGCCGACCAGGCCATCGATCTGGTGGTGCGGCTGGTCTTCGCGCCAGGCGCGCGGGTGGTCATTCCGTCGCCGGTGTTTTCGTTCTACTACCAGATGCTCGACGTCAACGGGGTGACGTCGGTCGTCGTGCCCTATGAGCGCCACGGACAGTCATTCCGCTTGCCATGCGATGCGGTGCTCGATGCCTTGCCCGGTAGCGATGGGCTGATCCTGTGCAATCCGAATAATCCGTTGGGGGTGCAGATTGAACCTGGCGATCTTCATCGGTTGATCAATCACTGTGTAGGGCTGAACAAGCCGGTGATCGTGGATGAATGTTATTACGAGTATCTGCGCCACTCCTGCCTTCCGGCTTTCAGCGGCCTTGAGCAGGTGTTCGTGATCCGCTCTTTTTCCAAGTACTTTGGCCTGGCAGGCTTGAGGTTGGGTTATGTCGTTGCCGGTGCCCATGCCGTCAGGCAATTACTCAAGGTGCGTGGCCCTTGGGATATCAACCATGCCGCAGTGAAGGCGGCCCTGCACTGCCTGTCCAACCTGCCGGCTTTGGCGTCGGCACATGGTCGCCAGGATCACGTACGGACGCAGCTCATCGAGTGCTGTCAGGGCCTGGGGGTCGGTGTCATCGATACCCACGCGAACTTCGTGCTACTCGATGATTGCAATGAGCAGCGTCTGACCAAGGCCCTGCACAGGGCTGGAATCCGCTTCGCCGATTGTTCGGGGTATCCCCATGCCGGTGCTCTGCTCGCTAATGTCCTGCGTGTGGCGATACCGGGGAGCGCCGACCTGCATACGCTCATCCAGGCTCTACATGAGGCTTGAAGTCATCCGTCGGGGTCGTGGGGGGCTGCGCACCCACAGTCATCGACGCTGGCCGACCAGAAACAGCGGAGTGCGGGCTATGTCAACACAACAATATTCATTGATCAGAAAGCTCTATATCTCCCAGCCCAGAGAGATGCTGCTCGATCTCAGCGCGTTGCAGCGCATCGGTATCTCGAGTCAGCGGGCTGCGAGCTACGCAAAGAATGGCTGGCTGAACCGTATCGCCCACGGGCTGTATGCCTTTCCAGAGACCGAACCGAGCCTGTGCGCTGGTTTCTCCTACCTGACACGGCAGATTGCTGGCTTGCATATCGGGGGTGACAGTGTGCTGGGGACCGTCTGTGAAGATGATGTCGCACCGCTGGTGTTGTGGGGTGATAGTCGCGCCTCATTGCCCCGCTGGTTTGTCGAACGTTATCCGGTGCGTTACGTGCATGCCCGATTGTTCGACTGGAGCGGCGCACCGACGCTAGGTACAGCGACGCTTGAACGGCAGGCAGGTTTGCTCAGGTCAACGCGCGAGCGTGCGTTGCTGGAGATGCTTTACGAGGTGAGTTGTAGTCATGATCTACTCAAGGCCAGGGATCGGTTCTGCGCTGTCGGTGACGTCTGCTCCCTGACCAGCGGGCGATTGCTCCAGCACTGTACCAGTGTGAAGGCTGTTCGCCTGTTCCTGCGTCTGGCGCGCCAGGCGCAGTCGCTGGACGTCGATGAGTTGCTTGGGCGCTGGCGGGTGCACACCGGTAGCGAGCGGCGCTGGATTGCACGGCTCAAGGATGGCACGACCCTGTGCCTCGGCCCTCGTGGATAGTGCAGTGCCCCGCGGTTTCATGCGCATGAGTCCACTGATGCACAAGGTGGCACTGCTCAAGTTATTGTTCGTCATGGCTAACGGCGTAGGATCGTTTGCGGCGTTGTTCATGCATCGACACTTCGGGCTGACGGATGCCGGGCTTGCGACTACTGTGGCGTTGATGATCACCAGTTACCTGGCGGGTAATTTGCTTGGCGGTCAACTGACCGGCCGGGTGGGCAGCCGGGCCCTGTTGTTGGTCTGCTCGGTGGGGGCGCTGCTGGCACTGCTGGCAGGCCTGGTGCTGGCCTCGCCGATCGCTATCGCGATGGTGTTGCTGTTTATGTTCAGTGCGGGCGCCATCACGCCGTTGTTCAGTGTCATGGCAGCCCAGGCTGCTCCGCCGGGCGACCATGTGGGTGCCTTTGCTTACCTGCACCTGGCCAGCAATGCCGGTGGTGTTCTGCTGTTCGTGGTCGGCAGCCTCCTGTTGAGCTGGCAAAGCCAGTATCTGTTGTGGTTCAACGCTGCAATTTGCCTGGTCTGCCTGGTCGCTAGTGCCGTGCTGACCCTGCCTGCGCCTGAACATGTGCCCGATGAGCGGGTAACGCAACGTAGCGCAAGGCGCGCGCCGATACCCGTGGTGGTGATCCTGGCCGGTGCGATGTTCTTCGTGCTGTCGTTGCTCGATGGGCAGCGCGAATACCAGTTCCCCCTCTGGCTGGCAGCGCTAGGTATAGGTGATGCTGCACGTTTGTTCGGGATGGCCGGTATCGTCAACGGGCTGCTGGTCATTGCCTTGACGCGACCGCTGATTGTCTTGACCCGACGCTGGTCAGCCATGAGTAATCTGGCGCTTGCGGCCATCTGCTATGGCATTGGCTTCGGCGCCTATGCCTTCGTCGATACGTGGCTGACGATACTGCTGCTGGTGGGTATCTGGACCCTGAGCGAGATCATTGGCATAACCTACATGGCTGCTCTGATTGCCCGGTATGCGCCAAAGTCGCGCCAGGGGCTGCTGTTCTCGCTGATACCCGTGGTGCAGGCAGGAGCGAAGGTGCTTTGCGTGGCGATGGCTGTACCGATGCTGGACAGCCTTGGTTTCAACGCGACCTGGGCAGTGTTTGGTAGTACAGGCGTGGTGTTTGGCGTGACCTGTCTGTTGCTGGGCCGGGGCAGAGCGGGTTCGCCGACTGACGTCAGCAACAGTCGATGACACATGAAATGAAAAAACCCGGAGAGCAGGGCTTCTCCGGGTTTTGATGCTGCTTAGGCGTTAGCTGCCTATCAGTGGAACTGCTCTTCTTCAGTCGAACCGGTCAGAGCGGTAACCGAAGACTTGCCACCTTGGATGACGGTGGTCATGTCGTCGAAGTAGCCGGTGCCGACTTCTTGCTGGTGGGCCACGAAGGTGTAGCCTTTCGAGGCGTCAGCGAACTCTTGTTCCTGCAGTTTCACGTAGGCGGTCATGTCGTTGCGTGCGTAGTCGTGCGCCAGGTTGAACATGCCGTGCCACATGTTGTGGATGCCAGCCAGGGTGATGAACTGGTGCTTGTAGCCCATGGCCGACAGTTCGCGCTGGAACTTGGCGATGGTCGCGTCGTCCAGGTTCTTCTTCCAGTTGAAAGAAGGCGAGCAGTTGTAGGACAGGATCTGGTCCGGGTATTCCTTCTTGATCGCTTCGGCGAAGCGACGGGCTTCGTCCAGGTCCGGTTTGGCGGTTTCACACCAGATCAGGTCGGCGTAAGGCGCGTAAGCCAGGCCGCGGGCAATGGCTTGGTCCAGGCCAGCACGTACCTTGTAGAAACCTTCCTGAGTGCGCTCGCCAATCACGAATGGCTGGTCGTACGGGTCGCAGTCGCTGGTCAGCAGGTCAGCGGCGTTGGCGTCGGTACGGGCCAGGATGATGGTCGGTACGCCAGCAACGTCGGCAGCCAGACGGGCAGCGCTGAGCTTCTGAACGGCTTCCTGGGTCGGTACCAGTACCTTGCCGCCCATGTGGCCGCATTTTTTCACCGAGGCCAGTTGGTCTTCGAAGTGAACGCCGGCGGCGCCTGCTTCGATCATGTTCTTCATCAGTTCGTAGGCGTTGAGAACGCCGCCGAAGCCGGCTTCAGCGTCAGCCACGATCGGTGCGAAGTAGTCGATGTAACCGTCGTCACCTGGGTTCTTGCCGGCTTTCCACTGGATCTGGTCGGCGCGACGGAACGAGTTGTTGATGCGCTTGACCACGGTTGGAACCGAGTCCACCGGGTACAGCGATTGGTCTGGGTACATGGACTCAGCCGAGTTGTTGTCGGCAGCCACTTGCCAGCCGGACAGGTAGATCGCCTGAATGCCGGCTTTAACCTGTTGAACGGCCTGGCCACCGGTCAGGGCGCCCATGCAGTTGACGAAATCTTTTTCCGGGCGGAAGGCCGGGTGGGCACCCTGGGTGACCAGCTTCCACAGCTTCTCGGCACCCATGCGGGCCAGGGTGTGCTCAGGCTGGACCGAGCCACGCAGACGTACGACATCGGCGGCGGTGTAGGTACGGGTCACGCCTTTCCAGCGCGGGTTCTCGGCCCAGTCTTTTTCGAGGGCTGCAATTTGCTGTTCGCGTGTCAGTGCCATGGAAATAAACCTCGTCGCATCGGTCTTGGAAAAAATTCTCGCTCACACAGCGCAGATCAGAAGCCTGGCGTAAGTCATGTTCAGCGAACGTTGCGACGGTCGAACGATGGGGCTCGAAGAGGGGAAGTGAGCAGGCGTAGGCGAGGTGTTCGCTGCAGGGTGGCTCGTGGTTGCCGAGCTGCAGTGACAGTGCTGCCGGGTGCCTCATGATGCGCTTCCGTCCCTCGGGACAACTTCGTTCCAGTCGCAACCTCGTCAAACTGCCTTGTGGGCTGTACAGACACGAGTCGGCTCAGGTGGGTAAGTTAGAGCGCGGCTCGAAGGCCCTTGCCAGGGCCTCTGATTAGCGGGAGCGGGGCCATCATGCCTCGACGATTTGAGGTCGTCAAATGTTTTGTAGTGCTTTTTTCATTCCACTACATCTTTGGTCTAATGCGACTCTTCAGTCAGTTTCGAGGCCTTTGGTCGAGACCTTGATTTGCCTGGGTTCAGTCCAAAGCGTCGACTTTCACCCGTAAAGTCATGTTTTCTCCGCGTTGAGTGCTGTAGGAGAGGGTTGAGGCGCTGCGTTCGGCTTGGCTCTGCTGGTTGACACCGGCCAGAGTGATCCACTCACCGAGCTTGCCGCTGACCTTTGTGTCGGTGCTTTGTACCTTCACTACATCAGGACGTTCCTGGCTCATCCGGTCATTGTTGGTGCTGATGCTTAGGGTCACGTTGTCGCCGCTGACGTTTGCCGTGACGTAGAAACCCTGGGTGACGTTACGGTATTCGGTATCACTCTGCAGGCGGCCGTAGCCATCAGTACTGGTGCTGGTGATCGGAACGCTCTGGCCCACCTGAATCAGCGCCGGGCTGCCTTCGCTGGCCTGTACTTGCTGCATCCCGCCTTCGCGGTTGGCGGTGCCGTAGCGAATCACCCGGGCGTTGCCACGGTTGTCCTGGAAGTTGCTGTCGTTGTTGTCGACGCTGATCATCAGGCGCCGCGGCGCGGTGTCCAGTTGTTGCAGGAGGGTGCGCAGGTCGTCGATCCGTTCAGGGTCGGCATTGACGATAAGCTTGTTCTCGAAGGCGCTCACCGTGCCGTTCTTGCCGATAAAAGATTGTGCGGTGGGGAGTAATTCGGCGCTGGTGCGGTGGTTCAGTGGCAGGACTTCAGTGGCGGCCAGCGCATTCAGGCTGAACGTCAGAAGCAGGGAGGCGAGTAGGGGGCGTAGCGGCATGTCCATGATCTCCGCGGGTGGAGTGGACATGATGGCAAATTTGCAGGGGTTATGGGAGTGACCCCGGTGGCGCAGCGCACTTGCACTTGGTTAATAAGGGCCGGCCTTGCCAGCGATGGGGCGGTCCGCATTCAGTGTGCAGTGCCCCTGGCCCGGCAATGCCGGGCCTCGCCAGCAAGAAGTCAGACCAGTTCCCGCGACTCGCGAACCATGTCCACGTGCGGAATCCCCGCTTCGAGGAACTCTTCGCTGACCACCTTGAAGCCAAGGCGCTCATAGAACGGTGTGGCATGCACCTGTGCGCTGAGCATCTGCTGCTTGAGGTCGCGGTTCTGCGCTTCGACGATAACCGCCTGCATCAGTGCATCGCCGACTTTCAGGCCGCGCCAATCCTTGAGCACCGAGACGCGACCGATCTGACCGTCGCCGAGCAGGCGGGCGGTACCGATGGCGTAATCACCTTCCATGGCAAGGAAATGCACGGCGCTATCGTCGTCGGCATCCCACTCCAGTTCAGGCGGCACGCATTGTTCGGCGATGAATACGGCTTCACGGATACGGCGAATGTCGGCGTTGTCTTTGTGCCAGTCGGCGAGGCGAACGCGGATTTTATTCATTGGCAAACCCCAAGCTTCCTTGTTTGACCAGTTCGCAGATCAATGTAAGGCCTTGATCGCTTTCAAGCCACTCTTCGAGGTTTTCGATGTGCAACGCATCGGCGGCGCAGATCAGTTTCAGCAGTTCGCGCAGATCGCCTGGCAGCAAGCGGCTTTGGCCGCTGGCGAACAGCAACAGGTTGTCGTCGACTTCCGACCAGGCCAGGCGAGCACTTGGATTGCGAATCAGGATCGCACCTTGGGCCAGGCTTTCGATCAGGTCGGCTTCGTCCAGCGGCTCGCCGGCGACCATTTCCGGATAGCGTGGCTCGGTCATGAACTGGCCGAACCAGGTCAGCAGCAGGCGCTCGTCGCCCATGTGCTCGGTCAGCAGGCTCTTCAGGCGGCCGAGGGCGTCGTGCTGGATCTGGTGTGGATCGCTGACCGGCTGAGCGTCGGCGTCGCTGTAGCGCTCTTCGTCCGGCAGGAACTGGCTGAGGAAGTCGGTGAAGTGGGTCAGTACTTCGGCGGCACTTGGCGCACGGAAACCCACCGAGTAGGTCAGGCAGTTGTCTTCGGCAATGCCGTAATGTGCCAGGCGCGGCGGCAGGTAGAGCATGTCGCCCGGTTCCAGGGTCCACTCCTCGCTCTGCTCGAACTCGGCCAGGATGCGCAGGTCGGCATGCTCGAGCAGCGGGCTGTCGCTGTCGCACATTTGGCCGATCTTCCAGTTGCGCTTGCCTTCGCCTTGCAGCAGGAACACGTCGTAGTTATCGAAGTGCGGACCGACGCTGCCACCTGGGGCGGCAAAGCTGATCATCACATCGTCGATGCGCCAGCTTGGCAGGAAGCGAAAGTGCTCCAGCAACTCATGGACTTCTGGCACGAACTGGTCGACCGCTTGTACCAGCAGGGTCCAGTCACGTTCAGGCAGGGTGCTGAACGTGTCTTCTTCGAACGGGCCGCGGCGCAGTTCCCACGGACGCTCGCCGTGCTCGATCACCAGGCGCGATTCGACTTCTTCTTCCAGGGCCAGGCCGGCCAGTTCGTCGGCATCGATCGGGCTTTCGAAGTCGGTAAAGGCCTGGCGTACCAGCAGAGGTTTTTTCTGCCAGTAGTCGCGCATGAATTCACGGGCTGTGAGGCCGCCCAGCAGCTGCAGTGGAGTATCAGGATTCATGTGTAACCTATTGAAAAAAAGTAATTTTCTTTCGCTAATAAAAACGCCCGGCTGAGCCGGGCGTTTTCGCGCAGGGCGCAGATCAGATGCGTTTGGCTTGCGCCGCGGCGTTACCGATGTAGGAAGCTGGGGTCAGCTTCTTCAGCTCTTCGCGCGCTTCGACTGGCATGTCCAGACCATCGATGAAGGTCAGCAGTGCTTCAGGGCTGATGCCTTTGCCACGGGTCAGCTCTTTGAGCTTCTCGTAGGGGTTCTCGATGTCGTAGCGACGCATGACCGTTTGGATTGGCTCGGCCAGAACTTCCCAGCAGGCGTTCAGGTCTTCGGCGATGCGGGCTTCGTTGATTTCCAGCTTGCTGATGCCCTTGAGGCTGGCCTCGTAGGCAATCACGCTGTGGGCAAAACCAACGCCCAGGTTGCGCAGCACAGTAGAGTCGGTCAGGTCGCGCTGCCAGCGCGAGATCGGCAACTTGCTGGCCAGGTGCTGGAACAGTGCGTTGGCAATACCCAGGTTACCTTCGGAGTTTTCGAAGTCGATCGGGTTGACCTTGTGCGGCATGGTCGAGGAGCCGATTTCGCCAGCGATGGTGCGCTGCTTGAAGTAACCCAGGGAGATATAGCCCCAGATATCGCGGTCGAAGTCGATCAGGATGGTGTTGAAGCGAGCGATCGCATCGAACAGCTCGGCGATGTAGTCGTGTGGCTCGATCTGGGTGGTGTACGGGTTGAACACCAGGCCCAGCTCGTCTTCGATGAAGGCGCGGGCGTTGGCTTCCCAGTCGATCTGCGGGTAGGCCGACAGGTGGGCGTTGTAGTTGCCCACGGCGCCGTTGATCTTGCCCAGCAGCGGTACGGCAGCAACCTGAGTGATCTGGCGCTCAAGGCGGTAGACGACGTTGGCCAGCTCTTTGCCCAGGGTGGTCGGCGAAGCCGGTTGACCGTGGGTGCGCGATAGCATCGGTACGTCGGCGAAGCGGTGGGCCAGCTCACGGATAGCCTGAGCGATCTGGCGCATCAGTGGCAGCAGCACGCTGTCACGGCCTTCGCGCAGCATCAGGGCGTGGGACAGGTTGTTGATGTCTTCACTGGTGCAGGCGAAATGAATGAACTCGCTGACCTTGGCCAGTTCTGGCAGCTTGGCAGCCTGCTCTTTGAGCAGGTACTCAATGGCCTTGACGTCGTGGTTGGTGGTGCGCTCGATTTCTTTCACGCGTTCGGCGTGCTCGAGGGCGAACTCATCAGCCAGGCCGTTGAGCAGTGCATTGGCTTCAGCGGAAAACGCTGGAACTTCAGCGATTTGCGGATGGGCGGCGAGGCGTTGCAACCAGCGCACCTCAACCAAGGCGCGGAAACGGATCAGACCGTATTCGCTGAAGATAGGGCGCAGGGCCTGGGTTTTGCCGGCATAACGGCCGTCAACAGGGGAAACCGCAGTGAGCGAGGAAAGCTGCATGGGGTGTTCTCGGACAGTCAGGCTTTGAAGAGGGCGCATATCATACATGAAAAATGCGCTCGGGTCGGGTGGCTGACAAAAGGTAATGCCAGCACATCAATCAAAAAATACGGCCGGCAAGGTCGGCCACCACAAGGTTTCGGTGTACACCGAACCACTGTGGGAGCCGGTCTTGCCGGTGATGGGGCAGTCAGCCGCGCAGCATCGGATACAGCTCTTTGAGCAGTTTGCGCCGGCTGATCACCAACTGCCAGCGATGTCCGCCCAGCTGACGCCACAGGCGCGCAGCACGAATGCCGGCCAGCAGCAGGGCGCGGATCTTCGAGGCGTTGCTCGGCTGTTGCAGGTGGCGCATGTCGCCGTGTACCTGAATGCGCTGGCGCAGGGTGCTCAAAGTGTCCTGGTACAGGGCGCCGCTGGAGGCAATGACGTTCTCGTGCACCAGGCCAAAATGCTCAGCCTGGGACTGGATCTGCGGCAGGCGATTGCCGATCACATCGAGCATATCGCCGCGTTTGGCCAGCTGGCGCTCAAGGCCTAGCATCGACAAGGCATAACGCAGCGGCTCGCGCTGCAGGCTGCCCGGGTCGCGCTCCAGGGCGCTGGCCAGGGCGCGGTACCCGTCGCGCAGGTTGAGGTCGTCACCGCCGAACACTTCCAGGGTGTTTTGCGGATCACGCACCAGCAGGCTGCCGAGCATGCAGCCCAGATTGGCCTCGCTGGCCTGGCCGGTGCGAGCGATGCGGTCAACCAGCACCGCGGCCTGAAAGACACCGCCAAGGGCGATCAACTGCTCTTGAATCGAGCTCATCAGTGGGCGCTCCACGGCTCGGCCGTTTCGATTACGCCGCCACCGAGGCAGATTTCACCGTCGTAGAACACCACGGACTGCCCCGGCGTCACCGCGCGCTGCGGTTCGTCGAAGACTGCGCGGTAGCCACCTTCGGTGCGCTCCAGGGTGCAGGTCTGGTCGCTCTGGCGATAGCGTACTTTGGCCGTCAGCTGGCGCGGGTTGGACAGGTCGATCGGGTTGACCCAGAAAATCTCCGAGGCCAGCAAGGCGCGGGAGAACAGCCACGGGTGCTCGTTGCCCTGGCCGACCACCAGCACGTTACGGCTGAGGTCTTTTTCCAGGACATACCACGGCTCGTCGCTGGCGTCCTTGAGGCCGCCGATGCCCAGGCCCTGGCGTTGGCCGATGGTGTGATACATCAGGCCGTGATGACGGCCGATCACTTCACCGTCGGTGGTCTGGATCTCGCCGGGTTGCGCCGGCAGGTATTGCTTGAGGAAATCGCTGAAGCGACGTTCGCCAATAAAGCAGATGCCGGTGGAGTCTTTCTTCTTCGCGGTGGCCAGGCCGTGTTTCTCGGCAATAGCACGTACTTCAGGCTTTTCCAGCTCGCCGACCGGGAACAGGGTGCGGGCAATCTGCTCGCCGCCGACGGCGTGGAGGAAGTAGCTCTGGTCCTTGTTCGGATCCAGGCCCTTGAGCAGCTCAGTGCGCCCGTCGGTGTCGCGGCGGCGCACGTAGTGGCCGGTGGCGATCAGGTCGGCGCCGAGCATCAGGGCGTAGTCGAGGAACGCCTTGAACTTGATTTCGCGGTTGCAGAGGATGTCCGGGTTCGGCGTGCGACCGGCTTTGTACTCTTCGAGGAAATGTTCAAAGACGTGATCCCAGTACTCGGCGGCAAAGTTGGCAGTGTGCAGCTTGATGCCGATGCGGTCGCACACGGCCTGGGCATCGGCCAGGTCTTCGCGGGCGGTGCAATATTCGGTGCCGTCGTCCTCTTCCCAGTTCTTCATGAACAGGCCTTCCACCTGATAGCCCTGCTCCATCAGCAGGAGGGCGGAGACGGAAGAGTCCACGCCGCCGGACATGCCGACGATAACGCGTGTCTTTTCGGGTTCGTAAAGTGCTGGACTGATCATAGGTACCGGCTGTGTATCTGGAAAAAGACAACGATTCTATCAGGCTGTGGGCCGCAAGGCATCGTCGCTGTCAGTCGCGGATTAAGGCCAGGCTGTGCAGCGGCCCGGTCAGGTAATCGTCAATGCAGCGTGGCACCAGCTCGCTGCGCCAGCGTGCGGGGTCGGCCAGCAGCTCCTCGCGGGTCAGCCACACGGCGCGGACGATGTCGCTGTCCAGAGCGCGCTCAGGGTGGTGTTTGAGCGGGCGGGCGGCAAAGCAGATGCGCTGGTAGGTCACGCCGTTACTGGGGGCAGTATAGAGATAGATGCCGACAACCCCTGTCAGCTCGACCTCCCAGGCGGTTTCTTCGAGGGTTTCGCGCAGGGCTGCGTCGAGCAGGCTTTCGTTGGCCTCCAGGTGGCCGGCGGGCTGATTGAAGACATGCTTGCCGGCTTTGAATTCTTCGACCATGAGGAAGCGGCCCTGGTCTTCGATGAGGGTGGCGACAGTGATATGCGGTTGCCAGGTCATGTGCGAGGTCCTTGGGTGATCTCTAGGGCCCTATCGCTGGCAAGCCAGCTCCCACGGGATCACCGCTGACCTCTGGGAGCTGGCTTGCCAGTGATAGGGGCGCTGCTGTAGTCCGAAAAAGCAGAAGCCCCGGTGCGTGGCCGGGGCTTCTGATGTTACGTCAAGTGAACCTTACAGTGCGGTAATCGCGCTGTTGAGGGTCTGGCTTGGGCGCATCACTTTGCTGGTCAGCTCGGCATCTGGGTAGTAGTAACCACCGATTTCAACCGGCTTGCCTTGTACGGCGTTGAGCTCAGCGACGATGGTCGCTTCGTTCTCGGCCAGGGTTTTTGCCAGTGGCGCAAAGCGCGCTTGCAGTGCCGCGTCGTCGCTCTGTGCAGCCAGTGCCTGGGCCCAGTACAGGGTCAGGTAGAAGTGGCTGCCACGGTTGTCGATACCGCCGACCTTGCGCGCAGGGGACTTGTTGGTGTCCAGGAACTGGCCGGTGGCCTGGTCCAGGGTCGCCGCCAGTACCTTGGCTTTCGAGTTGTCGTAGGTAGTGCCCAGGTGCTCCAGGGAAGCTGCCAGGGCCAGGAATTCGCCCAGCGAATCCCAACGCAGGAAGTTCTCTTCAACCAGTTGCTGTACGTGCTTCGGAGCCGAGCCGCCGGCGCCGGTTTCGAACAGGCCGCCGTTGTTCATCAGCGGTACGATCGACAGCATCTTGGCGCTGGTGCCCAGTTCCATGATCGGGAACAGGTCAGTCAGGTAGTCGCGCAGGACGTTGCCGGTCACCGAGATAGTGTCCTGGCCCGCACGGATGCGCTGCAGGGAAACCTTCATGGCCTCGACAGGCGACAGGACGCGGATGTCCAGGCCGGTGGTGTCGTGGTCTTTCAGGTACTGCTGGACCTTTTCGATCAGCACGCCGTCGTGGGCGCGCTGTGGGTCGAGCCAGAACAGCGCTGGGGTGTTGCTGGCGCGGGCGCGGTTGACGGCCAGTTTGACCCAGTCCTGGATCGGCGCGTCTTTGGTCTGGCACATGCGGAAGATGTCGCCGGCTTCGACTTCCTGGGACAGCAGCAGGTTGCCCTTGCCATCAACCACACGGATTACGCCGTCGGCCTTGGCCTGGAAGGTCTTGTCGTGAGAGCCGTACTCTTCGGCTTTCTGCGCCATCAGGCCAACGTTCGGTACGCTGCCCATGGTGGTCGGATCGAAGGCGCCGTGTTGCTTGCAGTCTTCGATAACGGCCTGGTAGATGGTGGCGTAGCAACGATCCGGGATCACGGCCTTGGTGTCTTGCAGTTGGCCTTCGGTGTTCCACATCTTGCCCGAGTCACGGATCATGGCCGGCATCGAAGCGTCGACGATGACGTCGCTTGGTACGTGCAGGTTGGTGATGCCCTTGTCGGAGTTGACCATGGCCAGCGCTGGACGCACGTCGTAGACAGCTTTGACGTCGGCTTCGATCTGCGCCTGCTGCTCAGCTGGCAGGGCCTTGATGCGGGCGTACAGGTCGCCGATACCGTTGTTCAGGTTGAAGCCGATCTCTTCGAGTACGGCGGCGTGCTTGTTCAGCGCATCCTGGTAGTACTCGGCAACGATCTGGCCGAACATGATCGGGTCGGAGACCTTCATCATGGTAGCTTTGAGGTGTACCGACAGCAGTACGCCTTTGGCCTTGGCATCTTCGATTTCGACGGCGATGAATTTACGCAGCGCCTTGGTGCTCATGACGGCGCAGTCGATGATCTCGCCGGCATTGACCGCAGTCTTTTCTTTCAGAACGGTGGTGGTGCCGTTCTTGTCCAGCAGCTCGATGCGCAGGGTGTCATCGGCTTCGATCAGTGCGGCTTTTTCGCTGCCGTAGAAGTCGCCATGGCTCATGTGGGCCACGTGGGACTTGGAGTCAGCAGCCCAGGCGCCCATCTTGTGCGGGTGCTTGCGCGCGTAGTTCTTGACCGACAGGGGGGCGCGGCGGTCAGAGTTACCTTCACGCAGCACCGGGTTTACGGCGCTGCCCTTGATGCGGTCGTAGCGCGCCTTGGCTTCTTTCTCGGCATCGGTAGCGGCGGCTTCTGGGTAGTCTGGAACATTGAAGCCCTTGGCTTGCAGTTCCTTGATCGCGGCTTTGAGCTGCGGTACCGAGGCGCTGATGTTCGGCAGCTTGATGATGTTGGCTTCTGGCGTGGTTGCCAGTTGGCCCAGTTCTGCCAGGTGGTCGGCCACTTGCTTGTCGGCGCCGAGCTGTTCAGGGAAGGCAGAAAGGATGCGGCCGGCCAGAGAGATGTCCCGGGTTTCTACGGCGATGTCGGCGCAAGCGGTAAAGGCTTCGACGATGGGGAGCAGTGAATAGGTGGCGAGGGCAGGGGCTTCGTCGGTGAAGGTGTAGATGATCTTGGATCGGGTGGGCATATTCGGGTTAACTCTCTGTTTTGCTGAGCGTGCGCAGAATCTCGAAGTGCGCAGGGTAGGCGCTTCGCTCAGACACATCTATGAGCAGAAGGTCGAGGGTTCTGTGCGGTGATGGTGGATTGCATCAGTCGAGTGTCAAGCGGCTGAACTGCGGTAGCAGCCCAGTCAGGTCGGGGTCGCGCTTCAGACGCTTTGCCCCTGTGACCCTTTGGTCACCGGCGGAGTATATCAAATCCTTGATCGGAATCACCAAGATCAACGTGTAACGGCGGCTTTTTTAGACCAAAGATGTAGGCGCAATGGCCCCAGAATGGTGCATTCGCGCCCATGGTTCCCGTTGCCGTGCAACTGGGGTACGCTCTGGGGATCCAGATGACGTACCACACCAAAAAAAACGGAGTGCAGCATGGGATACCAGAAAATCAAGGTTCCGGCAGTCGGCGACAAAATCACCGTCAATGCGGACCATTCTCTCAATGTTCCTGATAATCCGATCATCCCGTTCATCGAAGGCGACGGCATTGGCGTAGACGTCAGTCCCGTCATGATCAAAGTGGTCGATGCTGCTGTAGAAAAAGCCTATGGGGGCAAGCGCAAGATTTCCTGGATGGAAGTCTATGCCGGTGAAAAGGCCACCCAGGTGTATGACCAGGATACCTGGCTGCCTCAGGAAACCCTGGACGCGGTCAAAGATTACGTCGTCTCCATCAAAGGCCCGCTGACCACCCCGGTCGGTGGCGGTATTCGCTCTCTCAACGTGGCCCTGCGCCAGCAGCTGGACCTGTATGTCTGCCTGCGTCCTGTGGTGTGGTTCCAGGGTGTGCCCAGCCCGGTGAAAAAGCCTGGCGACGTCGATATGGTGATCTTCCGGGAAAACTCCGAAGACATTTATGCCGGTATCGAATGGAAAGCCGGTTCGCCCGAGGCGAACAAGGTCATCAAGTTCCTCAAAGAAGAAATGGGCGTTACCAAGATCCGTTTCGACCAGGATTGCGGTATCGGCATCAAGCCGGTGTCCAAAGAGGGTACTCAGCGCCTGGTGCGTAAAGCCCTGCAGTATGTAGTGGATAACGACCGCAAGTCGCTGACCATCGTGCACAAAGGCAACATCATGAAGTTCACCGAAGGTGCCTTCAAAGATTGGGGCTACGAGATCGCCAAGAACGAATTCGGCGCCGAGCTGCTCGACGGCGGCCCGTGGATGAAGTTCAAGAACCCGAAAACCGGTCGTGAAGTGATTGTCAAAGATGCCATCGCTGACGCCATGCTCCAGCAGATCCTCCTGCGTCCGGCTGAATACGACGTGATTGCCACTCTCAACCTCAACGGTGACTACCTTTCTGACGCCCTGGCGGCGGAAGTTGGTGGTATCGGTATTGCGCCGGGTGCCAACCTGTCTGATACCGTGGCAATGTTCGAAGCCACGCACGGTACCGCGCCAAAATACGCTGGCAAGGACCAGGTAAACCCCGGTTCAGTGATTCTCTCGGCTGAGATGATGCTGCGTCACCTGGGCTGGACTGAGGCGGCGGATCTGATTATCAAAGGTACCAATGGCGCTATTGCTGCCAAGACGGTGACCTATGACTTCGAGCGTCTGATGGATGGCGCAACCCTGGTCACCAGTTCCGGTTTCGGTGAGGCCCTGATCAAGCACATGTAAAACGTCACAAAAAACCGGCCAACTCTCATGGGTTGGCCGGTTTTTTATTGTCTGCCGGGGTGGGTCAGGCGTCGGCCGTTACCGGGTTGCTGGTGGGCGAGGCAGTGATTTGCGTCGCGGCATTGGAGATATTTACCGCGTGCAGTCCTTTGGGGCCCTGGATGATCTCGAAGCTGACAGGTTGGCCGGCCTTCAATGTTTTATAACCTTCCATTTGAATGGCCGAGTAATGAGCAAACAGATCCTCTGTTTTGCCATCTTCATTGATGAATCCATAGCCCTTGGCATTGTTGAACCACTTGACTTTACCGCTTGCCATCCTCATTCCCTCTGCAAAGGACTCCATCACTGGAGTATCATCCACTCCATCCGCATATGAACCTGCGAAAATTCTGGTTGACTGCGCGGATCTTTATCGACCACGGTGGGTTCTTATTGGTTGTAACACCGTTTTGCCGATAGTCAAGGTGAGGTGACGGCAATCCCGCGTCGCCTGTGCGGTCAACCCATAAACCAACTTGCCGAAATGATGAAATTCTTTCCATGCATGCACATAGCCAGATTCGACTAACATTCAATCAGGATCGCCCGCAATCGCATGAGGACGATGGTGCTGGCCTGGCGGTACAGGAGGCCAAGCCGGCCCTGCAGGCACCACCCATGTATAAGGTGGTTTTGTTCAACGATGACTACACACCGATGGATTTCGTCGTCGAAGTGCTCGAGGTGTTTTTTAACCTGAATCGCGAGCTGGCGACCAAGGTCATGCTAGCCGTCCATACAGAAGGACGGGCAGTATGCGGATTGTTTACCCGCGACATCGCCGAAACCAAGGCCATGCAGGTCAACCAATACGCAAGGGAAAGCCAGCATCCGCTACTCTGTGAAATCGAGAAGGACGGTTAATCGCCGACCACTTGGGTATGAGGTGAAGCTATGTTAAACCGCGAGCTCGAAGTCACCCTCAATCTGGCCTTCAAGGAGGCACGTTCGAAGCGTCATGAGTTCATGACCGTCGAGCACCTGCTGCTGGCACTATTGGATAATGAGGCCGCCGCGACCGTTCTGCGCGCCTGCGGCGCGAACCTCGACAAACTCAAACACGACCTGCAGGAGTTTATCGACTCCACCACGCCATTGATCCCCGTGCATGACGAGGACCGTGAAACCCAGCCAACCCTGGGCTTCCAGCGTGTATTGCAGCGCGCAGTCTTTCATGTCCAGAGCTCGGGCAAGCGTGAAGTCACCGGCGCCAATGTGCTGGTTGCGATTTTCAGCGAACAGGAAAGCCAGGCGGTGTTTCTGCTCAAGCAGCAGAGCGTGGCGCGTATCGATGTGGTCAACTACATCGCCCATGGTATCTCCAAGGTGCCGGGCCATGGTGAGCACTCCGACGGCGAGCAAGATATGCAGGACGAGGATGGCGGCGAAACGTCATCGTCGGGCAATCCGCTGGATGCCTATGCCAGCAACCTCAACGAACAAGCCCGTCAAGGGCGGATTGATCCGCTGGTCGGTCGTGAGCTGGAAGTCGAGCGTGTGGCGCAGATCCTTGCGCGTCGCCGCAAGAATAACCCGTTGCTGGTCGGTGAGGCCGGTGTCGGCAAGACGGCCATTGCGGAAGGCTTGGCCAAGCGAATCGTCGATGGCCAGGTGCCTGACCTGCTGGCGCAAAGCGTGGTCTACTCCCTGGACCTCGGTGCGCTGTTGGCCGGCACCAAGTACCGTGGTGACTTCGAGAAGCGCTTCAAGGCGCTGCTGAACGAATTGCGTAAACGGCCACAGGCGATCCTGTTCATTGACGAGATCCACACCATCATCGGTGCCGGTGCGGCCTCAGGTGGCGTCATGGACGCTTCCAACCTGCTCAAGCCGTTGCTGTCTTCGGGTGATATCCGTTGCATCGGATCGACCACGTTTCAGGAGTTTCGTGGCATCTTCGAGAAGGACCGGGCCTTGGCGCGGCGCTTCCAGAAGGTCGATGTCAGCGAGCCCTCGGTGGAAGACACTGTGGGCATCTTGCGTGGGCTCAAGGGGCGTTTCGAGTCGCATCACAATATCGAATACAGTGATGAGGCCCTGCGCGCTGCTGCCGAGTTGGCAGCCCGTTACATCAATGATCGCCACATGCCTGACAAGGCTATCGATGTCATCGACGAAGCGGGTGCCTACCAGCGTCTGCAGCCGGTCGAAATGCGCGTCAAGCGTATCGAAGTACCGCAAGTCGAAGACATCGTCGCGAAAATCGCGCGGATACCGCCAAAACACGTGACCAGTTCCGACAAGGAGCTGCTGCGTAACCTTGAGCGTGACCTGAAGCTGACGGTGTTCGGCCAGGATGCGGCGATCGATTCGCTGGCCACTGCCATCAAGCTGTCGCGTGCCGGGTTGAAGGCGCCTGATAAGCCGGTTGGTTCGTTCCTGTTTGCTGGCCCCACGGGTGTCGGTAAAACCGAAGCAGCGCGCCAGTTGGCCAAGGCCTTGGGCGTCGAGCTGGTACGCTTCGACATGTCCGAGTACATGGAGCGTCATACCGTTTCGCGCCTGATCGGTGCGCCTCCAGGCTATGTTGGTTTCGATCAGGGCGGTTTGCTCACCGAGGCCATCACCAAGCAGCCGCATTGCGTACTGTTGCTCGATGAAATCGAGAAGGCCCATCCGGAAGTCTTCAACCTGCTGCTGCAGGTGATGGACCACGGTACCCTGACCGACAACAACGGGCGCAAGGCGGATTTCCGTAACGTCATCGTCATCATGACCACCAACGCCGGTGCTGAAACTGCTGCGCGAGCCTCGATCGGCTTCACTCAGCAGGATCACTCCTCCGACGCCATGGAAGTGATCAAGAAGAGCTTCACGCCGGAGTTCCGCAACCGTCTGGACACGATCATCCAGTTTGGTCGCCTCAGTCACGACGTGATCAAGAGTGTGGTGGACAAGTTCCTCACCGAGCTGCAGGCGCAGTTGGAAGACAAGCGTGTTCTGCTGGAGGTGAGCGATGCGGCGCGCAGTTGGCTGGCTGCCGGTGGTTACGATGCGCAGATGGGCGCACGGCCAATGGCGCGGCTGATTCAGGACAAGATCAAGCGGCCTCTGGCTGAAGAGATCCTGTTTGGCGAGCTGGCTGAGCATGGCGGAGTGGTGCACATCGATATTCGCGATGGCGAGTTGGTGTTCGACTTCGAAACTACCGCTGAGATGGCATAAGAAAGGTCGGGCCGCTGCGGCTCATCGCCGGTAACGCCGGCTCCCACAAGGGTTTCAATGTGACAGTGTGGGGGCTGGACTTGCCGGGCGATACTTTTCAAAGGCCAACAAAAACGCCCGGCATATAGCCGGGCGTTTTTGTTGGTGTCGCTTAGCGGGCGCGGTAGGTGATGCGCCCCTTGCTCAGGTCATAAGGCGTCAGTTCGACGCGGACCTTGTCACCGGTCAGAATACGAATGTAGTTCTTGCGCATTTTTCCGGAGATATGCGCGGTAACGACGTGCCCATTTTCCAACTCCACACGGAACATGGTGTTGGGCAGGGTGTCGACGACAGTGCCTTCCATTTCGAAGCTGTCTTCTTTCGACATGCAGTAAAGCCCTCGGTGTCCAGTTAATGGCCCGGTGCACAACTGCGCCAGGCAAAAAAAGTGGCGTGCATTGTGCCCAAAAAATGGACTTTAAGCCAATGATTTCAGTTCAGGGTCACCCAACGTTGATTGATCAGTAGCTCAATGGGGCGGTACTGGGTCTTGTAGTTCATCTTTTTGCAGTTTTTGATCCAGTAGCCGAGGTAGACCGCGTCCAGTTCCTGGCGCAGGGCTTCGGTGATCTGCCAGAGGATGGCGAAGCGGCCGAGGCTGCGGCGCTCCTCGTCGGGATCGTAGAAGGTATAGACCGCTGACAGGCCGTTGGGCAGCAGGTCAGTGACTGCGACAGCGAGCAGTCTCCCATTTAGGCGAAACTCATAAAAACGTGAAAACGGCAGGTCGCGGACCAGGAAGGTGGCGAACTGGTCACGGCTGGGCGGGTACATGTCGCCGTCGGCGTGTCGTTGTTCGATGTAACGCCGGTACAGCTCGAAATGTTCCTCTTTGAATGCCGGGCGGGCAGCGGTGACCGTGAGGTCGGCATTGCGCTTGAGGATGCGTTTTTGCTGGCGATTAGGCAAAAAGCGCGCAGCCGGGATCCGTGCCGGCACACAGGCATTGCAGTTCTGGCAGTGCGGGCGATACAGGTGATCGCCGCTGCGCCGAAAGCCCATTTCCGACAGGTCTGCGTAGACATTTACATCCATCGGCTGGCTCGGGTCGAGAAACAGCGTGGTGGCTTGCTCGTCTGGCAGGTAGCTGCAGGAATGGGGTTGAGTGGCATAAAACTTCAACCGCGCCAGCTCTGTCATGATCAACCCCTCGGGAGGTGCTTTAGAATTAAGTGTAAGCCAGCTGGAAAAACTCGCCTAGCAAACCCAGCTGGCGCTGTTGGGTTGCTCGACATAACGCTGCAGGTAGTCGGCAAAGCTTGCGCGCGCAATGGCTCGGGCACCGAGGCTGTGCAGGTGATCGGTCGGCATCTGGCAGTCAATCAGGACAAAACCGGCCTGTTGCAGGTGCTCGACCAGGGTGACGAAGCCGACCTTTGAGGCATTGTCGGCGCGGCTGAACATGGATTCGCCGAAAAACAATCGACCCATGGCCAGGCCGTACAGGCCGCCGACCAGTTCACCGTCCTGACGCACCTCCACTGAATGGGCAAAGCCCTGTTGATGCAGCTTCAGGTAGGCGGCCTGCATATTGTCGGTAATCCAGGTGCCATCAGCGTAGTCGCGAGGCGCGGCGCAAGCGGCGATGACCGCGGCAAAATCCTGGTCGAAGCTGACCTGATAGTGACCTTGGCGGATGAATTTACGCAGCGAGCGCGACACGTGCAGTTCGTCGGGAAACAGCACCGTGCGTGGGTCGGGCGACCACCAGAGGATCGGCTGGCCGTCCTGATACCAGGGGAAGCAGCCGTGGCGGTAGGCCTGTACCAGGCGTTCGGCGCTGAGGTCGCCGCCGGCGGCAAGCAGGCCGTTGGGGTCGCGCATGGCTTTGTCCAACGGGGGGAATGTAAGGGTGTCGCGGCTCAACCAGGTCAGCATCGTCGTTCAGTGATGGAGGAGGGGAGGGCGGTCAGCATTGCCTGAAAGGGTGTCGTGGGGCAAGCCTGCATCTGCAGGGTGTGAACCCTTCAAGCAACTTGCAACCGGCTTTGTTGTCACACTTGGATAAAAACAGCGCATAAGCCTTTGTCACAAAAGAAAATGCGTGCTCAAATTGCGATATAGGAAATTGGCCCCCGTTTACGCTTGTTTCTGGCGTGCCGCCATGGCGGTAGGCGGGCAGTAATGTTAAAAGTAGTGGTTTATTGACTGTTCAATTAGGTCACACACTGTTGGACGCGCATTGAGCGCAGGAATAGAAGCGTTTTGAAGAAATCCACCGCAACATCGAATCCCTTGCCTGTGCCGCTCTGGCGCCAGCAGCTGCATTATCGCCTCAAGGAAGGTGCGCTGATCGCCATGGGGGCGCTGTGCCTGTACCTGTGGATGGCGCTGCTGACCTACGACCAGGCTGATCCGGGTTTCAGCCACACCAGCAACGTCGAGCAGGTGCAAAATGCCGCCGGACGTGCGGGTGCTTACTTCGCTGATGTCCTGTTCATGGTGTTGGGCTATTTCGCCTATATTTTCCCGTTGCTGCTGGCGATCAAGACCTGGCAGATCTTCCGTGAGCGTCACCAGCCCTGGCAGTGGAGCGGCTGGCTGTTCTCCTGGCGCCTGATCGGTCTGGTGTTCCTGGTGCTGTCGGGCGCGGCGCTGGCGCATATCCACTTTCATTCCGCTGCCAGCCTGCCAGCTTCGGCCGGTGGCGCGCTGGGTGAAAGCCTTGGTGACCTGGCCAAGAACGCCCTGAACGTGCAGGGCAGCACCCTGATGTTTATCGCCCTGTTCCTGTTCGGCCTGACGGTGTTTACCGACCTGTCCTGGTTCAAGGTCATGGACATTACCGGCAAGATCACGCTCGACCTGTTTGAGTTGTTCCAGGGCGCCGCCAATCGTTGGTGGGCCGCGCGTAATGAGCGCAAGCGCCTGGTGGCCCAGCTGCGCGAGGTCGATGACCAGGTCCATGACGTAGTCGCCCCGGCGGTGCCGGATCGCCGTGAGCAGGCCAAGGCCAAGGAACGCATCATCGAGCGTGACCAGGCCCTGAGCAAGCATGTGGCCGAGCGCGCGCAGCAGCCGGCGCCGGTGATCATGCCAGCGCCGGTCAAGGCGCCTGAGCCGAGCAAGCGTGTGCAGAAAGAAAAACAGGCGCCGCTGTTTGTCGATAGCGCCATCGAAGGCACCTTGCCACCGATCTCGATCCTCGACCCTGCCGAGAAAAAGCAGGTCAATTACTCACCTGAATCCCTGGCCGGTGTCGGTCACCTGCTGGAAATCAAACTGAAAGAATTCGGCGTTGAAGTGTCGGTGGACTCCATTCACCCCGGCCCGGTGATTACGCGTTACGAAATCCAGCCGGCCGCAGGCGTCAAGGTCAGCCGTATCGCCAACCTGGCCAAAGACTTGGCCCGCTCCTTGGCAGTGACCAGCGTGCGTGTGGTTGAAGTGATTCCTGGCAAGACCACCGTCGGTATCGAAATCCCCAACGAAGACCGGCAGATCGTGCGCTTCTCCGAAGTGCTGTCGTCGCCGCAATACGACGAAGCCAAATCGCCAGTCACCATGGCCCTGGGGCACGATATCGGCGGTAAGCCGGTGATCACTGACCTGGCGAAGATGCCGCACCTGCTGGTAGCCGGTACCACCGGTTCCGGTAAGTCGGTAGGTGTCAACGCGATGATTCTGTCGATCCTGTTCAAGTCGGGTCCGGAAGACGCCAAGCTGATCATGATTGACCCGAAAATGCTCGAGCTGTCGATCTACGAAGGCATTCCGCACCTGCTGTGCCCAGTGGTGACCGACATGAAGGACGCTGCCAACGCCCTGCGCTGGAGCGTTGCCGAGATGGAGCGGCGCTACAAACTGATGGCGGCCATGGGTGTACGTAACCTGGCGGGCTTCAACCGCAAGGTCAAAGACGCTGAAGAAGCGGGCGAGCCAATCTACGACCCGATGTTCAAGCGCGAAAGCATGGACGACGTGCCGCCGCTGCTGAAAACCCTACCGACCATCGTTGTGGTGGTCGACGAGTTTGCCGACATGATGATGATCGTCGGCAAGAAGGTCGAAGAGCTGATCGCCCGTATCGCCCAAAAGGCCCGTGCCGCCGGGATCCACTTGATCCTGGCGACCCAGCGGCCGTCGGTAGACGTCATCACCGGCCTGATCAAGGCCAACATCCCGACCCGTATGGCGTTCCAGGTGTCGAGCAAGATCGATTCGCGGACCATCATCGACCAGGGTGGCGCCGAGCAGTTGCTCGGTCACGGTGACATGCTCTACATGCCGCCTGGCACCAGCCTGCCGATCCGCGTACACGGCGCCTTCGTTTCTGATGAAGAGGTCCACCGTGTGGTCGAGGCGTGGAAGCAGCGCGGCGCGCCGGACTACAACGACGACATCCTCAACGGTGTCGAAGAGGCGGGCAGCGGCTTTGAAGGCGGCAGTGGTGGCGGTGACGATGATGCCGAAACCGACGCGTTGTACGACGAAGCCGTCCAGTTCGTCCTGGAAAGTCGCCGCGCCTCCATCTCCGCCGTACAGCGCAAGCTGAAGATCGGCTACAACCGCGCTGCGCGGATGATCGAGGCGATGGAGATGGCCGGTGTAGTCACCGCCATGAACACCAACGGCTCGCGCGAAGTGATTGCTCCTGGGCCGTCCCGCGACTGATGAATTACTCAGCCTGTGGCCCGTAACGGCCACAGGCCCATTCTTACTGCAATGAGGATTGCCATGCGCCTGATTCGCATGATGTTGGTTTCTGCCTTGACCCTGTCCAGCACCGCCGCATTTGCCGGTGAGCAGGATGTGGCGCGTCTGACCCAGTTGCTGGAAAAGTCCAGGACCATTGAGGCCCGTTTCTCCCAGCTGACCCTGGATGGTAGCGGCACCCAGCTTCAGGAAACGGCAGGGCAAATGGCGGTTCAGCGTCCTGGCCTGTTCTACTGGCACACCGATGCGCCACAGGAGCAGGTGGTGGTTTCCGACGGCAAGACTGTCACCCTGTGGGACCCGGACCTGGAGCAGGCGACCATCAAGAAGCTCGACCAGCGCCTGACCGAGACGCCGGCACTGCTGCTGTCCGGTGACGTTTCGAAGATCAGCCAGAGCTTCGATATCAGCTCCAAGGAGCAGGGTGATGTCATGGACTTCACCCTCAAGCCGAAAACCAAAGACACGCTGTTCGACTCGCTGCGTCTATCGTTCCGTAAGGGCCTGGTCAATGATATGCAGCTGATCGACAGCGTCGGCCAGCGCACCAATATTCTGTTTACCGGGGTCAAGGCCAACGGCACGATCCCTGCGAGCACATTCAAGTTCGATATCCCCAAAGGCGCGGATGTCATTTCTGAGTAAGAGGTAGTAGCGCCGTCCATGGACCTGTTTCGTAGCGATCCTGTAGCCCAGCCTCTGGCCGCGCGCCTGCGCCCGGCCAACCTGGACGAGTACGTCGGCCAGGAGCATCTGCTGGCCCGCGGCAAGCCGCTGCGTGAGGCGCTGGAGCAGGGCGCGCTGCACTCGATGATATTCTGGGGCCCGCCCGGGGTCGGCAAGACCACCCTGGCGCGGCTGCTGGCACAATTTTGCGACGCGCACTTCGAAACTGTCTCGGCGGTACTGGCGGGGGTCAAGGAAATCCGCCATGCGGTGGAGATCGCCAAGCAGCAGGCCGGGCAATACGGCAAGCGCACCATCCTGTTTGTCGATGAAGTGCACCGCTTCAACAAGTCACAGCAAGACGCGTTCCTGCCGTACGTTGAAGACGGCACGCTGATTTTCATTGGTGCCACTACCGAAAACCCTTCGTTCGAACTGAACAATGCATTGCTCTCGCGCGCACGGGTCTATGTACTCAAAAGTCTGGACGAGATGGCCCTGCGCAAGTTGGTCAACCGTGCCCTGACTGAAGAGCGTGGCCTCGGCAAGCGCCAATTGCGGGTCGGTGACGAAGCCTTCCAGATGCTCATGGCCGCTGCCGACGGTGACGGTCGGCGCATGCTCAACTTTCTGGAAAATGCCTCGGACCTGGCCGAAGATGGCGGTGAAATTGACGTCGAGCTCCTGCAAAGCCTGCTCGGCGACAGCCGCCGGCGTTTCGACAAAGGCGGAGAAGCGTTTTACGACCAGATTTCGGCACTGCACAAATCGGTGCGCGGCTCCAACCCCGATGGTGCGCTGTACTGGTTCGCGCGCATGCTCGACGGTGGCTGCGATCCGCTGTACATCGCCCGCCGTGTCGTGCGCATGGCCAGTGAAGACATCGGCAACGCCGACCCGCGCGCCCTGAGCCTGTGCCTGGCCGCGTGGGACGTGCAGGAACGCCTGGGCAGTCCCGAAGGTGAACTGGCAGTGGCCCAGGCCATTACTTACCTGGCCTGTGCGCCGAAGAGTAACGCCGTGTACATGGGGTTCAAAACCGCCCTGCGCGAAGCTGGCGAGCATGGTTCGCTGGAAGTGCCGTTGCACCTGCGCAATGCGCCGACCAAGCTGATGAAGCAACTGGGTTATGGCGACGAATACCGCTATGCCCACGATGAACCCGATGCTTATGCTGCTGGCGAAGACTACTTCCCCGACAACCTGGCGCCGCGAAACTACTATCAACCGGTACCGCGCGGCCTGGAACTGAAGATCGGCGAGAAGCTCAAGCACCTGGCCGAACTGGACCGCAAAAGCCCACGGCAACGGAGAAAGCCATGATTGCGGTAGTCGCCGCAGTTAGCGCGGGTGGTGTTGCCGGGACGTTGCTGCGCTTTGCTACGGCCAATTGGGTCAATGCCCACTGGCCACGCCACTTCTATCTCGGTACGCTGGCGGTCAATTTGATTGGCTGCCTGCTGATCGGCCTGCTCTACGGGTTGTTCCTGCATCGCCCGATCGTGCCGGTCGAGTTGCGCGCGGGCCTGATCGTCGGCTTTCTTGGCGGTCTGACGACTTTTTCATCTTTTTCACTGGACACCGTGCGCTTGCTTGAAAATGGGCAGGCGCCGCTGGCTTTTGGCTATGCCGCGGCTAGCGTATTGGGTGGGCTGCTCGCAACGTGGGCCGGCCTGTCTTTGACCAAATTCTGAACCAACGAGAGAACGATATGCTCGATTCCAAACTGTTACGCGGCCAACTTCAGGAAGTGGCGGACCGCCTGGCCTCCCGTGGCTTCAGCCTGGATGTCGCGCGCATCGAAGCACTGGAAGAACGCCGCAAGGTGGTGCAAACCCGCACTGAACAACTGCAGGCCGAGCGTAACGCCCGCTCCAAGTCCATCGGTCAGGCCAAGGCCCGTGGCGAAGACATCGCCCCACTGATGGCCGATGTCGAGCGCATGGCCAATGAACTGGCCAGTGGCAAGGTCGAGTTGGACGGCATTCAAGCCGAGCTGGACGCGATTGTGCTGGGTATCCCCAACCTGCCGGACGCGAGCGTGCCGGTCGGCGCCGATGAAGATCACAACGTTGAAGTACGCCGTTGGGGTACTCCGCGCAGCTTCGACTTCGAGATCAAGGACCACGTTGCCCTCGGCGAGCTGAGCGGCGGCCTGGACTTCGAAACGGCGGCTAAGCTGTCGGGCGCCCGTTTTGCCCTGCTGCGTGGCCCGATCGCCCGTCTGCACCGCGCTCTGGCGCAGTTCATGATCAACCTGCACACCAGCGAGCACGGCTACGAAGAAGCCTACACCCCGTACCTGGTGCAAGCGCCGGCGCTGCAAGGCACCGGTCAGTTGCCAAAGTTCGAGGAAGACCTGTTCAAGATCAGCCGCGAAGGCGAGGCCGACTTCTATCTGATCCCGACTGCCGAAGTGTCGCTGACCAACATCGTTGCTGGCGAGATCCTCGACGCCAAGCAACTGCCGGTCAAGTTCGTCGCCCATACGCCGTGCTTCCGCAGTGAGGCCGGTGCGTCGGGTCGCGATACCCGTGGCATGATCCGTCAGCACCAGTTCGACAAGGTCGAGATGGTTCAGATTGTTGAGCCGAGCACGTCCATGGAAGCCCTCGAAGGCTTGACGGCCAACGCCGAGCGCGTTCTGCAGGCCCTGGAGCTGCCGTACCGGGTATTGGCACTGTGCACCGGCGACATGGGCTTCAGCGCTGTCAAAACCTACGACCTGGAAGTGTGGGTGCCGAGCCAGGACAAGTACCGCGAAATCTCCTCGTGCTCCAACTGTGGTGACTTCCAGGCGCGCCGCATGCAGGCACGCTGGCGCAACCCGGAAACCGGCAAGCCGGAGCTGGTCCACACCCTCAACGGGTCGGGCCTGGCGGTAGGACGTACTCTGGTAGCGGTGCTGGAAAACTACCAGCAAGCCGACGGTTCGATCCGTGTGCCGGAAGTGCTCAAGCCGTACATGGGTGGCCTGGAGGTCATCGGCTAAATGGAATTTCTGCCGCTGTTCCACAAACTACGCGGCAGCCGTGTGCTGGTTGTCGGCGGCGGCGAGATTGCCCTGCGCAAATCGCGTCTGCTGGCCGATGCCGGCGCGGTGCTGCGGGTGGTCGCGCCCGAGATCGAAGCGCAACTGGCCGAGTTGGTTCGGCACAGCGGTGGTGAAATCCTTAGCCGTGGCTATCAGCCCGGTGACCTCGACGGTTGCCAGCTGATCATTGCCGCTACCGATGACCAGGCGCTCAATGCTCAAGTCTCGGCGGATGCTCACCAGCGCTGCGTACCGGTCAATGTGGTTGACGCGCCGGCCCTGTGCTCGGTGATCTTCCCGGCTATCGTCGACCGCTCGCCCTTGGTGGTTGCGGTGTCCAGCGGCGGCGATGCGCCGGTGCTGGCGCGGCTGATCCGGGCCAAGCTGGAAACCTGGATTCCGGCCGCCTATGGCGAACTGGCCGGGCTCGGCGCGCGTTTTCGCGACAAGGTCAAGGCGCTCTACCCGGACGTCAATCAGCGTCGCGGCTTCTGGGAGGATGTCTTTCAGGGCCCGATCGCCGAGCGGCAACTGGCCGGGCAGGGTGCTGAAGCCGAGCGCTTGCTGCAGGCCAAGATCGAGGGTGCCAGCTATCAGGCGCCGGGCGAGGTGTATCTGGTGGGGGCGGGTCCGGGTGACCCAGACCTGCTGACCTTTCGCGCCTTGCGCTTGATGCAGCAGGCTGATGTGGTGCTCTACGACCGTCTGGTTGCGCCGGCGATAATCGAGTTGTGCCGCCGTGATGCCGAACGCATTTATGTCGGCAAGCGCCGTGCCGACCATGCCGTGCCGCAGGAGCAAATCAATCAGCTGCTGGTTACCCTGGCCCGTCAGGGCAAGCGTGTGCTGCGTCTCAAGGGCGGTGATCCGTTTATCTTTGGCCGTGGTGGCGAAGAGATCGAAGAGCTGGCCGAGCAGGGCATTCCGTTTCAGGTGGTACCGGGGATCACCGCTGCCAGTGGTTGCTCGGCCTACGCCGGGATCCCGCTGACCCATCGTGATTACGCCCAATCGGTGCGCTTTGTCACGGGCCACCTCAAGGACGGTACCAGCAACCTGCCGTGGAATGATCTGGTCGCCCCGGCGCAGACGTTGGTGTTCTATATGGGGCTGGTCGGTTTGCCGACTATCTGTGCGGAACTGATTCGTCATGGTCGTGCTGCTGATACGCCAGCTGCGTTGGTGCAGCAGGGCACTACGCGGAATCAGCGGGTGTTTACCGGCACCTTGGCTGATCTGCCGACCTTGGTGGCCGAGCACGAAGTGCATGCGCCAACCTTGGTGATCGTCGGCGAAGTGGTTCAGTTACGTGAAAAACTAGCCTGGTTCGAAGGTTCTCAAGGCTGAAGAGCATCGCCGACAAGGCCGGCTCCCACAGAGGTTGTGCGTCACACCGACCCTTGTGGGAGCCGGCCTTGCCGGCAACGTGGTCAACAAGCGCTACTTCAGGCCTCGCTCTTGTTCCAGATCCCGCGCCCCACCAACCTCTCCCGATCATGCGCCACAGCAAAGTCCTGCAAGGGCCCTTTAGGCACAATCCCGTTCGGGTTGATGGTCTTGTGGCTCATGTAATAGTGCTTCTGGATATGCTCGAAATTCACCGTCTCGGCCACCCCCGGCCACTGATACAGCTCGTGTAGCCAGTTCGACAGGTTCGGATAGTCGGCCAGGCGTCGCAGGTTGCACTTGAAGTGCCCGTGATACACGGCATCGAAGCGAATCAGCGTGGTAAACAACCGCCAGTCGGCCTCGGTCAAGAACTCACCGGCCAAGTAACGTTGCTCGCTCAGATGGCTCTCCAGGCAGTCCAGTTCGGCAAACACTTCATCAAAGGCCTGCTCGTAGGCCTGCTGTGAGGTGGCGAAGCCTGCGCGGTACACACCGTTGTTGATCGCCGGGTAGATCCGCTCGTTGAGCGTCTCAATCTGGGCTTGCAGTGGCGCGGGATAGAGGTCCAGCTGATTGCCGGTCAAGTCGTCGAACGCCCGGTTGAAGATACGGATGATCTCTGCGGATTCATTGTTGATGATGCGCTGTTCCTGCTTGTCCCACAGCACGGGCACCGTGACTCGACCACTGTAGTGCGGGTCATCACGGGTGTAGCGTTGATGGAGAAAGTCCAGGTGATCGACCTTGTCGCCGCTGGAGCCTTTGCTCTGGTCGAAGGTCCAGCCGTTTTCACCCATCAGCCAGCTGACCACCGACACGTCGATCAGGTTTTCCAGGCCCTTGAGCTTGCGAAAGATCAGGGTGCGATGGGCCCAGGGGCAGGCCAGGGATACATACAGGTGATAGCGTCCTGCTTCAGCGGCTGGCAGCTGATTGTGACGTTGCGAGCTTTCGCGCTGGAAGGCGCCGTCTTTGCTGCTTTCATACCACTGGTCATGCCAGCGTCCGTCGATCAACAGGCCCATGGTGAGCTCCTTGGCGATTCGTTCGAATATAGAACCCAGTGTACGGGCTTGAGTTCGAACGAATAGCGCAAAGTCTACGCCTGTTTAATCGACTTTTTTGATGTTTGCCTTATGCCTGACGTTGATCCCAGTACCCTTGTGCCGCTGCGAATGCATCGTCACGGTTGCGACCCAGTCCACGCAAAGCCAGGGCCATGGTGGCAACCACGGCAAGCTCGCCGTAGCTATCGCGGGCTTCGCCGCGCCATACCGTCAGCAAGTGTTGAGGCTCAAGGCTCGCCGGTTTGACGTGGCGTTGCGCGGCCAGTGCTGGCCATTCTTCGTCCCAGTCAATGCCGTGGGCGGTGCCATACAGATGGCTGTTGCTGTCCGGGTTGATCTCGATTTCACCGCCATCGCCCTTGACCACAATCGCGGTGTCGCCAAGCAGGCGACTGGCTTCGCGGTGCACCGCCTGGTACCCGGGGTGGAAGATGCTCTGCAGGCCGCAGCGGGCGCCGAGCGGATTCAGCACCCGGGCCAGGGAGTGAATGGGCGAGCGCAGGCCCAAGGTGTTACGCAGGTCGATCATCCGTTGCAGGCGCGGTGCCCAGTCGTGCAGCGGAATAAATGCCAGCTGTTGGCTGTCCAGGGCGTGCGCGACGGTATCCCAATCACGGCACAGCGGGATCTGCAGCAGCGTCAGGACCTGTTCGCTATACAGTCGCCCGGCGGTGTGTGCGCCACCGCCATGCATCAGGATGCGCACGCCGTTGGCGGCCAGGCATTTGGCTGCGAGCAGGTACCAGGGCAGATGACGCTTCTTGCCGGCATAGGTTGGCCAGTCCAGGTCTACAGCAATCGGCGGAGCCTGCACGCGCTGACGTAAGGCCTCGGTGAAACCGGCCAGTTCCTCCGGACTTTCCTCCTTGTGCCGCAGCAGCATCAGGAAGGCGCCCAGCTGGGTTTCCTCGACTTCGCCGTCGAGCAGCATGCCCATGGCTTGGCGAGCCTCCTCACGGCTCAGGCCGCGGGCACCGCGCTTGCCCTTGCCAAGGATGCGCACGAACTGGGCAAAGGGGTGTTCGGCCGGGGTTTCCAGGGTCAGCGGGCGAGGGTCGGTCATATGCAATTGGTCGGCTTCGGCAGGCCCGCAAGCTTTGCGGCAAGTTTGGCGGGAGTGCCTTTGAACAGGCGGTTCAGGTGCATGCTGTTGCCTTTTTCCGGGCCCAGCTTGAGAGCGGTGTACTTGATCAGTGGGCGGGTTGCTGGTGACAGCTCGAACTCCTGATAAAAAGCGCGCAGCAGGGTCAGCACTTCCCAGTGTTCAGGGGTCAGCTCCAGTTGCTCCTGGGCTGCCAAGGCTTGGGCGACTTCGTCGGACCAGTCTGCAAGGTCGACCAGGTAGCCGTCCTTGTCCAGGGCAATAGGGCGTTCGCCCACGATCAAGGTCGTCATAGCCAGCTGTTGACCTTGTCGTAGTTCAGCGACAGTGCGACAAACGCCGGATAGTCGATCACCTGAGTGTCATTGCCAACGCTGATGGCGCGGGCTTGCAGGTCTTCTTCAAGGGCGAACAGCCGACCTTGCAGGCTGCTCGCTTGCAAGCTGGCCAGCGGTGCGCTGCCAGGTTGCAGGGCATAGACCGCATCGCCGCAGAGCAACAGGCCATCTGCGCTGCCGAGTAGGCGTAGACAACTGCTCAGGCGATTGTCGCCGAAGGGGGAGTGGGCAATAACGTGCAAGGTGCTCATCAGAGGGTTACCACCTGGTCGAAACGGTCGATCAACGCGGCTAGCGCGGCGTCATCCAGTACCTGCACCGGCAGGCTCAGGCCGTCGGCGGCCAGGCCGCGTTCCTGCAAACTGCTGCTGGCGGCAAACAGCGCTTCGACGCCGAACATCGGCAGAGCCTGCAGGTTGGCGGCGAGGTTCTTTTGCTGCAGGTGCGCAGGTTGTTGCCCGGGTGCGAGCTGGAACACCCCATCATCGAGAAACAGCATGCCCAGCGGCAGGTCGAAGGCACCTCCGGCCAAGGCGATATCTAGCGCTTCGCGCGCCGATGGTCCGGCCCATGGGGCTTGGCGGCTGATAATCAGCAAAGATTTGGCCATCTCAATCGCCTCCAAAGCACAGCAAGCGGTCGGCGCTTTGCGCACCTTCGTGCAGTTGGCCGAGCCCGGACAGTTCCCAAGGGGCTGGCAGGTTTACCGCCGGGCGCTGATAGCGTTGGGCTTCTTCGGCGTTGAGCACGCCACGGCGCAAGGCGGCGGCAATACACACCACGGCATCGAGGCTGTGCTCGCTGATAAAGCTGCGCCACTGCGCAGCGACGTCCAGCTCATCCTGCGGCGTGACCACGTTGCTGGAGGCGCTGTGTACACCGTCTTGATAGAAAAACAGCCGGACAATCTCATGGCCAGCGGCCAGCGCCGCCTGAGCGAACAGCAAGGCGCGGCGCGAGGAGGGCGCATGGGCCGGAGAAAAAACCGCGATGGCGAACTTCATGGAAGGCTCATTCAGCAAAACTGCGCCAATAATAAAGCAAAAAGCCCGCAGCAACATGCTGCGGGCTTTTCAGGGGGATTAGCGAATGCCTTGCAACCCTTGTGGGAGCTGGCATTGCCAGCGATGGGCCGCAACGAGCGCCCGCGCAATCAAGCGTTCTCTTTATGCTCCGGCAAGAACCAATTCAACACCAACGCACAAATCCCACCGGTAGCCACCCCTGATTCCAGCACATTGCGCAGCGCCGCTGGCATATGCGCGAGGAACTCGGGCACCTGTGCCACACCCAGGCCCAACGCCAGTGACACTGCAATAATCAACAGCGCCCGACGATCCAGGCTGATGCTGGCCAGGATATTGATCCCGGAAGCGGCCACCGCGCCGAACATCACCATCGCCGCGCCACCGAGCACCGGTTCCGGCACAGCCTGGATTACCCCCGCAACAGTGGGGAACAGGCCGAGGATCACCAGCATGGCCGCAATCCATACGCCGATGTGACGGCTGGCGATACCGGTCAGCTGAATAACCCCGTTGTTCTGGGCAAAGATCGAGCTTGGGAAGGTATTGAATACCCCGGCCAACAGCGAGTTGGCACCGTTGACCAAGACTCCGCCCTTGATCCGCTGCATCCACAGTGGGCCTTCGACCGGCTGGCGCGAAACCTTACTGGTGGCGGTAACGTCACCAATGGCTTCCAGCGACGTCACCAGATAGATCACCAGCATGGGAATGAACAGCGCCCAGGAGAAGCCCAAGCCGAAATGCAGCGGCATCGGCACCTGAAACAGCTCGGCCTGGTGCATACCGGTGAAGTCCAGGCGGCCCAGATAGCCGGCCAGGGCATAACCGACCGCCAGCGCGATGACAATCGCGCAGCTGCGCATCCACACCACCGGAACACGGTTAAGCACCACGATAATTGCCAGCACCACACCCGACAGCAGCAGGTTCTCGCCATTGGCGAATGTGCCGTTGCTCATGGCGCCAAAACCACCGCCCATGCTGATCAGGCCGACCTTGATCAGGGTCAGGCCGATCATCAGCACCACGATACCGGTCACCAGCGGCGTGATCAGGCGTTTAACGAACGGCAGAATGCGCGAAATGCCCATCTCGACGAACGAGCCGGCAATCACCACACCGAAAATCGCCGCCATGACCGCTTCCACCGGCGTACCTTGCTTGACCATCAGCGCGCCACCGGCGATCAGCGGCCCGACAAAGTTGAAGCTGGTGCCCTGAACAATCAGCAGCCCGGCGCCGAACGGCCCGAAGCGTCGGCATTGAACAAAGGTAGCGATCCCGGAAATCACCAATGACATCGATACAATCAGGTTGGTATCGCGCGCCGACACCCCGAGCGCCTGACAGATCAGCAGCCCCGGCGTCACAATCGGCACAATGATCGCCAGCAGATGTTGCAGCGCGGCCAGCATGGCAATCAGCGGCCGCGGCCGATCCTCAAGGCCGAGAACCAGTTCATTGACCTGCGCAGGTGCGCCGGGCCCTTGCTCGATTGAACTCATGGGAATGCTGCCCCGGAAGAAAAAAGGAGCGCATTCTACGGGGCTGTGGCCATTTGCGGTAGTAATTACGGCGTCCACCGTCTATGTAGGGGCGGACCTTGCCAAAAAACTCACCCACAAAAAAGCCCGCCGAAGCGGGCTTTTTCACAATCTATCCAACACAAACCAGATCAGTCATCCCGACCCATCAGGCCGAACAACTGCAGCAGGCTGACGAACAGGTTGTAGATCGACACATACAGGCTGACGGTCGCCATGATGTAGTTGCGCTCGCCACCGTGAATGATCGCGCTGGTCTGGAACAGAATGCACACCGACGAGAACAGCACGAAGCCGGCGCTGATCGCCAGTTGCAGGCCGCTGATCTGGAAGAACAGGCTAGCCAGCACGGCGCCCATCAGCACGAAGAAACCGGCGGTGATGAAGCCACCGAGGAAGCTCATGTCCTTGCGGGTAATCAGCACATAGGCCGACAGACCACCGAACACCAGCGCGGTCATCGCGAAGGCCGAGCTCACCACCTCAGCGCCACCGGCCATGCCCAGGTAACGGTTGAGGATCGGGCCGAGGATAAAGCCCATGAAACCGGTGAGGGCAAAGGTAGACACCAGGCCCCAGACCGAATCACGCAGCTTGTTGGTGAGGAAGAACAGGCCGTAGAAACCGATCAGCACCACGAAAACGTTCGGGTAGCCGACGCGCATTTGTTGCGCGACGAAGGCCATGACGCCACTGAAGGCGAGGGTGATAGCCAGCAAACCGTACGTATTGCGCAGGACTTTGCTGACCTCCTGCTGCTCGACCTGCTGGCCGTGATTGACGGCGTAATCCTGTTCGCGCATGGCGACACTCCTGTGGGTTTGAAACGTTCAGATGCAAAGATAATAACAGAGCCTGGCAAACCAGCTACACAGAGAGTTTGACAGCTTGTTTCATTTCGGTATTATGGCGCCCGCAATACGAGGAAGCGTGGCCGAGTGGTTTAAGGCAACGGTCTTGA
Organism: Pseudomonas sp. S06B 330; assembly: GCF_002845275.2. Lineage (NCBI taxonomy): Bacteria > Pseudomonadati > Pseudomonadota > Gammaproteobacteria > Pseudomonadales > Pseudomonadaceae > Pseudomonas > Pseudomonas tussilaginis. Next base: position 3,787,252 of record NZ_CP088149.1, on the reverse strand, counting down.
AAACCGTCGATGGGCAACTATCCTAGAGTTCGAATCTCTACGCTTCCGCCATATTCAAAGCCCTGATTATTCAGGGCTTTTTGCGTTTCTGGGGCAGCTGTTTTGTCTCATTCTCAGACCTGATCGTTTCCGCATTTTTGTGATCGTTTCCGCAACCAGTTGAGATATTTCAATTTGGAACGCATGAGCATTATTGGTTGCGCGCGCTGGGCAGGCTGATTCCGGTTGCGCAGGGATGGCCATCTACCTTGAATTCCGGTAGGCTACGTGCCTGCTAACCCATGGAGTTACAATGTCCACCGCCCCTTCATTCGTTACACCGCTGCGTTACCCCGGAGGCAAAGGTCGATTGGGGGCTTGGTTGTCTGATCTCATCAAGCATAACGGGCTGGAGGGTGGGACGTATGTTGAGCCCTATGCCGGGGGGGCTGGGGCGGCGATGTACCTCCTCAGCAATAATTTTGTCGACCGGATTGCTATAAACGATATCGACCCGGTGGTGCATGCATTCTGGTGGGCAGTGCTTAACGACACCGACCGTTTCGTAGCCATGATTCGTGATACGCCCGTCACCATGGAAACTTGGCACGATCAGCGTGCTGTCATCGCTGATCCCACTGGCTTGGATTTGACTACGCTGGGGTTTGCCGCATTTTTTCTTAATAGAACCAATCGGTCAGGTATTATTAAAGGCGGCGTTATTGGCGGCCAGAAACAGACTGGTAATTATCTAATTGATGCCCGTTACAATAAAGAAAAGCTTATCGAGCGCGTGGTCAGGATTGGCTCGCTGAGCGAACGTATCCAGTTGTTCAATATGGATGCGCTGGAGTTGATTGTGCATCCAGATATTAATATGAATGAGCAGTCTTTGATATATTTGGATCCGCCATATTATGAAAAGGGCGGGCAGCTCTATCGTAATCACTATCAGCCGCAGGATCACCAGCGAATTGCAGAGGCTGTTATGGGGATAGGTACTCCTTGGTTGGTGACCTACGATAACTGTACAGAAATCAAAGACCTCTACGAAGATGCGCAAGTAGTGGAGTTTTCTCTCCACTACTCAACTCATATGCTCAGGCCAAAAGCGACTGAGGCAATGTTCTATGGAAACTTGGAGCTTCACACTTCTCCAGTCCTAAGGCGTTAATGTTACTTCCAGCACTCGCCTACGAAAAATGATATCTGGTCCCAGAGTGAGTTTAGGACGTCTGCCGTGGGATGGAATGCCTCAGAGTGCACGTACTTTTGTAACGTCTTGACGTGGAGCATGCTTTCGGCATCTCGTGTCATGCGGTTGATCAGTGTGTGTTGATCAACGGTGATTCGAGAATTACCACGCATGTGATCCGCTATTATAGCGACCTGGCGAGTGAAGTCTTGGTCGGCTTTAACGGCATAGACGTCTCGGTAGCGATTGGTGCTGATCTCAATTAGCGCTCGGAGCAACATGGCAACGGCTATTGGTGTGCCTGTGTTGCCGCCTGTTTTTAGGCGGCGCAGCTCGGCAACAATGTTCCATGCTTTGGAGTTCTCCTCAGGAATTGAGAGCCCATCTCTGCCTCGTGCGAATAGGGACTTCCGATCCCAAGACGGCGTTTGGGGAGTGCGAGGTTTTCGAGGTTTGGTTGTATTGGATTCCGCCTCGTCACCCTCAGAGGTATCTTCTACGGGTTCCCAATTATCATTTGCGGACTCATCGATTGGGATAGGCGTCTCTACTTCGTACTCCGGCCAATTATTTTCCGTGCGAAGTGTTTTTGTGAAACCTTCACGCAGCTCTTTAGTTTTTAAATCGGTAACAGTTTTTTCGCCAGAGGCGAGGATTTTTAGGACTCTTTCGATTGCTTGGTCGAAATAAGCTTCGCTTGCTACTCTGTGTATCTTTCCTTTTATTAGGTCAAAACCCAAATCTTTACGGGCTACAGGAGTAGATACGAGTCGAAATAAAGTCGTGACCGGCACGGATTTAAATTCTTTTTGGCTGATCAGCTCTTTCTTAAGTGCATAGCTAAGAATCTCTACTGCTGGTCGATTGGTGGTTTTTTTGCCTAGTCGTGCAGCAAAATTGTCTACCTCCATCGGCCCCCAAGAAATAATGCCTGCGCCGCCATTCTCCCCGCCGTGGCGCAGATCAATCCAATAACTAGCAATATCAATACTGTCGAAAGTAACAAACTCAAATTTGCTTTTTATTGGGGTTGCGGCATTTGCTTTCAAACGTTCATATTGTTTGCGTAACTTTTGATCTGGGCATAGCTTTGGGTCGTTCAAAAATTTAAGTGCGGCAACTCGTCGATTGCCCTCGACGACAATCCAAGGCTTACGTTCCCCATCAGGAGAAGGTACTACTGCAGGAGTTTCAAGCGGGCTTATACCTTTTTTTGCTATTTCAGTAGCTAATCGCATCACCTTTGGGGCGATTTCACCGCTACACATCCAAGCATATATTTCACGCTGTGACTCTTTATCTCCATGGCGAGCATTCTCAGTGTCCAATAAGATACTGTTTATGGAAATATTCTTTCTAGATGACATGTATGCCCCAAAAGAAAAAGGAGTGTTGAAAGGGGGAGGTGAGGTTCGGGGCCACAGAGAAGGTTGTCGAGCAAAGGGATGCTGCATCACTCGGGGGCTTTGCCAGGATGTTATGGCCTGTGTCTTGGCCAGACGGCTCAAACGGCGGCCAGAGGCATCTCAGGCGGGTCAATGAGTCATTGATGTCGTCTGGCCTGAGCAAAGCGTATCAGCTCCAATGGTGTCCGTTGAGGCCGATCATGCCATCCTTTTAATATCAACGACAATGCCATCGAATGCGATGTGCTGGGGAGTGGACTTCAATGATGTCCAATGCGCTAGCGGCTCTTGTGCAGGTAGCTGATTCAACTATCGGGTCGGCTTCACCACCTCGCCAACCCGGCGATAGACAGTCTCAGTGATTCTCTTGTCGGTATGCCCGAGCAGGCGACTCGCGTGCGCCAGGTCCAGGATTTCGCTGGCTGCTTTAGGCCGGATATCTCTAAATTGAAAGAGTCGGATTTGCTCGGCCAGCAGTTTGTCCTGGCTTCCGAGTGCCTGTTCAGCGGCTGATTTCCTGGCCCCATCGAACCGGAGGCGTAACATCAATGCAGTTACATTCCTTCCATCTTCAGTGGTGATGAGGTAGGGATTGCGGACACCGCGGTCTTTACGTTGCTGCAATAAACGTCTTAAAAGCAGTCCTAACTCCTTCATCTGGTTATTAGTTTCTAATTGTATCCTCAGTTTTTTAGATGTCTTACCCTGGGCCACCTGAAGGTGGCCATCTACGCAATCAGTTGCTCGCATCGAGAGCACATCGGCAGGGCGTTGCCCTGTCAGATATGCCAGGTCCATAGCGTCCCGCAACTCAGATGCTGCCCCTCGATAGACCGCATCCCAAATCTCTGGCCCGGCATAAAAATCGCGCGGCCGTTCTTTGTTTTTTCGCACACCGGTCGCAGGGTTCTCTTTTTCGGTAATTCCCCACTCTCGGGCCATGTTGTAGATATGGGAGAGCAGGGCGATTTCGCGGTTCGCCCGCACCTTTCCTGTTCGTTTATCTCGGTACTGAGCGATTATCTGAGGGGTGATGGCATCAATCGGTGCATCGGCAAGTCGTGGTTTGGCGGGGAAGACAAGCCCGAGCAAGTCGCTGAAAGCAGTGAGGCCAGCGCCGAGAAGAATGCCCACGCACCCCCGGCAGTCTCCCCCGTAGTGGTCGGTGCGGCGGTGCCTGCACCCTCGGCGCCGGTGCCGGTATCGACCTTGGCCCGTCCGACCTCGGTAGCACCGACGTCAGTTGACTCGATGAGCGACGAGGAGGTGGAAAAGCAGTGGAATGAACTGCCAGCGTTTGCCCGGCGAAAGCCAATCGGCGAGCGGAGCCTACTTGGTATTGCGGTGCCTGGCCTTGGAGAAGGTTTTTCCCCGACCCTATCGCTTGATACGGTTCACAAACCCGTGGAGCGGGCTCAGGCGCCGACGCAGCTTTCGCAGGCTGATTTAGGTATGGCCATGCGCGCCCTGGACGGAGTTACCCAGCAGGCTGGGGTGGCTGCTCCAGTAGTGGCCAAGGTCATTGAACGCAGCAAGCCCGAGGCGCTGAGAGTGGGGCAGGGTGACACCTCGAACCAGGCCAACGGTATGGGCGATGTGGTGCGTTCCTTGGTCGATTCTGCCAAGCCGCCGCCGGTGTCGTTGCCAGCTGCCGCCAAGGTGGTTGAGGCGAGCAAGCCTGTGCCTCCGAAGGTTGACCAGACTTTCACCTTTGCACCGAACATACCCATCACGGTGCAAGGGGATGTGAAAGATCCCGCGCAACTGGTCCGCGAGTTGACCCCGCTTCTCCAGCAGCCGTTTGAGGCTTTCATGCGGGAGGCGCTTGCCCGTCAGTCCTCAATCCAGTTGTTTGATGCGCCACACGTTTAAGGAGGTGCCATGGCCTACATGGAGCAGTTGCAATCGGGGCTCAAGTACATCGTGAAAGCAGGGGAGGCTGGGCGAACCAGTCTCGACGGCATGCTGGGGCCGCTCAATGGCGCCATTGGCGACATGACCGGCGCCGCCTCTGAGCTGGAGAGTTTGCCCTTCGTGGGGCCGATGGTCGGCGAGAAGCTGCAGCGGACTATGCGTGCGGTCAACGCCGCGCAATCCATGGTTGGCGAGGCCGCAGCCAAGTACAACCAGGCGGTGAGTGCTGCCAGTCAGGTGCAGGAGCGCCTGGGGTCGCTGAAGGAACAGGCTGGTAAGGCGGGCGCTGCGATCAACCGTATCGCTGGTAAGATCAGCCCATCCCTGGGCAACATCATGCCAACGGGCGACTTTGCACCAGAGCTGACCCCTGCGGCCGAGGCAGTGAAACCGTTCCCGCATCTGCTGATCGTGCAGCCGCTGGAACCGAACGCCCAGCCCTATTACTTCAACCTCGACACGGCGGCGTTCGATGAGCTGCGTAGGCAGACCGCGTTCAGATGGGCAGGGCAGGAGCGGCTAAGTCGGAGCATTGCCCAGCAGGCCATCGGCCAGGGTGAGGACAAGCTGAGCCTCAAGGGAGCGATCTTCCCAGGGCACAAGGGTGGCCTCAAGCAACTGGACACCCTGCGCAGCATGGGCCGTCGCCTGCAGCCACTGAGCCTTACCACCGGCTATGGCGAGGTGCTGGGTAACTGGTGCCTGCTGAGCCTGGACGAGGAACAAAGCAGCCTGTTGGCCGGTGGTATCCCGCGCAAGCAAGGCTTTAGTTTGGAGTTTGTGAGCTATGGCAACGACCTGCAGAACGTCTGACGGGGATCTGCTCGACATCCTCTGTCAGCATTATTACGGCCACCTCAACGGTACGGTCGAGGCGGTTCTGGGTGCCAATCAGGGGCTAGCCGATGAGTCGCAGCCCTACCGGGCGGGCGTATTGATCGTGCTACCGGATCTGCCAGCACCGACCGAGGCGCTGTTTCAATTGTGGGATTGATCCCGCACTACACCCAACCACAAAGCCCCGCCCCGTGCGGGGTTTTGCATTTCTGGAGCAGGCACCATGAGACCTGTTTTTCGCCTTGTCGCTGATGGCAAGGACATCACCGCACTGATCAATGACCGTCTGTTGATGCTGCGTACATCGGATAAGCCGGGCATGGAGTCGGATGAGTTCGAGTTGCGCATTGATGACCGTGACCAGGCCGTAGCACTACCCAGTCGCGGCGCTCATATCGAGGTTCTACTTGGCTACTCCGGCAAGGCCCTTGCCCGGTTGGGTCGATACACCGTCGATGAGGTCGAGTTGTCTGGCCCACCTGACACGCTGGTGATTCGCGGCAAGGCCAGCGACATGCGTGGCAGTGGCAAGACCACGCGCAGCGGCAGTTGGGAGGGCGTCCCCCTGCAGCAGATCGTTGGTGACCTCGCAGCCCGCAATGGTTGGCAACCGGTATGCCCGGTGGCCACCAAGGTGCCCCGCATCGACCAACTCAACGAGTCCGATTTCAACTTCATCACGCGCCTGGCCAAGCAGTACGACTGCACGGCCAAGGTCGGCGACGGCAAGTTGCTGGTGCTGCCGCGTCAGGGCGGGCAGAGCGCGAGCGGCAAAGCCCTGGGCATGGTCACCATTACTCGCCAGGACGTCAGCCGCTACCAGTTCCGGTTGAGCGACAAGTCCAGTCAGAGGCTGTGCAGGCCAGGCATCAGGACAAGAAGAGCGGTTCGCTGCAGACGGTTGATCTGGGCAACGAGGATGCACCTGATGGCCTGCCGCCGGTGCATACCGACCGACATATCTACCCGAACAAGTCCGCCGCTCAGCAGGCCGCCAAGGCGCGCTTGGCCGCGTTCAACCGCAGCACGGCCAGCGTGCGCCTGGAGATGGCGGGGCGTACTGACTTGTTTGCCGAGCGCATGATCAGCGCCCAGGGCTTCAAGGGCGGCCTCGATGGCGAGTACCTGGTGGATTCAGTCGAGCAGGTTTTTACCCAGTCCGGTTGGACCACCACGGTCGAGTGCAACGGCGGCAAGAAGGGCAAGGCCAAAGCCAAGTCCAAGAAAACGAAAGAAACCAAGCCACTGCAAGTGGTTGACCCATCAAAACCGGCCTGACAGCCGCACTCGGAGAAGTCCTATGTCTATCAGTGCGCAGCAGCTGCTGCAGATCCTTCCTCACGCCGGCCGCAACGCCGGCGTTTTTGTTCCTGGCCTCAATGCCACCATGGGCAAGTACGCCATCATCACCCGCCTGCGCATGGCTGCGTTCATCGCCCAGATCGGACATGAGTCCGGCCAGTTTCGTTATGTCCGCGAGCTGGGTGGGGATGCCTACCTGGCCAAGTACGACACCGGCAAACTTGCCCAGCGCCTGGGCAACACCCCCGAGGCCGATGGCGACGGGCAAAAGTATCGCGGTCGGGGGCTGATTCAAGTGACCGGGCGGGCCAACTATGAGGCCTGCAGTGAGGCTTTGTTCGGCGACAGCCGATTGCTTGCCACCCCTGAACTGCTGGAGCAGCCGGTGTATGCCTCAATGTCGGCGGGTTGGTTCTGGCATCGCGCCGGTCTGAACACCCTGGCCGATAAGGGCGACTTCCTCACTATCACCAAGCGTATCAATGGTGGTACCAACGGTCTGGAGGATCGCAAGGCGATCTACAAGCGGGCGCTAGAGGTTCTGCAATGAATGCCTTGGGTTGGCGTCTTTGCGGCGCTCGCCCTGCTGCTCGGGCTGGTTTTGGGTGGGCGTGGGGCATGGTTGTGGCAGACGAATGACTACGGCAAGCAGCTTTCCGATCAGGCTACGGACTACGACCGGCAGCTGGCAGCGAAAGATCGAGCGCATGGCCGCGAGCGCGAGGCTGCGGCTGCAGCTGCGCTCGATCAATTGGCGGCACAGCAGGATGCTCGCCGCGGCCTGGAAGACCGTCTGCAGGAGCAGGCAAAAACACACTGGAAGGAGATGGGCGATGCTCAACAAAATCAGGCTCGCCTGCGTGACAGGCTTGCTACTGCTGACTTGCGGTTGTCAGTCATTATCGACGCCGGATCCGTTGCCGCCCAGGGTTGTGACGGTAAGGTGCGAGAAGCCGCCGGCACCGGAGGCTTGGTACATGCAGCCTTACGCGCCGACCTTGACCGAACGCATGCTCAACGAATTTTCGCCATTACTGATGAAGGAGAGCGAGGAATAATTGCTCTTAGAGCTTGTCAGAATTATGTATCTGAAATACTAGGGCGGCAGTTTGGAACATTACCTTAAATTCTTGTCGAGTCTATAAGGATTTGGAGGCGACTTATGGTTGATGCTTTTCATGGCACGATCTTTTAAAAAAACGACCATGCAGTTTACATGTAGGAGGGAAATGACTCCTATGTATGCTCCAAGTATCTCTCTTGGGCTCGCAGTAATAATTTGAGTTGTGTGAACGAGATATAAACACCCGATGGTTGCTCCTAGACCAGTTCTAGAAATCGTGAGAAACCCAGTCCCCACCTCGCTGATTAGTAAGTGAAGATATTCGAATTTTTCCCGGCTAGAGTCAAAGCTTAGTCGGATTCCCCACTTCACTAATAAAACTATTGCGTAAGGAATTAGCAAGTAGAAAGAATATTTTATCAGCTGGTCACCGGCAAGGAGACCTCCCAAGATCGCATCAACGTCACTTTCTTTTCTGCTAAATATGATAACAGGCAGGGAGCCTTGCAGAATAGGAAGAGGTATTTCTGTTTTAAGCTTGCTCAGGAATTCGTAGCACTCGATCTTGGTTTTATTCAAGTTTTTTCTGACTGTGTTTTCCATGCGGAGAAATCCATGATCTAAGACATGAAAGGAGCGGGCCAAGGGGATGCGCTAACATCCACCCCGGCCCGCCGAACCAGCAAGACCCTTCCTGCAAGTCCAGCCGTGGCCCCTGCCTTGTGCACAAAGCACGGCGAGCCTAACACCTGTTTATCCATACAGTAAAGACTTGCTATCAAATGACGACTCCAATTATTCCCTGGATGGGTGGCAAGCGCCGCTTGGTCGACCGCCTTATCCCCCTTTTTCCCCCTCATGAATGCTACGTCGAAGTCTTCGCCGGTGGCGCTGCGCTGTTCTTCATGCGTCCGTAGCCCGCGCCGGTGGAGGTGCTCAATGATCTAAACGGCGACCTGGTTACACTCTATCGGGTGGTGCAGAACCACCTGGAAGAGTTCGTGCGTCAGTTCAAATGGGCGCTCAGCTCGCGCCAGATCTTCGAATGGCAGAAGATGACCCGCCCGGAAACCCTCACTGACATCCAGCGCGCCGCTCGGTTCTTCTACCTGCAGCAACATGCGTTCGGTGGCAAGGTAACCGGGCAGACTTTCGGTAACGCGACCACGGGTCCGGCCATCAACCTGCTGCGGATCGAGGAAAACCTCTCGGCAGCCTGGCAGCGGCTCGCGGGGACCTATGTCGAGAACCTCTCGTGGTTGGAGTGCGCAGAGCGTTACGATCGAGTGCACACCTTCCACTCCATGGTCCCACCGTACTGGTAGACTGCTGGGTACGGGTTCGACTTTCCGTTCGAGAATTACGAACGTATTGCCGAGTTCATGCGCCGCTGCAAAGGTAAGGTGATGGTCAGCATCAACGACCATCCTGACATCCGTCGAGCTTTCGACGGCTTCCACTTCGAGCTTCTGGACATTCGTTACAGCAACACCAATCAGCGTCAAGGTAAGGCTGAAGTGACGGGTGAATTGGTGATTATGAACTGGCCTCCAGCTGTTTTGGGAGGGCTGTTTTGATTAAATTAGCGCCAATGCTTCTCATTTGGACTCCTTGAGGGAGTTGCCGCCAATTAAACAACTCCGTAGCAACCTATATGGTGCGTGCCTCAGAAAATTTTTGGCAGTTTAAGTGGGCCAGTGTTTAGTCTCGCCCTCTACAAGTTTTAGTTGGTTTATTTCGTCTTTAAATGATCTTATGAAGTAGGAGTAGTTGTGGGAGTATGAGGGGCGAGTTTTAATCCACGCGTCAGGCATCCAGCCGCACTCAATCATGTCTGAAGCAGAAAAAACAAACTCAAGGGCATCTGTGAATAGAGGTAAAAATTGTTCATATTTTTTGTAGTTGAAATCATCGCTGCCGTGGACGAAGTAGTTTCGGGTTTTTATTGCTAGGATTAATACTCGATCGATTCCGTCCATGATTTCTGTTATATGGCTTTTTACGATTTTTGCCCTATGGAGAACCTTGCTTCGAAGATTGGCTCTTCCCCATCTCTTCATCACTCCGATAGCCGCGGCTCTGTCATCAGATATCGGTAGACCTTCTAGAATTTTAATGCATTCATTGCGCGCGATTTCATATTCCGTAGATATTTCTATGTCAGGTACGGTGGCTTTTGAAGGTAATATATCAAAGGCGTTGGCCGCAGAAACAAGCCTGTCGGTATCATAAGAGCGGCTTTTGTTTAAACCATTTAAATATTGAGTTCGCCCAGTACGCCATTCTGGCTCCCTAATGATCCATTCTTGTAGAACAGCGGAAAACTCATCTGGTCTGTGAATTGGGTTTAGAGGGGTGTCGTTGGCATTTTGAAGGGGGAAGGTGGGAGTTGTGGGGTTGTAGCTGCAATATATGTCTATGTAGCTTTCTGGTAATGCATCATTTTTCTTTATTTTTATATTGCTGGCTTTTTGAGTGCGTCCTGCGACGATGGAAAAGAATCTATTGAAAGTCGAAATGCTGTCAATGGCTTTTTGAAAATTAATTGGGCTGTCAAAATTTAAGTATGCAATTATATTGTTGTCGCAAGTTATTCCTGATTTACCGTCAACAGAAAAGCTGGGGCTGTGGGCTATCTTCAGAGAGGCAATGTTAGTGTCGCATTTGAAAATGTCTAATTTCCCCGTCCAGTAGAAAATGTGTGGGGTCTCTGATATTTCTGGCGGCTCAAATTTGTAATTAAGGCTAAAATGCTTTTTGATTGTTTCTTGGTTTTGGGTTAAGAGTTTATTTAACTGGTCTTTGTTGCTAAATAAATGTCCAAATGCGCTGCGGTCATTGAATAAGGTTGGGAGGTCGTTTGTTGTAAAGCAGATCTCGGTTATAGTGTTTTCTGTGGTGCTGAGATTTGCGTCCCCAACAGATACGTAATGAGGGAAAGTAGAAGCGGTGAACTCAGTTCCTCCATGATGATAGTTTTCTTGAAATCCTGCATCGATACAATCTAAGCATGAAATGATTTTATGGTCGAAGCCTATGCCAGTTAAGTAGTTAAGTTCGTTGAGGGAGGGGATGGTGGATTTGCTTTTTAACGTAACTAACGTATCTTCACCATCAAGCTGGATTGTGCCAAAAACTTCTTGATCATAGATCTTGAAGAATCCATTTATTTCTTTTGGGTTGGTGTCCATTTGGAATTCCTAAGAAAGTGGGAGAGCTTTAGGTTATCTCTGAAATACTAGCGAAGCGTCCTCCGGCCAAGTAAGAAGGATTTCGAACCCTATCTGTGCCATGCTATTGGTGATCAAATTTACCAAGCAGGTCGCATGGGATTCAGTCAGCTATATGTCGAAGCAGTCCATGTAAGGGACAGCCATGCCTATACATCTAACACGGCTTTGTGGGGATGGCAAAGTGCTCTTGGGCGGTGTCTGTTTCTTGCTGAAGGCACTGGCTGCTGTGCGAGGATGAGATGGTAGGTACAAAAATGGTACGAGCGCTATCGATATGCGCTGAAGTCTCGACCATTATTGGGCCTTAAGGAAAGCATGTTCAATTCTTCACATGTAGCTTGGTCACTGCAAATTCTCGATTCTGGTACGAGGAGATGAGGCAAGGGGGTGCTGTGGGATGGCCCGCTTCAGACCCAATGCAGCCGGTCAGCACCACTAGGCGAATATCTGTCCTTCGCTTTGCCTATCGGCCACAACCCCAGTCATCATGGCTACTAACCCTTGAAGCTTTTTGAAAATTTTAGATTGAACCTGTTAGGGCTGGTGATGGCTTTAGACAGTTTCGTGCCGCTGCCGATTCGTTTGAAGTAGTTGATATCCCGTTTCATGTAATTGTCCAAATCATCCCAGTCAGATGCACGTCCCAACGAGCGCGCGGAAAAATCGTTTTCCTCCAGTACTCCCAGCATCTCGGGGTAGCGCTGCTTGTAGAAGTCCCAAGCCGCCAAGAACTTAGTGCGGACATGCGGCACTTGATGGTTGCGCATCTGATTGTATATATCTTGGAGGAAACGAACCTGCCATGTGACGTAAAGGGCAATATCTCCCATAGGCAGCTGATAGTTCTCAACAGGAAAGTGACCACCGGTATGTTTATTCAGCTGCTCCAATGAGCGGTTGAGATAGACGAAGGAGTAGTCAGCATTGAACGGTGCCAAGCAGAAATATTGGTTGTACTTTGCGCACTCGCGGTCCATGAACAAGCCAAGCGACGGAATATCCTTTTCAGCCAGATATGCTGAGATCAAGGCAGTGCCATAGAAACACTCTACGTGCTTCAAATCGTAGTGGGAGAAATCGCCGGCCACGAGGGCCGCGCGGAAGTAGATATCCTGACCGGTAAGCCGGTGGTGTAAGTCCTCGGCGAACTCGGTGAGGTACCAGACTAGATATTCCCTCTTGGCGTCATTGGAGGCCGGCTCAATGTTGTAGACCAAGACCGTGTCTGAGAAAACGATGGTCTTGAAGTTGTTATGTTTGTGTACATTCAGGCTATCTAGAATCGAATAGATGCGCGCTACCTTCCTTGGTTCTTTGCGCACCATATCGGTAAAGCCCAGAATATCTATGTAAAGAAGAAATCGGTCCGTCATCCCAAAGTTCCCTGTCTAGCTGGAGACGGCATCATCGCCAGTTTTGAGCCGTTTTCATAGCCCTTCGTGCCGCTCACTATAGCTCCGTGATTTCAACAAAATCGGCTCAAATCTGAGCACCTGAGGGCCCGTTTTGGGTAGGCACCAGTCCTTTACGGCAGGTAGTAATTGGCCGTTAGGTGACTCTGATGCAAGCGGTTTTTTTCATCGCAGTAGTCCGCTTTTGTAGGGTGTGGTGGTACAAAATTGGTACAGGGATATTATGGCTGCTCTGTAAACCTTTGTTTTAATGGGATAGAGGCTAGTTCGTCCAATCCGTCATCAGACTTTATCCAGAGCTGTACCAGGTAGCGCGATGGAACCGGGTGCTGACCGATGCCGAGATGGTGGATCAATACGTGTATTCCAAGGCGCTGTTCCCGAAGGTCGGTATCTAGCCGAGCATGAAAATGGCCCGCGCAATGCGGGCCTTGTTGTAACTAGTCTGCCAACTCAGGGCGCCCCCACTCGCAATCGCGTTCCAACTCGTCCGCAACTTGCTGGATAAGTTCCTCATCAAATTGATCGCCGAACTCCTCCATCAGCTCGGCCTTCAACTCAATGACCGCGCTGTCATCCCGCCATGCTTCCTGGTCTTGATCCCAGCTGGAAAACTCCTCCATTGGCCGGAGTTCCTGCTCAACCCACGGCTTCATTACAGAGCGTGCGGCCTCCAGGGCCTGCTCGTACAGCTCGTCCTCGTCCACCCGAACCTCCTGGCACGAAGGGCACCGACTTGGGCCCAAGGATGGAGTAGATGAGGCCAGCCCTCAGCATTTCAATGAACGCGCTGACGAACGGCTGGCAGATCCCTCCCGGGGAAGCACCTTGGAGGATTTACAAGCAGGGAATGGTACAAAATTGGTACACGAAAGCGATAGTCAGTGGAAAGGCTCAGTAAACACTAGGGCGTACCCAGAGTAGGTACAATCCATCATCGAGCCTATCGGCAGTGATCTATGCTGGAAATGATTCGATTTTCTAGGCGGCAAGGATGGCGATGATGGACGCGAAAACGTTGCTTGAGCAAATGGTGCAGGGAGAGGAGTTGATGGCTCAGGCCCTCGACGCCAAGCGACGCTATGACGCAGCGAAGGGGGGCTCGCTGCGGAGGAGGTAGAGGCATTGTTTGAAGCTGTCCAGGCATATCAGCAACGCGCTCTTGGCGGTTCGGCCCCGATTCTTCACTGAGATCATGCTGCGATGATTGGCTCGAAATTCAGTTCCGCAACTGAAAACTCGACCCTTGCACCGTAAGGGTTTCAGCTCCTACAGTTTAGGCGATTTGCGGAATAAAAATTTGTCTATGTTATTGTTTTTAAGGGGATATTATGTGGACTTGAAAACCGTCGATGGGCAACTATCCTAGAGTTAGAATTTCTACGCTTCCGCCATCTTCAAAGCCCTGGTTAGTCAGGGTTTTTTGCGTTTCTGGAGGCCGAAAAAGAGGGCCTTGGGAACACGGCTGGGAACAACTCAAAGGCGATAGATTTTCGGACGCGTCCTAAAACTATCGTTATGGGGCCGGCTTGCCTGCCGCTCCGATCCGCCGGTAAACAAGCTCCGTGATGTCACCTTTGGCGTGCCCGAGAAGCATCCTGGCGTCCTCACCGGAGCCGCGTGATTCGTTGAGCTGGGTGATATGCTTCGCCGCTTACCAAACAGGGAGCGTGGTAATGGCCTTGCGAAGCAAACTAGAGCAGTTTCGTGCGCGAATTACACTGACGCATGTTCGCATTTTCGGACTCGGTGTGCTCACGTTATGGATTGTCGGTCTCGTGCTGTACCCAAAGCCCTTACTGATCGCGTTCTCGATACCTTTAGGTATTCTTTCCATGGCCGCTCTGCCGCTGGATCTCATCCCCGACCATTGGTGCAGGCTTAATCGTTTCGTCGATCTGATGATCAGTGCATTGTTCCAGGTGAGTCTGATGTTCCTGGGCGCTGTTCTTGCCTATGAACTCCCTGGAAATAACCCGGATAGCAGACTCGGATTTTTGCTTTGCTGGATCGCTCTGCAGTACATCATCTGCCGCTGGATACAGCGTAGGATCTGGCGCTCGCAAGTTCGTCAGCGAAGCGGGCGATGAGATGCCGCCAGAAAGTCAGGCCCGGCGGACCTTGAAGTAATACGTGTTCTTGCTGTCGCAGTCGATGTCATGCGGCTCTAGGTATCGAGGGGAAAAAGAAGCTGCACCGTTCTGGTCGACCACAAAAAAGCCCGCTCAACGGCGGGCTCATTCAAGCGAAGCAAAGTATCAACGCTTAATGGTATGAGTACTTATCTTCAACCTTGCGCTTTTCAAGCGTGTACAGCTTGATGTCGATTTCATCCATGGCCAGCCTATCATCAAGTGTATCGAGCTCGCGTCTTTTGAGGCGGCTGACATGCGCTTTGCTGGCTTGATAGTTCAAGCTTTCTGCTGCGCTATACCCGCTTACCGGGTCCCAAAAGATAGAGATTGGCCAGAGCAGGAGATTCACTGCACCGTAGCCATAGGCGCGCCCATAGAAAGAACCTCCTCCAGGTAAAAAGCCCAGGCCTGCTGCAAGCCCAGGGCTCTTTTCTTCTGCCGAAAGATTCCTCGCGCGATAGCTGGCGAGTTCCGCTTCTTGGGCCGAGTTGAGCCCATTTGCACATCCAGTGGTGAGCGCAATCAGTATGGCTGCGGTCAGACGTCGAACGGTGTACATCCCAAATTCCTTTGCTGTTTTCATCCAGATCCCTGCCAGGGACGAGCGGCGGAGAATCCTACATCAGGTGATGGCATTTTGCCTTATTTGTCGTCTTGTAGAGGCTGTAAAGTGGCTGATGATGAGCGGCGGCCTCGATCGTTTATCAGCCTGCTTCTGGCTCGGATGGGGGCCCATTGCGCCGTGCGGCGGGTGGCATGATCTGTCCATCGTAATAGTTTCGTTTTAGGCGAAAAGCGAATGAACCCAGTCATTGTTCTGAATTTTTTGTTTGAGAAAAGTAATTGCACCGGTGGTCCGGTATAAGCCTTATTAAAAGGTATGACGCGCATACTCCAAGCAGCTCAGAAACTCTGGGCAATTGAGAGGTATGTATGACCAGCAAAAAAAATGGAAATGGAAATCTTCCTCAAGGCACTGAAAAACAGGATGAGAAGGCGCTCTCATCAGGTGCTAAAGGCCATCAATCACTGCATCAATCAGAAGAGCAGGACGACAACCTCGGCTACACGCCTGACGTGAATGAAAAGGCTCTGGAAAGTAACCGTATTACTTTCCTCGCCGCCTCAAACGCAGAGAGATACAGTTACGACAGAGCACCATCCCCCAAGCGGCGTAACCGTTAGCCCACTGCACCATGATCCTGCTCTTTTGAGTGAGCAATGGCATTGATTGCTACTGCGCTCCAATTGGATGTGAAGGCCCGGCCGTTGAGCCGGGTTTTTATTGGCTGCCGTTCGTTCAATGCCCGGGCCCGAGAATGCACAGACCACCTCAGGGTGAGCTGAACGTTTCAATGCAGTGGATTGATCTGTCGGTAACCGCTACTTTGAGACTTCACCCAGGAGTTCGGACATGGCAGATAAATATGTTGGAAAAATAGTTGGGGTTGGCACGGACAACTTGGAGTACGTGATTAACATTTATCAGGACGAGACCGTTGAGCGCTCGCCACATGGCATGGTGCGACATGAGGGCCTGAAGCATTTCGAAATGCAATTTGGAGGTGACGTGAAAAAGATTTCCGAGACGGAGTACGAGATTGTGGCTACAGGCGTGAGGGTCACGGTGCATGAGGGCCAGCGCTAAGAGCGTCGGCCTTTCAGTTGTGCACGTGAACGAGCCTACCGGGCAGGGTCTGTTGCAGTTGAAATCTTCGCAAGGTCGACGGCTGCAGTGATGGCGGCTCGAGCCTGAGGGCTGTTCTTCCAGCAGGTCGAGCCTAACGCCGCTGATGCTTGTGCCAAGATGTCGCTGACATCCGATTTACCGAGCTCAGCCAGCGATTCGATTCCCATCTGCTCAAGCCGGGTAATGACGGTTGGGCCTACGCCTTTGAGCGCAAGCAGTGCAGTCCGCTCGTGAGGTGGAAATGGCATCCGGGAACTCCTTTTCTGATCCATGAGTGTTTGGAAGATTGCCCTATGTTGGTGATTGCCTCAACAGCGCAGCCAAACGCGCAGGGAGCAGGGGCTAGGATTAGCATGGTCAGCTATGTCGGTTGTTGCCCAAAGGCGCTACCTCGACGGTCTAGCAGCGCTGTTCAACTGAGAGATTGTGTAAAAACAAAGTCGGCGCTGGAGCTTCCCAGCGTCGCCGCAGATGAGCCTTTGCGATTGCGCGACGACGCTGTGAATCATCAAGGGTGGAACAGCGCTCCAGCCACTGCGCGACGACCTAGAAGTCGTACTTCAGGCCGAGCGTAGTGTTGCGCGGGGTGCCGTAGTAGCTGCTCCCGGCCGTGCTGGTGTAATACTCCTCGTCGAACAGGTTGTTGACGTTGAGGGTGGCGCTCAACTGGCGGGTGATCGGATAGCGTGCCATCAGATCGACCACCGCGTAGTCGTCCTGAGTGAAGCGCACGCGGTTCGGGCCCTGGTTGTTACTGTAGATCTGGCTCTGCCAGTTCACTCCGCCGCCTAGGGTCAGGCCGTTGCCGATGCTGCGCAGGGTATAGGTGCTGAACAGCTTGAAGGTGTTCTGCGGAACGTTGGTGTTGAGCTTATTGCCATCGGCGTTCTGCACAATGTTCCGACTGAAGCTGGCGCTGGCCTGCCAGTCTGGGGCCAGTTCCCCGCTGACTTCCAGTTCGAATCCGCGGGTCTTGGTGCCGGACTCGGCGCGGTAGGCGAAGCCACCGCCGGGGACCGGAACATTCGGCTGGATGAGGACTGCCAGGTTGTCCTGCTTGATTTCGTACAGTGCCAAGCCTAGGTTCAGCCGGTCATCGAAGAAAGCGGCCTTGCTGCCTACCTCGTAACCGTCACCTTCAAGCGGGTCGATGTATTTGCCGCTGATGTCCTTGTTGCTCTGCGGTTTGAAGATGCTGGTATAGCTGGCATACACCGACCAGTGCTGGTCGAGGTCATAGACCACGCCGGCAAATGGCGTGACCACACCGGTTTCCTGGCGGCGCTCGTCGGTGTCTGGCGTCTGGTCGTAGTAGTCGGTCTTGACGGTGTTCTTCCAGTCGTTGACGCGGGCGCCTAGGATGAGCGACAGATCGTTGCTCAGGCGCAGGCGCGTGCTGCCATAGGTCGCAGACTGATCTTCCTGATAGTCGATGCGGCTGGTAGCTGGCAACGGTGGTTTGCCCGGGGTGTCGCCGTTCCAGGTGTAGATGTTCGGAATGGCGTTGCTCCAGCCATCGAACCACCACAGCGGATAGCCGTCGGTGCGGTACTCCGTGTGCTGGCGGGTATAGCCCAGCACGGCATCGTGTTCGAGGCCCCACAGGTCGAAGCTCCCCGCGATGTTCAGGTCAATGCTCGTTTGCACAGGCTTGGCAGCCCAGCGCCCCGCCCACAGATTGACACCGGCCCCGGTTGCCGGATCGGGGTTGCCACCGGCGGCGTAGCCGAGCACCTCGTCATATTCGTAGCGGTCCCGGTTCAGGGTCAGCTTGGTTTTCCAGCGTTCGGTGAGGTTGTGCTCAAGGGTCGCGAACGCGGTGGTGAAGTGGCGGTCGGAGTAGGCCCAACTGGCGGCCGCCGAATCCGAGCGAGACCATTTGGCCCGTGAACCGTCGCTGTTGAACAGAGGCCGACCGCTGCGGGCATGGTCGTCGGCCTCGTGGGACTGCGAGTCCATGCCGAAAGTCAGCAACGTGTCGGGTGTCAGGTCGGCCTCAAGGATGCCGTAGAACACCTTCTTGCGTTCGTTGAAACGATCGATGTACGACTCATTGTCTTGATAGGCACCGACCACCCGACCACGCAGGGTGCCGCTGTCGTTCAACGGGCCGCTGGCATCGAACTCGCTACGCTGGTAGTCCCACGAGCCGGTAGCGGCCGAGACGCTGCTTTGGAAGTCGGCGGTCGGGCGCTTGCGGATCAAGTTCACCGTGGCCCCGGGGGTGCCCACGCCATTGGTCAGGCCGGTGGCACCGCGGATGATCTCGACGCGGTCGTAGAGAATCATGTCGTTGCTCTGAGCCACGGATTTGTAATTGCTATCCAGGCGCTGCAGGCCATCGACCTGATAGTTCTCCACCTCAAACCCGCGCGAGTAAATCTGGCTGGAATCCGAACCGGCGTTGCCACCCTGGTTGACGCTCAAACCGGGTGATTGCTTGATCACGTCGAGCAACTGAGTAAGGTTCTGGTCTTCCATGCGCTGGCGGGTCATCACGCTGACCGCCTGGGGTGTTTCGCGGATCGACAGCGGTAGTTTGGTCGCGGTGGCGGTCGAGCCGCTGGTGTAGGAGCCGGTGCCCTCGGTGGTGGCGCCGAGGGCGGAGCCGTTGATGCTGGTGGCGCCGAGCTCCAGGGCATTCCCGCTGGGCTGACTGACGATCAGGGTGTTGCCGCTCTGCTGATAGCTCAGCCCACTGCCGGCGAGCAGCAGTGTGAGTGCGTTGTACACGTCCAGCTGGCCGCTGACGGCCGGGGCCTGGCGGCCTTGGACGAGGCTACTGTCGACGGCGATGGTCAGGCCAGCCACTTCGCCGAGCTGACGCAGTGAGGTCGCCAGCGGCTGTGCTGGCAGGTCGAGATCGATGGGCGCGGCCAGGGCGTGTGTGGCCAGCGTCATGGCCACCGCGGCCGAGAGGGCACGCAGGGTCGATTGCATCGGCATGCAGATAATCCTTCTTGTGTTTGATAGCTGTAGCAATAACGCGCGGAGGGAGGCTTACCCTGATGTTGTGATTGCGAATTATTTGCGATGCCGACGAGCGGTAATGCCGTTGCTGGATGCTTGGGCCTAGCGGGGCTGCAGGAGGGTAGTGCCCGCTTCGTTATGCAGACGCACAGGCACGACCCGCGGAAGCGACTGGAGGAAGCCTTCGACGTCGCTGAGCTGCACCACTGCGCTGATTCGAGGACCTTTGCCAGGGGCGGCCCGAACAGGGGTCTGACGGTAACGTGACAGGCTGGCGGCGACTTCTGCGAGGTCGGCTTGCTCGAATACCAAGCGGTCGTTCTCAAAGGTGAAGGCGTCGCTGGCGGCGCGGGGCAGGCGTTGCACGCGCCCGTCGGCGCTCACCTCGGCGACCTGGCCGGCCTCCAATACCTGGCTTTCGCCGGGTTTGGCAAGGCTGTCGACCTGCACCACGCCATGATCGACGCTGATCCGCAGTCGATCTGGCAGACGGTTGATCACGAAGCGGGTGCCGAGCACGCGAATCCGTGCCAAACCACTGTCGATGACGAAGGGGCGTTCGGGCTGTCGCGCAACGGAAAAGATGGCCTCGCCGCGCAGCAGTTCAACCTGGCGCAAGTGGGGGGCATAGTGCACGTGCAGGTGGGTATCAGCATCGAGCATCAGTTCGGTGCCGTCACGCAACTGTTGCACCTGCCGTTTGCCGATGTCGGTTTGTAGATCGAGTTCCAGTGCGCCGTAGCGGTGGGCGTGCCAGCCGAGCACGCTACCTAACGCGAGCAACACCGCCAGCACGCTGCCCTGTAGCAGCCGACGACGTTGCCGCTGACGGTTCTGCTCCATGGACTGGGCCAGCGCTTCGGTGCGTTGAGTGCAGGCGAAGTCGCCCCACAGTTCAGCGAACTCATGGTATTCGGCCGCGTGGCGTGGGTCGGCGGCCAGCCAAGCCTCGAACTGCGCGCGTTCAGGATGGTCGGCGGCGGCGTTATACAGGCGCGCAAACCACAATGCTGCCTGTTCGCGGGGTGTACTCATGAACGGAGCAATTCGCGTGCGTTGCGCAGGTCGACCAGGGCACGGGCCATGTGGCGTTCGACCATGTTCAGACTGATCCCCAACTGCTGGGCGATCTCGTTTTGCGTGCAGCCCTCGATGCGCGCCATCCAGAATACTTCGCGGCAGCGCGGGGGTAGGCAGTCGAGAATGCGTTGTAGGGCGATCAGCCGTTGCTGGATGTCCAGTAAATGCTCGGCGGACGGGGCGAAATGCGTATCGCCGGCTTCTTCATGGTACTCAGGCAGTGGCTGCAGGCGGGCGTTACGGCGGAAATGGTCAATCAACACCGACTGTGCGACCTGCCTGAGGTAGGCGTTGGGCTGGGTCAACGGCTGGGAGGGCCGGGCCAGTGCGAAACGCAATAGGGCGTCATGCAGCACGTCATAGGCCAGCTGCACGCAACGGGTCTGGCGACTGAGGCTGAGTAGCAGGTCACTGTACGCCCAGCGCAGGTCGATGTCCTGCCAGTTCAACGACGGGCTCCGAGGATTGGCGGGAAGGCGTGGGCAATCGGCACGATCGGCTGCTCTGTAATACGACCGGGCTAGTCGCGCAGGAAAGCTTAAATACTTGCCAGTGATATGTAAATAAGAAGTATTGCTATTAATGTTTCGCTCGGACAAAACGAGACAACTGTCCGAGCGCTCAATCCCTAAGAGGTGGTTTCAAGGCTATGATTGTTAAGGTTTTTTCGATCTAGATTCGTTCGATCCTGGAAAATCAACTACTACCTTCGGGCAATTCGCCCACGCTTTCTGATTGCCCTGCTTCCTCAGTGATCACACTGAAATCACTGACCTCAACAGCGCCGAGCCCATAGCCCAGTAGGTGGAAAGAGAAGGCCTTGCGCGGCTCTGGGTTATCAAAACTGAAATCCATCTGCAGCGGCTGATCAGCTGTCACTACCATTTCTTCCGGCAGGCCCAACGGTACATCCTGCTCCAGCTCCTTGGCCTTGAGCAGGATGTAGGCTTTCTGTTGTGGATCTACTGAGCGTACGGTCATGCGCACCCGAGTATGGGAGCCTTTGGGCATTTCCAGGTACTGGGCACCGATAAGGTTGTCGGCCCAGTCATCCTTGATCTGCGCTTGCAGCGGGATGATCGCCGGGCTGCCGAACTGGTAATGCTGATTCAGTGGCGTGCGAAGCAACGAATGATTCAGCGCTGTAGCTTTTGCCAAGGTCTGTCGAGCACGTTTGCCACGGTACCGCTCCGTCAAGGTGACCTGTTCGGAGATGAACCCCTCGCTCGCGTAATTCCGGCAGCGCTGTTGGAAGTCACACTCCGTCAAGGTGCCACGGCCATTGTGATAACGAAGCTTGCCGTTGGTGTACGACATGATTTCGCGGCCTGTTTGATAGTCGCGAAATAGCGAGCGACCGCTCAACGCGGAGGGGACAGGCAAGCCGAAATAGTCGAGTATCGAAGTGCTCAAGTCGACATGCCCGTAAACGCCGGACTTCACATGGGGTAACTGACTTTGTTCGGGGGAAAGCGTCAGGTTGAAGCCCCAGGAGGAGGCCAAGCGCACGCCATCAATGCCGTGGGACTCATCCGAGGTGATGACCACCAAGGTGTCTTTCAAGGTGCCATTACGTTCCAGTCCGTTGAGAAATTCACCAAGAGCATCATCCAGATAAGCAACGGCCGCCTGCTTGGGGGTTTCATAGCGTTGCAGGTAATCGTCCGGGGCCGAGTAAGGTTGGTGAGTACCAACGGTGAGTAGGGTCAGCATCCAGGGCTGCTTCTGTTTTTTCAACTGGCCGACGTAGTCCAAAGCGCCTTCAAAAAACGCTTTGTCATCTTTGCCCCAAGGGAACTCCAGATAGTTTTTATTGGTGAACCATTCCAGCCCGAGGGTGGTATCGAAGCCGATGTGCGGCATGATTTTGTCTTTGGCCATAAAGCGCAGACCAGCACCCTGCAGGTAGTGTGTCGAGAACCCGTTTTTGCGTAACTGGGCAGGCAGGCAGGCCTGGTTGCGTTCGTTTTGGGTCAGCATCTCGACGCCTTTGGGCGTGCCGTTGTCGAGCTTGTCGTAATCGCCGCAGAGCATGGCATACAGGCCACGAATGGTTTGGTGGCTATGCAGTACATAGTCTGGCGTGTTCATGCCGCGTTCAGCCCAGCGGCTGAGGTTGGGCATGAGGTTTTCTTGATAGCTGCTGTGCAAAGCCTGGCGGTTGACCCCCACATAGGCACCTGGGATACCTTCGAGGGCAATGATCAACACGTTGCGTGCGCTTCCCGGTGTCGCCAGTAGTTTCTGGCCATCAAGATCCAGTTGGGTGAGCCCAGCCATGTCGGGTGGGGCTTCTTCCGTGTCACCCTCGAGCCATTCTTCTGTGCGCATTTGCACATCGCCAACGCTCGCGGCCAGCAGTTGATGGGGTAGGTTGTATACGTCCCACTGGTCTGCCTCAGAAGGCTGCAGGTGTTGAATGCCCCAATGGGTTATCAAGAGCAGCAGCGGCGCTGCCCATGCGCTTCGCGGCAAGCCAGGTGCAGGTGTGGACCGTCCCATCCACTGGCTTACCAGCCAAATCACCAGCCCGAGCAGCAAGGTGACGGCAAGCCAGGGTTGTGCGAACCCGCCACCAGTGGAGTTTTCCAGAAACTGAGGGTCAACCAAGTAGTGCAGGTCGGCAATCGTTGGCAGTCTGCCCACTGCGCTGACCAGTTCGACGGTAGCCAGCGTCATCAGGCCCCATGCCAGCAAAACAGGCAGTGATTGCCACCAGGGACGTTTATGCAAGAGCACGATCAGCAGGCTTGCAATCCCAAGGTCGGAGAGAAAGCCGAGCGGGTTCGACCACCCCAGCGCTACGCGCAGGCACACAGGGATGAACAGCACCAGCCCGGTCAGGGCGATAAGGCGCGAAATGGGGTGCCGTAACAGGCGACGGATGACGTTCACAAAAGTCCTTCTAGCCATCAAAACTTCACATAACTGTGCTTCATAGTATCAGCTCTGTGAAAAGTATCCGGGATAGCCGAGGGATTTTGCAGGTATGGAGCGGCGTGGTTTTTGTTACGAAATTGAACACGTTTGGCAGGAATGGGTGAACAGGAGGGGCGTTTCTTCCAATTAGGGGCAGGCTATCCGACCGCTTAATGCCCATTAAGCGTAATCAATATAGCGAACGAGAATGCCTTCGGACTACGCCAAAAGCTAAAATTCACGGACGTGGAGTTTCTTGATCTCGGTAGGACGCTATTACAAAAAATGGCCGGTCTTATCCCAGGCAATCCAATGCTTTTAACGGGGGTAGTCGGAGGATGTCGTATGAAGAGTTCAACGTCCAACGAAGTGATCCTGGCGTTTGTTGTCAGCCTTTTTCTGGCTGGATGTGCACAAAATCAAGATATCCGTATGGGAGATGATTACACCGCTGGTACTACCGCGAAGAGTTCGAGGGATTATGTTGCATGTGTGCAAAGTGAGCTTCCAGGAAGTTCAAAAACTTACACGGTAAAGGAAGATAACGGGCTAAAACTCTTTGTTGATAGCACAGACCCCACTACAGCCACAGGCCTGATTGAAGTCTCCGCTGCAGGGAGTCAGCATCAATTTTCTGCCTATCAACGAGATGCCTGGTATGACAAGGGACGGCTGCTTGACGCTGCGTTAATGTGTTCAAACACCTAGCCGTCGCCAAAGCCCAGCCCCGCGCTGGGCTTTTTGGTGCAGCTGCGCAATGCATGCATTATCGGCAATCCCTCTCCTACCGAGTACCGCATGCGGTAATATTCAATTCCTTATAAAATCTGATAAATCGGTCATGAGCCGCGAAACGGAATTCAACAACGCAGGCAGGTCGTCCAATTGGAAAAGCTACTATGACCATCATGAAGGCCGCCCAGCCTCAGCGCTGCTCCAATCTGCCTTACACCTTGTTGAAACGGATACGCCACTTCGGCAAGCAGTGGACCTCGGCTGCGGTGGTGGCAATGACGCAAGGTTTTTGCTTGAGTCGGGATGG
Organism: Pseudomonas sp. S06B 330; assembly: GCF_002845275.2. Classification (NCBI taxonomy): domain Bacteria; kingdom Pseudomonadati; phylum Pseudomonadota; class Gammaproteobacteria; order Pseudomonadales; family Pseudomonadaceae; genus Pseudomonas; species Pseudomonas tussilaginis. The sequence continues at coordinate 3,763,075 of NZ_CP088149.1, read as the reverse complement.
AACGTGCTCGCGATTGATCGCGAGGAGAATGCAATCAATCTGGTAAAGGCAATTGGTCGAGAGTTCCCAGCAGGTCAATTGCACGCAGTGACGCAGGCGTTTGAATATCTGTATCCCTTGCCTTCGTCATCGCTGATTTTTGCCGGTATGGCTTTACCTTTCTGTCATCCCGAGCATTTCACAGACGTCTGGTCGAACATTCTCTCGGCGCTGGAGCCGGGCGGCGTTTTTGCCGGGAACCTGTTCGGTGACAGAGATGATTGGGCTGACAGAATATTCATGAATTTCCATTCCCAAGCGCAAGCCCGTGCGTTGTTCCAGGATTTGGATCTGCATCTGTTCCAGGTGTATGAAGAGGACGGTCCGTGCATGCACGGTTTCAAGCATTGGCACCGTTTTGACTTTATTGCAAAGAAGCCAATAGCGGGCGCCTAGCGTCGTCTCCACTGATACCCCGTTGCGCAAGGACCATGCCCCATCCTTGCGCGATCATGCGGCGGGTAACTATTACTTCGACAACGCCATAATCATCGCCACCGTCAAATACAAGCGCGGCGCAACGCTACCCAGCTCAATGTACTCGTCATCAGCATGCAGCCCCGCACCCACCACGCCCATCGTTTCCAACACTGCCGGCTTGGCGCTGCCCGGTACATAGGCGTAACCGGCGTCGGTACCAAAACGCATGGCAATCGGCTCAATCTTCATGCCGATCTCGCTATACAGCTGCTGCGCTGTTTTCGCCAGTTGTTCTGAACCCTCATTTTTAGCCAACGGTGGCCGACCTTTCTGCAGCGTGACAGTGGTTTCGGTGTCGGCAATCAGCTTTTTCTCAGCAATGCGTTTGGCGTCAGCCAGCACCCGCTCGGTTTCACGCAGATCCGAGTAGCGCATGTCGGCTTCAGCCGTGGCCAGGGCAGGGATGATGTTGGCTTTCTCGCCAGCTTTGGCCAACGTCCAGTTCACCGTGGTGCCTTTGCTTGGGTCACCCAGGTCTTTGAGCTGGACGATCTGATGGGCCACTTCCGTCAGAGCGTTGCGCCCTTGTTCCGGGGCGGAACCTGCGTGGGAGGAACGGCCCTTGACCTCCAGGTTCAAGCGGTTGATGCCGTTGGTGGCGACAGTCACGGCATCCTTGTCCGGCGGCTCGTAGGAGAACACGTAGTCATGTTTGCGGGCCAGTTCGCTGATGATGGTTTTGGAGCCGGCTGAGCCCATTTCCTCGTCCGGGTTAAACAGCACGGTAAGGGTGTCATAACCTTTGAACTGTTGCTCCTGGAGCAGCTTGACTGCATGCAGGATCATGGCTACGCCGCCCTTGGCGTCGGCAACACCGGGCCCGTAGGCGCGTTCGCCCTCGGTGCGAAACGGGCGCTTGGCGACGGTGCCGGGGCCGAAAACGGTGTCGTAATGCACCATCAACAAAAAATGCTTGCTACCGCTGCCTTTGAAGGTGCCGACGATGTTGTCGCCCACAGAGGGTGTTGCCGGGCTGGTCTGAACCGTGGCGCCCAACGCTTGCAGACGCTTGACCAGCAGCGCGCTGATTTCATTCAGGCCTTGTTCGGTGCCGGTGCCGGTATCAACTGCAACCAGGGTCTTTAAGGTCTCCAGATACCCTGGGCGCTCGGCTTGTGCTTGCTTGAGTAGCACGTCGGCCGAGGGTTCGGCGGCATGGGTGGTAAGACAGGTAAGAGACAGGGCAAGGGCTGTAGACAAGGGGAAGCGGGACAACGGCATAGGGGGGACCTCGATCCATGATAGGGATTTTGCCTGTCGCTGCAGGCACAGACGCTCACTCATAAAGGTGAATGGACAGGTATTGAGCGTAGACCCTTCGTTGCCACTTGCGCATTGCTATGCTGCTGACTAGCGACGAGGGATGCATTGGCGCCCCGCAAATTCGCTGGGATAAACCGCATGGAACCTCTTCAGGATTATGTGGTGTACGTCGTAGCGGCCCAGGAAGGCTGGTGGTCTCAGGTGTCAACGCTGTTGACGGCCTTGGCGGCGTTTGCTTCGGTGTTCGTCGCCTGCATTGCCGTGCGCTTTAGTGCCAGGCAAATAAAAATGCACGAGTTGCACAATCGGCGCATGGCTACGCCCCATCTATCGGCGTGGAACAGCACCGATGTGAAAGCCAAAACCTATAGTTACACCCTGGAGAACAATGGCCTGGGGCCGGCGATCATTCGCGAGGTCAGCCTCTGGGTGGATGGCGAGCAAATGCTGGGCGAGGGGCCGGATTTGTTGGAGGAAGCCAGCAGACTGTTGCTCGGGGATATCCCTTATGAGCAGCACGCTGAGCTGTTTATCGTCGGTGAATTCATTCCGCCGGGTAAGAAATTCATTACCTCTACCGTGCTGCTCGAAAACCATGAGCCGGCAGCCATCATGGCCGTAGCCAAGGCGCGATTACGCCTGCTGGTCCGCTATGACAGCATCCTGGGTGATTCTTTTGTCTACGATTCGGATCGTTGGCGAGATCGGCAGTGATCGGCTAATTGCATGACGCTCAAGAGGGCACTCCAATGGCAAACCCAAGCGCAATTACGTTGGTCGGATTCATCGCGTGGGCGTTGGCACTGCTTATTCTGATGGAGCTGCTGCGAGGGTATCTGGTGATGTTCAAAGGCGTGCCCGCCAATGAGTTCAGACCGGACAACGGCAATCTTTCCCCCTTCATGCAACGCTTGGCGCGGGCGCACGCAAACTGCGTGGAAGGGCTGCCGATTTTCGGTGGTTTGTTGCTGTTGGCGTTGATCACGGGACAAACAGCGATCACGGATCCTTTGGCCTATACGTTGCTCGGCGCGCGACTGATCCAGTCCTGTGTCCACTTGCTCTCGCGAAGCACCACAGCGGTTTTCATCAGGTTTGCCGCGTTCGCTGTGCAATTGGCAGTTGCCACTGTTTGGGCAGTTCACCTCTTCTTAGTGTTCATAAAATAGAACAATGTGGGCGATTTTAGAGGTATTGTGCGGTTGTCGTCGCAATCCTAAGCTTCCTGCGCGCTGCCTATGTGCGCTGTATGGAGACCCGGATGAAACCTCGCGCACTACCTGTAGTACTGTTTTCGACCCTCACAACACTCGCTAACACCGAGGCGCAAGCGGATGCCGTCAGCTTGCCGCCGTTGCCGCTAGGTAACACAAGTTTTATGGATGGCGTCGTCGGGCCGGGGGTATTGTTCGAACTGCCGATCCAGCATTACCGCTCCAGTGATGCAACAGACCCTCGCGGCAACGCGGTGCCAGGTCGGCAAAAAGTACAAAGCACCACCGTGCTGCCGCACCTTGCCTACATCAGTCAGCACAAAATCCTCGGCGCTTACTATGGTGCCGAAGTGTTACTGCCGATCGTTAATCTTGATCTGGATATCGACGGCGGCCCTGATGGCTCGCGAACACGTCAAGGCGATCTGATTTTCAGCCCCATGCTCCTGCAGTGGGCGCCGGTGTCGCTGTTTGGGCGGCCCTATTGGCAGCGCCTGAACCTGGTGATCACCGCGCCAACCGGCGATTACGACAGTGACGCCAGTATCAATGTTGGCAGCAATGTCTGGGTGGTCAGTCCGCACTACGCCTTTACCTGGGAGCTGACCGATCGACTCGAAGTCAGTGGCCGTCTGCACTACGCCTGGTCCAGCCGCAATGACGACCCAGGCGCGCACCTGCAAGCAAACAGCATCCAGCCAGGGGAAGCTTTTCACAGTAACTTCGCTGTGTCGTATGCCGTGTCCGAGGCCTGGCGAGTGGGCTTGGCCGGTTATCAGTTGCAGCAGGTTTCTGCCGATCGCATTGATGGAACGCGCCAATCAGATTCCAAAGAGCGTGTGCTGGGGTTTGGTCCCGGTGTGATGTATCGCCACGGCTCGCAGAGCTTTTTCGCTAACTACTATGTCGAGCAAGGTGCCAGAAATCGCTCCGAGGGCAACCAACTGACGCTGCGTTATCTGCTGCCGTTCTAGCCGCCTGCGTCAACTACGCTACATTTCCACTTCTTGGCCAAGCATGGGCGCACTGCAGATGATTACAGGTGCTATTGATCGTCGTTTACTGCTGCTGCCCCTGAGTTGGAGCCTGCTCTGGGCCCTGCCGGCTGAGGCGGACAATGCTATGGGCCAGAAGGACACCATCTTCACCGGCGTCAATGACCGCCAAGCCGTCGAGCTGGCAATAGCGCCAGGCCTGGTGCAGGGCTCGCGCCTGGATGGTGTGCTCAGGAACTACTACTTTCAGCGCGATAACCATTCGGACTTGGTGCGGCGTGATCCGACCGAGTGGGCCCAAGGCTTTCTGTTGTCATTTCGCTCCGGCTTTACCGATACCCCGATTGGGGTGGGTGTTGATGCTCATGCCTTTCTGGGCCTGAAACTCGATGGCGGAGGAGGGAGCGGTGGCGCCGGTTTGCTGCCATTGGATGCATCCGGCGCGCCTGAAGATGAGTTTTCCAGTGCCGGTGCTGCACTCAAGCTGCGCTACCTCGATACCTTGGTCAAGGCGGGGGATCAGTTGGTGGAAAATCCTCTGGTCGGCAGCGGCACCAGTCGCTTGTTTCCCCAGGGGTACCGTGGCGTAACGCTCAAGAACCACAGTCTGAATGACCTGTGGCTAGACGCGGGTTTTGTCGAGTCCACCCGTTTGCGTAACCAGAGTGGGCACAGCCACCTGGTCACCGCCTATGGTGCGGGCACAGCCGACCGGGAAAGTCCTCATGTGGCCTGGCTCGGCGGCAGTTACAACACGCTTCAGGGGCTGCAGCTCACCGTTTACGGCGGCCAGCTCGAAGACATCTGGGACCAGTATTACCTCGGCATTTCAGAGCGCTTCCAGGTGGGGGAGCAACTGACCCTGAAACCCTACCTGCATTGGTACAGAACAACCGACCAGGGCCGCAGTCAGTTGGGACGAATTGACAACGATACCTACAGTGGCGGAATAGCCGCGACGGCATACGGACAGACCCTGATTCTTGGCTTGCAGAAGGTCGATGGCAGAACCCCGTTTGATTACCTCACCCAGGACGATCGGATTTTTCTCTATCTGAGCAACTCCCAGCAGTTTGCGGATTTCAACGGCCCTGGCGAGAAGTCCTGGCGTTTGCAGTACGAAACCAACTTGAGCGTCCTTGATGCGCCGTCAATGCAACTGATCGTCGCCTACACACGCGGCGAAGCAGACTTGACCCGCGTGGACCCCAACAGCATCGGTTATGGCTACATCTACAATCCTGACGGTAAGGATGCCAAGCATTGGGAGCGCGATGTTGCGCTCAAGTATGTGGTGCCTGCAGGGGCGGCCAAGGATTTGTCCCTGACCCTGCGCTGGGCCACCCACCGCGAGGGTGACGGCTATACCGCGCCAGGCAACACCCGCGGCAACAGCAGTGCCGATGAGTACCGGCTGATTGTCGATTATCCGGTCAATTTCTTCTGATCGACAGGTGATGGCGCATGCCTGGTCAATGACTGTGAGCGTGCCCGTCTTGTGCTTCGGCGGGTTGTACGTTGACCAGCACTTCAACCTTGCCGGCCCTTTCGAATTCCAGCATCAGCGGGAACTGCTCGCCAGCTTTGAGCGGTTGATCGGTTCCAGACAACATCACATGGTTGCCGCCTGGTTGCAGTGTCACCTGCGCCTGAGCCGGAATATCCATGACCGCCACATGTTGCATGCTCATCAAGACATCCGTGGCGGCCTGGGTATGCAGTTTGGCCTGTTGTGCACGAGAGCTGCTGACGGCGATCAGGCGATCACTCTGGTTCCCCAGATTGCTAACGGTGAAGTAGGCCGAACCACCGGGCAGCTCGACCGGCAGTTCACGCGACCACGGGTTACTGATCAGCAGCTCGCCGAGCTGATAGTCCTGAGCCATACCCAGGGTGCTGCAAGCGAAGAGCGCGGAAAATACCAGGAGGCGGGTAGCCATGCGCGAATCCCCTCAATAGTGGTGATGTCACCGGTTGTTGTGCTTGGCTGTAAGGCTTGGCCGTGCCTGCAAGCGTTCGGTCTCTTCTTCCAGGTAGGTCAGCAACGCCGAGATCTCCAGGTCGCCCAAACGTAGATTCGGCATCGCCAGACGGTTGTATTGTTCGTACAGCTGCATGGCCAACGGATCTTTCTCTTCCAGCATCAGATTGGGTTCCTTGATCCAGCGCGTGAGCCAGACCGGGTCACGTTGCCGGGTGACCCCGAGCAAATCGGGGCCGATGCTGCGCATTCCGGCGTGCTCGGTATCACCGAGGGTGTGGCAAGAGGAGCAGCGCGTGCGATAAATCTGCTCGCCCGCGCTGGGCGGACGCACACTGGGCGCTGCGGCACTGTCGTTGGTGTTGGCACTGACCAGCTTCCAGTTGTGCAGGCTTTTGCCGAGCCGATCGGCTAGCACATAGGGGTTCTCCATGGGCGATGTCTTCATCCAGCGCCCGGTGCTTTGATTGCCGATGATCAGGCTGAGGTTATGGTCCTTGGTTTGCCCGTCGTCGACACCCTTCATGAACAGGCCGAGCTTTTGCCGCAGCACGGTGATGTCGTCCTTGTTGCCGGTCAAAAACTGCCAGCCGGGGCCAATCTTGAAGGCCTCTTTGTAGTGCTTGAGCGCTTCGGGGGTATCGGTTTCTGGGTCGATACTGATCGAGTAGAAAAACACATCCTGGCCCACGCGCTCACCGAGCAGTTTCTGCACTTGGCGCAAGCGCGCGGTTTCCAAGGGGCAGGAGTCAGTGCAGGTGGTGAAGATGAAGTTGATCGCCACCACCTTGTCCTTGATCAGGTCGTCAAAAAAACGTACTGACTGCCCGTCCTGATTGATCAGCGGCGTGTTGGGAAAGTAGTCCCGCCCCCATTGTTGCCCAGGGTCGCTGTCACTGATGGCCGCAAGCGAGCACTGCGCGCTGCCGAGCGTCAGCACCAGCAGCCAACGCTTGAGTCTCTTCCAGGTGTTGCCGGCCATGACGTTTGCCTCCTGATCCGGGTTCAGCGCACCGTTAAGGGCGCAGTGACGGCTTTGCCGTTGGCGGACTTGATCGTCACCGTCGGGTTCGGTGCTGGCCCTGCGCCTGTGGTGCTCGCAGACAGCCGCCAGTTGCCGCCGGACAACACCGTGGCGGTGCCCAGGTTCAACAGTCCGCTGGTGGTCGATGCACTGACTGCAAGGGTGTTACCGATCTTCAGTGAACTGGTTCCGGAAATGTCCCAGGCATAGCGGCTGTTGCTGCGTACCGTGACGCTGGCGCTGGTCACTTTGAGGTTCTGATCCTCTTCAACAACCGCCGGGCTAACGGCGATCCTGACGTTGGCCGGCAGTTGCGACACCGCCCCGCGAGCATCTTTGACCTTGTATTCGAAGAGCGCGCTGTAGGCTTCGTTTACCGTCACCGGTGGGATGAAGGTCACGCGGGTACCGTCAGTGCTGACACTGCCCTGGCCAGAGTCCGGTTGCCCGAGGCTGACGACTGTCAGCGGCAGGTCGCCATCCGCGTCGCTGTCGTTGGCCAGGATATTCAGGGTGATGGGCACAGCAGCTTTGGTGGCGCCACTGTCGTCCCTGGCAACAGGCAATTGATTGTCTTCATCGTCACCATCGCCCGGCCCTTCATTGTCCTCATCACGGAAGTTGGGCAGGGCGGCGGAGCTGATGTACGCCACACCGTCCCAGGTCGGCATCGGTGAAGGCATCAGCTCGAATTGGCCAGGGTTCTCCAGGTCAAAACGCAGCAACATGGAACTGTCTTCATGCTGGGTGTTGTGACAGTGCTCCATGAACGTACCGGCGAATTCGCGGAAGCGAATTGCCATCTCGACTTCGCCGGAGCTGTCCACTTCCGGGCCAACCCGGTAGAGGTCTTTACGCGCCCACTTTTCCCACTCGGGTGGCGCGTTGCCGTCGCGGTTGAGAATCACCCCTTCCTCGAAGTGCACGTGTACCGGGTGGCTCCAGCCGTTGCCACCATTTTTGATTTTCCAGACTTCCAGGGTGCCGTCGCCGCCGTAACCCGCGTCGGAGGGGCCGTTGGCCAGTTTCGGCGCGGCGGTGATGCGCCGCGGGTCCATGGAGTAGCCAAAGCCGCCGTCAGTCTTGATCGTCCAGGGCGCGGTGTCTGTGCCGTCGGAGCGACCAAATTCGAAGCTGCGATGGCGTGCCTTTTTGAGCTTGGCCTGCATGGTCGGATCGTTTCGATCGATGGTCAGCGGGATCATTTTCTTGCCGGCGGCTTTGCCCGGCTTGGCGGGCTCAAAGGCCACGGGGTCCATGCTTTGGTCCTGGCCGGTGTAAGCCTTAACGTTGAACTGCAAAAACTTGCCGATCACCGGGTCGCCATCACGCCACCTTGGACCCTTGCTGGTTTGGTCGACGACCGCCTTATACTTCTCCGAGAGCACGTCGGCCAATGACACGGGGTCCTCGCTCGGGCCCTTGCCGGTGTCATGCTCCATAAGGTTGACAAAAAAGATCTTGTCGCCGGGTTTGATCCCGTGTTTGGCGAAGTTGATGATGATGTCGTAACGCTCGGCGATGGCCAGCGTCGGCAGGATGCCGTTGTCGTCCTTGAGGTCGCCGTTGCCATTGAGGTCCATGCTGCCGTCAAACGGTACGGCGTGTTCCATGATGTTGCCGTCGTTGGCAATCATGTGGAACGGCACCCGGTTGTACGACACCCCGGAGCCCTGCGGGCCGCGAAACTCGCCGCTGCTGCCCTGGATTTCGCGGACCACGGCGATCTTCATGTAGCGCGATACCGAGCCATTGAGGATGCGCAGGCGATAGCTGCGGGCGCGCACGTCGAAGTAGGGCTTATACAGCCAGTTGACCATCATCTGGTCGCCGATGAAGCCGTCGATATTGAAAGGGTTGAACCACAGTTGGCCGCTCTGGTCCCAGGCTTTGTCGGCAATGGTCAGGTTAACGTCATAGTCGCGATTACCCCATGCCAATGCCGTGCCGCTGGGCAGGCGCAGGTTGACGCCGTCTTCGATGGTCTCGTTACCGCGATCCAGGGCGCTGTAGTAGTTCATCATCGCCGCATTGCCTTTGTAGACGTTGTGGGCGGTGAAATCGAGCATGTGATCGTGGAACCAGTGGGTGCTCATGGTCTCGCGCCAGTCACCGCGGACCTTGATGCTGCCGTTCTCGCAGGTTTTGCGGCCCGGATTGCCATCGTTGACCCAGAGGGTCTCGCCGGGTGCACACGGGAACGCGGCCCTTGGGTCTTGGGCGTTGGTGTTGATGGTGTCGTAGCCGGCCAGTTGCACTGGCCAGCGGTAGTCGTAGTACTGGCCGGGAAAGAAGAAGGCATTGGTGTAGCCGTCGCTTTCAGCCGGGTTGTGGCCATTGTGTTCGTGGGTGCTGAGGGTATGCAGGCCAAAGCCGCCATTGGCCGCCGGGTCGATCGGCAGGGCGTTGTAGTGGCGCATCAATATCGGTTGCCCGTAGCGCGCCATCAGCAGTTTTGGCGGCAGTGTGCCGTCGAACGTCCACAGCGAATTGTGGTTCTGGATCGGCATGTTCGGGTGGAAGCGGATGCCGATGCCTTTGGCCGTCCCTTCAGTGGCGGGGACACCTGCGGTGTTGTGATAAAGCCCGCCCGGACCGAATTCGCCCAGGGCGTAGTGGTGCATTTGCCGGCTGTCGCGCAAGCCCTGATTGACCCGCGCGCCTGCTTGCGCGGTCTTGATTGCAGCTTGGGGATAGAACTCGTTCCAGCGTTGATGCGACCAGCCTTTTCCAGGTGGCCGTCCTTCTGCTGGCGAACCTACTGGATGGCGATTGAGGAAGGCTTCGATCTGCGCCTTCCAGGGGTTGCGGTCGAGAACGTTGGAATTCTGGGTGGGGAACGGCAGTAGCCCAGGTTGGCGCAAGAACGTCTCCAACGCGGCGCCCGCGGGGCCACTACGGGCGACGCTGTTGGGGTCCTGTTCGGGGGCTGGCCCGGTGGTGGGGATGGGGAAGGGAAGGGTGCCGGCTTCAACGGTGGGGTCGAGTTTCTCCGGGCCGAATTCCTCATACAAGAGCATCTGCTGGGTGAACGGTTGCGCGCCAAACAGCGGGCTGGCCAGGCCATTGGTGGGGTAGTTGAAGGAGGTCTGCAGCGCTGGCGGCAAGACGTTTTCGCCACGCGGAGTGTTTCTGTTGCCGTATTCACCATTGGGCAGGGCGAGTGCGCCGTGGTTGCCTTCTGGCAGTAGCTTCAACGCTTCCAGTGCCTCTAGCGCGGCCTGAGGGGTAGCGGGAAGCTGGGTATAGGCAGAGGGATCTGTCGGCGATGGTGGGCTCGTATCGTCCATCGGCACTGCACTGGCTTGGAGGGTGCTGAATGCGACTAACAACGCCGATGCAACGCCTGAGAGTCGGAAAAGGTAGTGGGGTGCTCGACGCTGCGTCGTGGTGATGTACATAGCGTATACCTCGGTCCCTACGGGTTCGCGGGCTTAAGCGCTGGCCAATAAATATCAATTGGCCACATGTTTGGGCATTGCGCAAAAACCGCACCAAGATGGAGAAACGAGGGCATTAAAGAAAAAGCTTGAGGCTATTCAGTAGCTTGCTAACTACTACGCCAATCGTCGAGTGACGGATTCTGTTGGCGTGTGGGGGCAGTTCCCCACATTTGGTTATTTATAAAAAATTTCCCCACTTGTAGGCCATGTCTTTCCAGGGCCATCGAGGTTTGTGAGCCGGCACCCACGCTGGACCATCCGCGCCCGGGTCCTTATACTCGTCCATCGCACTTCATACCTGACCCTGCCTTAGCAAGGTCAATCATTCAGGCCACGCTCAGTGGCCCGACGTAAAACGTCGAAGCATCCTCTGCCTTTTCGCAGATACCTCGCACCGTCGCGGTGTGCCTTGGCCGTTCGCGCCCGCCTGCGCGCACCCGTTACTGCGGTCCATTGGCTTCGACTGTTTTGCCATGGGGCTCGCCGCCCATCGCATCCCGCGCAAACGGCTTTCTCGCAGCCAGCTCTGGTCATGCATGACCGACCCTGCGAAAAAAGGAAATGCATAATGCAAGAAACCGCTTTTTTTCAGCTCTCTGCCACCTCAGCGATACTGCTGCTGGTTGGCTTCTACGGCGCCACGTTCCTTCTGTCCCTGTTGATCCGCGAGAAAAACGAAAACGTTGATGGATTCATTGTTGCCAACAGCGCGGTCGGTTTTGGTCTGTCGAGCGCGAGCATGATCGCCACCTGGATCTGGGCCGCTTCGTTCTACGCCAGCGCCACCTCGGGCTTCAAATACGGTCTGTCGGGGCCGCTGCACTACGGCTTTTGGGGCGCGCTGATGATCCTGTTCATCTATCCCTTTGGTAAGCGCTTTCGCCAGCTGGCGCCCAAGGCGCATACGTTGGCCGAGATCCTTCATGCCCGGCATGGCACCTCCAGTCAGATGATCATGGCGGTCTCAAATATTGTCGGTAGCTGCATCAGTCTAATGGTCAATTTCACCGCCGCCGGCGCCCTGGTGTCGATGCTCAGTCCTTTGTCCTTTATCCAAGGTGTGTTGATCGCGGGGCTGGGCGTCTTGTCCTATACCCTCTGGTCAGGGTTTCGCGCCTCGGTGATGACCGATTTCGCTCAACTGGTGGCGATGATCCTGGCTGCAGTGATTATTATCCCGCTGATCTTCTTCAATGCCGGTGGCCCTGATCTGCTGGCAGCCAACCTGTGGCGCCTGGACGGGGAACAAGCCAGCTTCTACTCAACCAAGGCCATTCTCGAGCAGGGCGCGCCTTACTTCGTCGCGGTGCTGGCCTACGCGATTGGCAATCAGACCATCGCCCAGCGTTTGTTCGCCGTACGTGAAGACCTGATCAAGCCCACCTTCCTGATCGCCACCATTGGCTATGGCGCCATAGTCATTGGCCTGGGCATGCTCGGCTTGTTGGCGTTGTTTACCGGGCTGGAACCGATCAATGGCGACATGAACAACATCATTGCGCAGATGGTTTCCCAGTACCTGCCACCGTTGGGCATTGCCTTGTTCTTTATCCTGGTGATTGGTTCGCTGTCGTCGACCGCAGACTCTGACCTGGCAGCACTGTCGGCTATCGTCATGACCGATGTCTACGGCAAGAACCTCGCCAAGGGCCGTCCGGACCCGCGTCGCATGTTGTGGTGGGGGCGGGCGACTATGGTCATCGCCACGCTGCTGGGAGTGATCTTCGCCAGCCTACAGTTCGACATTCTGGTGATGCTGGTGTTCGTCGGTGCGTTATGGGGCGCTATCGTCTTTCCGGTCATCGCCAGTTGCTACTGGGATCGGGTAGATAACCGGGCATTTGTCTGGTCGGTGTTGCTGGCGGTGCTGCTGTTCAGCGTGGTGCGCTTTGAGTGGGTTGCTATCGAGGGTGTGGTGGCGGTGTTCTTTGAGGCCTGTGCGGCGGTCGGTGGTGCTGTGGTGCTGGGGCTGATGACCTTCGGCTTCTTCGGGCGCCGAGCGGCACTTGCGGTGGGAGCGCTGGCGCTGGCGATCATGCTGCCGTTCTCTATTGGCACCTTGCGTGAGTACATCGTACTGCTGAGCTCGTTGACGGCCTACGGCGTTAGCACGATGGTGTGCGTGGCGCTGAGCCTGCGCAATCAGGAACGTTTCGACTTCACTGTGCTGGCGACGCGGGTGACCTCGTTCCAGCATGAACAGTCCGCGATCAAAGGAGAAGTGGTATGTGGTTAACCCTTTATTTCCTGGCCTGGCCGGCCATTTCCCTGGTGGTGCTGCTGGTGTTGTTGGTGACCCTGTGGCGTGATCTGCGTGCTGCCCGCAAAAGCGGACAGGCGATGATCTGACTCATCGCCTGTCCAGTTCAATCCAGATCTGCCGCGGTGTGCCGTTCCGCCACTTGGCTGGCTTCATCGCCCCAGGTGCGGTTCACCCGTAAGCCGCGAATCACAGCAGGGCGCTTGGCAATCTCTTGCGCCCAGCGCTGTACATGGGTGTATTCGTGCACAGCGAGGAACTCACCTGCCGAATACAGCCTGCCCAGTGCCAGCTGACCGTACCAGGACCAGATGGCGATATCGGCGATGCTGTAATGGTCGCCCGCCAGGTACGTGCTTTCGCTGAGGCGGCGGTCGAGCACATCCAGTTGGCGCTTGGTTTCCATGGCGAAGCGGTTGATCGGGTACTCGAACTTCTCCGGTGCATAGGCATAGAAATGTCCGAAGCCACCGCCCAGGTAAGGGGCCGCGCCCATTTGCCAGAACAACCAGTTCAAAGTCTCGGTGCGCTCCGTCAGGTCCTTGGGCAGGAAGTGGCCGAATTTTTCTGCCAGGTACAGCAGGATCGAGCCGGACTCGAAGACGCGAGTGGCCGGCGTGACGCTACGGTCGAGCAAGGCCGGGATCTTCGAGTTGGGGTTGATCTGGACAAAACCGCTGGAAAACTGATCGCCTTCGCCAATGCGGATGAGCCAAGCGTCGTATTCGGCGCCGCTACAGCCGAGGGCCAGCAATTCTTCAAGCAATATGGTGACTTTTACGCCATTGGGGGTGGCCAAGGAATAAAGCTGCAAGGGGTGTTTGCCAACCGGGAGCACCTTGTCATGGGTCGGTCCGGCGACGGGTCGGTTGATGTTGGCAAATTCGCCGCCCGACGGTGCGTCGTGTTTCCAGACCTGAGGTGGGACATAGGTTGCTTTGCTCATTAAACGAACCTCCTGGTGCGCGTGATGTGCTGTAGACGAGTGTGCTCAACAGCATAACCTTGGCGGTAGCCTCAGAGGCAAATCAATCGTGGCGCAGTTGCAAGGTGCTGAGGATGCATACCGACGCATCGCTTGCGGGTGTGGCATCGGTGTAATCCACCTGGTTGTAGACGCCACCGTGGAAATTGAAGATCCGTGTCTTCCAACTGGCGTCCAGTTGCAGCGGGCCAGTGCTGGCGCCGTTGCCGTTGCACTTGGCCGTCAACGTGAGGACGCCGCTGCCACTGACGTCGACGGTGACCTGGAACGGCGTATCAAGGGGCACATTGTTCAGTAGGGTGATGCTGGCCGGCGATGCCTGGTTGAAGGATTGACGAAAGCCGTAGCTGATCTTGCCCTTGTTCCAGAACACCTTGAGGGGCGGGCTGTCGTCGTTTTTGACATGCAACTGTGAGATCACCACCTTTTGCGCATGGTTGACCTGGGTCAGGGTCATGACCTGGTGGTTGCGATGCTCGTCAGCGCTATCCAGCGCCCAGTACACCGGTTCTTTCCATTCGCAGCGGGTGCGGTGGGTGCTCTTGCTCGAGGCGCCTTTGGTGGGCGCGGTAAAGCGTACCGAGCCATCGGCGAGGGTGGCGAGCACCGCCGGCAGACGGTCCAGCGCTTCGGCACCTGTGAGTTCCAGTGCTACCGGGTCGGTGCTGGATTTAGGTACCGGAGTGGCGATGATCAGGTTGTTGATATTGACGGTCATAGAGTGTTCTCCTGAACAAGCTAACGGCATAATTGCCAATGAGGCGCGACAAAATGCGTCGCGCTCGTCATTGAAGTTAGCTTCAGGCTAAATAGCGGTCAATGCTGTAAGCTAAATTAATTTAGCTAAAAGGGTTCTTGCGGATTGTGTGTGGGTACCAGTCTTGCTGATGCCCCCTCACCTTCAGCCGATCAGAGGAACCAGCGATACTCCCGGGCGCTGATGGCCTGCATAAACGCCAAATGGTCCTGGCGCTTGTTCTCGCAATAGACCATGACGAACTCGCTACCCAAGCGCTCATTGACCACCGGATGCTGGCGCATGGCACTGACCGCGGTGAGCATGTCTTTGGGAAAGTCGATGCCGCTGTTGCGATCTTCATTGAGTGGAGTGATCGGCTCGCGGGCGGCATCCAGCCCATGTTCCATGCCGCTTAGGATCGCCGCCAACACCAGATACGGGTTGGCGTCGGCACCGGCCAGGCGATGTTCAATGCGCAGGTTGCGAGGGTCAGACTCAGGAATGCGAATGCACGCATCGCGGTCCTCATAACCCCAGCTGGCACGGCTGGCCGCATTGACCATGGCGCCGTAGCGGCGCATGGCGTTGTGGTTGGCCGCGAAGATCGGCATGCAGTGCGGCAACAGTTCCAGGCAACCGGCCACGGCGTGGCGTAAAGGGCGCTGGTCATCGGCGGCCAGGAGGTTGTTGCCATCCTGGTCATAAAGGCTGACATGCACGTGCATGCCGCTGCCAGGCGCCTCCAGATACGGTTTGCTCATGAAGCTGGCGCGCATCCCATGCTTGAGCGCCACGCCGCGTGTACTGCGGCAGAACAGGGCGGCCCAGTCGGCAGCGCGCAAACCGTCATCGCAATGGCCGAAGTTGATCTCGAACTGGCCAGGGCCCAGCTCAGCGGTGATGACGTTGGCGTCAACGCCTTGCTCGTTGGCCGCCTCAACCATGTCGCGCAGTACATCGGAGTACCGTGACAGACGCTCGATGTGCATGTTCGGCTGGTCGTCGGGGTCCTCACTGAACGGATCGCGGGGAAACTGTGGCAGGCCCTCCTTGAGGGTGCGGTCGAACAGGTAGAACTCCAGTTCGAACGCTACCACCGGGCGAATGCCGCGACGCTCCAGGCGCTGCAGAACTTGAGCAAGCACCTCCCGCGGTTCGAATTCGATGGGCGCATGGGTGCCGTCGGAGCTGATCAGCATCTGTCCCAGCGGCTGATTCTCCCAGCGCACCGGCTTGAGCGTACCGGGGATCAGGCGCCGCGGCGCGTCCGGGTCGCCATCGTGGAAGCAGTAGTCAGCGATCGGGAACAGACCGCCCTGAACGCCCAGCAGCACGCAGTTCTGCGGCAGCTTCAAGGGGCTGCCGGCAGCGACTTTTTCCAGCATGTCGATGGGGTAGCGCTTGCCATAGAAATGCCCCGGAATATCAAGGCTGATCAGGTCTACATAGCGTACCTCGGGGAATCGAGTACGAAACTCACGGACTTCAGTGAGCAGATCGGGGAAGCTTTTTGTTGTTGTCATCGATTGCGATCCTGCAGCGTGGTTCAACGGAATACCCAGAGCACCCGGGTGGGTTGCTCGGTCAGGTTGGCGTAGCGAAACTGGCTGTGTGGCGGTAGCTGGAAGCTGTCATTGGGGCCCAGGGTCACCGGTTCAGTGTTGTCGTCGAGCCACACGCTCAACTGTCCCTCAAGGACGAAACCACCTTGTTCAGAGCTGTCGTCCAGGTGGCCTTCACCACTGCTGGCGCCCGGATCCAGGTGACTTTCGAGCATGGAAAACCCACCAGTGAGTTTGGGCGAGACCAGCACGTCGGTGATGCCGCCGGCGTAGTAGAGCGTGCGTCGCTCCCCGGGACGGGTAACCCAGTCCAGCTCCCGCGGTTTGCTCAGGTTGTAGAAGTAAGTGGTGGGCACATCCAGGGTTTCACTGATGGCGGTAAGGTCAGCCACCGTGGGGCGCGACAGACCACGCTCGACCTGAGAGAGAAAGCCTACTGAACGGTCGATGCGTTGGGCCAGTTCACCCAAGGTCAAATTGCGGTGCTTGCGCAGGTCACGGATCAGGATCGCCAGGCCTTCGATTTCATCCTGCATGTCCATGGAGCTGTCCTCTTCAAAGGTTGTCGCGCAGGCGGTACCAGGCTTTGGCTGCTGCTTCCAGGGGCGCGGCAAGGACATCGCCGCCGGGGAAGCGGCCGTTATCGATAGCCTGGTACAACGCCAGCAAGTCGTTGTCGCCGAGAATGGCATCGCTGACCGCGCGGGCGCCGGCCAGGGTCGGCAGTACGCCATGCCCGGAGAAGCCCTGCAACCAGTAACGTTGACCGCTGCGGCCAATGTCCGGGGTGCGCCGCAGACTGCAGTCGATATGCCCGCCCCAGGCGTGCTCGATGGCTACGCCACGTAGTTGCGGGAAGGCCCGTTCCAGCACCGGCCGGGTAGCCGCTTCGACGTCTTTAGGAATGCCACCCAGATAGGTGCAGCCACCGCCAAACAGCAGGCGGTGATCTGGGGTCAGGCGGAAATAGTCGGGGACGAACTGGTTATCGATCACGCAGCTGTTGCGTGGCAGCAGCGACTGGGCCAGCGCTGGGTCCAGGGGCGCGGTGGCCACCTGGTAAGAGCCGACTGGCAGCAGGCGTCGCGAGAGATGTCGGTCGAGCTTGTCGATGTAGGCATTGCAGGCCAGCACCAGCACGTCGCTGCGTACTTCGCCGTGCTCGGTGCGGGCGACAAAGCCGTTGGCGGTCTCACGGTAATCAAGTACGCGGGTCTGTTCGAACAGGCGCCCGCCGGCTGCTTCGAAGGCGGCGGCCAGGCCCTGGGCCAGTTTCAGCGGGTTGAGGTGGCCACCTTCCGGGTCGTAGAGCGCAGCCTGGTAGCGTGGGCTGTCGATCCACTCGGGCAGCGCCTCACGATCGATCAGTTGCAGTTTGTCGTAGCCCCACTTTTCGCTGGCCTCGCGCTGAGCCTCACGCAGCATACCGACCCGTCGCGGCAGTACCGCAGTCCACAGGCTGCCAGGCCGGTAGTCGACATCGAAGCCATGGCGCGCGGGGAGTTCACGCAGTTCTTGAGCCGCCCAGCACATGCTGTCCCACAAGCGTCGGGTCCGCTCAAGGCCGAGGGCTTTTTCCAGCGGCGGCATGTCGCACGACCAGCCCAGCAGCGCTTGTCCGCCATTGCGCCCGGATGCGGCCCACGCCACGCGGCTGGCCTCCAGCACCGTTACCCGTTTGCCAGCCAAGGCCAAACGCAGGGCGGTGTGCAAACCACTGAAACCGGCACCAACAATCAATACTTCTGTGTCCAGACCCTCGTGCAGGGTAGGGCGCAAAGGGATCGCACCGGGGTAGGTGCGGGCATAGTAGCTGGCGACATGCTGGGCGGATTGCTTGAACATGGCGAGTCTCGTGAATTTTTATTGGTATATTTTCATGAAAAACTACCAGATAAATTTCACGATACCAAGCCCGGCGTTTTTTATAGGCGGCGAGCGTTCCACACCAACAGCACCCGCGCTTGAACATGCAGCTTCTCAAGCGCAGCACCTTCTATCATCAGCGCGGGGTACAGCGGATTGTCGGAAATCATCCGCAGACCGCCGCCAGTCATGCGTTGCAGGCGCTTGACGAAGAGGTCGCCGTCCAGGCTGAAGACGTAGATGGCGTCGGTGCGCACTTCGGAGATGCCGCGGTCCACCAGCAAGGCGTCGCCGTCATTGAACGTGCCGGCCATACTGTCGCCGTCGCCGCAAATGATCGCCAGGTTGTTCAGGCTGGAAAAGCTGATGCCTTGGCCACGCAGCCAGTCCTGGTGCACGGTCAGGTCGCGAATCACGTCGACATGGCTTGGCGGAGTGTTGCCGCTGCCCATGGAGCCGCGGATGTCGAAATGCGGGATGGTGACAAACCCCGTGAGGGCGCTGGTGGCTACCGGCACGCTGCGGTGTGCCGTCGCATTCTCCTGCAACACATCCATCCAGCCCGGCGCCAGACCTTCGGCCGTTTCGATGCGCCGCGCCACCTCGTCGCCGAGGTTTTTCTCGGTCTTTTGCGAAAGGATCTGGCTCAGGTGGGCCGGGCTGATCCCCCAGCGTTCGGCGCAACTGGCCTTACGCTGGGTGCCGATCAGACGGAGCAGGTTGGTTTTACGGATGCTGTGAATGTTCATGGGCGCTGGAGCCATTATTTAGCTATGTGCTAAACAGGCTAAACCAAAAGCGCCCAGGGACAAAGCCGCTTACTGCACCTGAAGTGTCGCGCTGCGAGCGTTGACCCAGCGCTGGCGCAGCAGGTCGTAAGCCCAGTTGTAGGCCATCGTGTAGGGCAGCATGAAGACGAAGAAGCCGATCTCCAGCATGAACGCCTCTACCAGCGACAGGTTAAGCATCAACGCGGCAATCGGTACGCCGATCAGCACAAAGCCAATCTCGAAGCCGCTGGCATGCAGCGCCCGGACTTTGACACTGCGCACCACCCGCTCAGCGGGCCAGAGCCGGTCGAAGAGGCTGTTGTAGAGCATGTTCCAGAGCATCGCTACGGTCGACAGGAGCACCGCCAGGGTGCCGACTTCGAGCATCGAACGGTTGAGCAACCAGGCGCCAATCGGCGCACAGATCAACACGGCAATGGCCTCAAAGCCCACGGCGTGGACAATACGCTCGGCAAAGGATTTAGTGGACGTGATCATGACAACACCTGAACGGTTGGTTTCGATGGGGTGATTGTCATCGCTTTTTTGCTTATGTTAAAAATGGATTCCATCGATAAAAGCGATACACGTCATGCGTTATTCTCCCGAAGCACTGCAAGCTTTCGTCGAAGCGGTTGCCCTGGGTTCATTCTCGGCGGCGGCGCGCAAGTTGCGCAAAAGTCAGTCCACCGTCAGTGCCGCTATCGCCAACCTTGAGGCGGACCTGGGCGTCAGCCTGTTCGACCGCCAGGCTCGCCATCCGGTGCTCACTGAAGCCGGGCGTAAAGTGTTGGGCCATGTACAGGAAATCCTCGCCGCCAGCGAGCGCCTCGACGAACTGAGCATCCGCCTGGCCGATAACGTTGAGCCGCGCCTGACCCTGGTGCTTTCCGACATGTACCAGCTCTCGCCAGGTAACCACGTGATGCATCAGTTCGAGCAGCGCTACCAGGACATCGAACTTGAATGCATGATCGCTGAGGCGGGGGATGTGTTGAGCTTGCTACAAAGCGGGCGCGCGCACCTGGGATTGTTGGCGGCACAAGCGAATTACCCGCCAGACATCGCTGTACGACGATTACCCAAGCAGGCGCAGATGGGCATTTTTGTTGCCCGTGGGCATCCGTTGGCGGCGCTGGCACAACCGACCCAGGCGAACCTGGCCAGCCATCGTCAGCTTTACCTCAACACCTACGCAGACAGCGAGAACAAGCCGCAGGGGCGGGTTTGGTCAGCGCCCGATTATCTGTTGCTGTTGGAAATGACCGAACAGGGCTTTGGTTGGGCTGAGCTACCCCTTGGCCTGGTGCAGCAGTACGGGCACGGCCAATTGGTGGCGCTGGCGTTGGGCGGATGGCCACGACCGATTGCGGTGGATGCAGCCTGGTCGCGGCTTACGCCGCCGGGGCCGGCGGGGTTGTGGTTGTTGGACTGGTTGTCTCGGGAGCAGTGACCACCGCGCGGTACACCTGCACGCGGTTACGGCCTTGATCCTTGGCTGCGTACAGCGCGTGGTCAGCCCGCGACAGCAGGCGCGCCAGGTCGTGCTCATCGCCGGTGCTGTGAGCGATACCAATGCTGACGCTCAGCAGCCCTGGGGCCAGTAGCGGCAACTCATGAAAGCTGCTGCAGATACGCTGGGCGACCAGTAACGCGGCGTGCTCACCGGTATTGGCCAACAAGCAGGCAAACTCTTCTCCCCCGATGCGCCCGAACACATCCTGTTGGCGAATACGCTGGCTCGCGACTTGACCGAAAGCAATCAAGGCCTGGTCGCCAGTCTGATGACCATAGGCATCGTTGAGCCGCTTGAAGTGATCCAGATCGCACAGCAACAAGGCGACGGGTTCGCCCCGGCGACTGCACTCGGCCAACAACTGCTTGCCACCCGACAGGAACGCGCGGCGATTACCGATACCGGTCAGCGGGTCGGAATAGGCTGCAGCCTTGAACTTCAGCTCGGCGCGCTCACGGACCATGGCCAGGGTGATGTAGGCGATGCCGATCGCGTAGAGCATGGATTCGAACAGCAGGAAGGAGAAAAACCTGGTACCGCGACCCGTGCCGGCCAGCGCGTGCTCCAGGGAGATTCCGTGGTCGGCGACCATCCGCACCGTGTAGAACCCACTGTGCATCACCAGCAGCACCAGTGCAGGCAGGTAGCTGACTTCCAGGCGCTTGCGATTGCGCCACAGCTCGAACGCCGATAAGCCGCCATAGACGGCCGTCAACAGCGAATAGACCGTTACACGCAGGCCGAGGTTTTCGTAGTAGCCCGGTGTGAGACCCCACAATGCCCACAGCAGGGGGGCCGCGAGGATGCCCGGCAGGTGCGGTGCCCGACCGCCGAACACGCGCATGGCGGTCCAGTTCATGGTCGCACCGAGCAGCAGAACGACATTGCCCAGTACCAGGGCAATGGTGTCTGGGGCTATGCCGCGCAGGCTGACCAGCGTCACGCCAAAGGCGGCGAGCAGCAACGTGCTGGCAAGATAGCCCAGGGTCTGTTCGCGCGCGCCACGGCTCCAGGCGTGCAAGGTCAACAGACCCATCAGACTGAAGATGAATATGGCCACCAGCAACAGGGTGGGGATGCTCAGCAGCACGTGTTTCGCTCTCCATGCGGCCTTGCGGCCAACCGGCCAATACCGATTTTCAGCGGCATGCTAGCGGAGCGGATGGTACTTTGCCAGCATTCAGGGCGGCGTCAAATGAGCTGCGGATAAAAAGATTGCTATGCTGGCAGGTCGATTTTTAACCTGTACCCGAATGTCACTGCGGTTGCGCGTCTGAGGAAACCCCATGCGTCGATTGCCTTCACTGACTGCCTTGCGCGCCTTCGAGTGCGCCGCACGCCATGGTCACTTTGGTCGTGCCGCTGCCGAGCTGTGTGTGACCGACAGTGCCGTGAGCCACCAGATCCGTCAGTTGGAAGAACAACTGGGCGTTGAGTTGTTCGTCCGTGAAGGCCGCCAGGTGCGTTTGACGAGTGAGGCGGGGCGCTTGTTACAGCACCTTCAGCAAGCCTTTGAACTGATCGGCAAGGCTTGCGATGAATTGCGTGATCCGGCCTCGCAGGCAGTGTTGCGCCTGGCCGTGACCGCCGAGCTTGCGCAAAAGTGGCTAGTCGCACGCTTGGCTGATTTCAGTAGCCGCTACCCGCATATCACTTTGCATCTGCACGAGCAGCCTATCGACGTCGGTGCGCCGGCCAGCGATATCGACATCGCCATCACCTACGGCACCAGTCCGTTGGATGCCAGCACCCATTTCGTCCGGCCGTTGCCGCTGTTGCAGTTCTTTCCGGTGTGCAGCCCTGGGTTGTTCAACCTGGGTGGCCTCAAGCGCCCGCGCGACCTGGTGCGCCAGTGCTTGCTGCACGACGATCAGGACGGCAAGACCTGGACCGCCTGGCTCGCCACCCACGCCGAAGACGCCCAGCCCGGCCGCCAACTGTATTTCCCCCATGCGGCCTTGGCCCTGGAGGCCGCCGCACTGGGGCAGGGTGTAGCCATGGGCGACAACCTGACCTGTCAGGCCGACTTGCTCAGCGGCCGTCTGGTGCGGCCGTTCGCTGCCAGTGTCGCGGCCATGGGCCAATATGCGCTGGTGTGCGAGCGCTTGCGCCTGGAGCGCGGGGCGGTGGCGGACTTCATAGAATGGTTCACCACTCAGATCAGCGAACCCTGAATTCAATTCATCAATCGCTGAGATTTCATCGTTGGAAGCGCTGACGGTGGCGGCGTAGCGTGCAGCTATCCCCACCCACTGCAGAGGTTGTCCATGGCACGTTCACTTACCACCACTCCCAAGGCTGATGGCTTCCGCTTGCCCGGCGAATTCGAGAAGAAGTCCGGTTGCTGGCTTGGCTGGCCGGAACGTCCGGATGTCTGGCGCAACGGTGCCAAACCTGCGCAGAAAGTCTGGGTCGACATTGTCAGTGCCATTGCGTCGAGTGAGCCGGTGACTGTCTGCGCTTCGGCGGCGCAGTACGCCAATGCCCGGCGCTTGCTACCCGCGCAGGTACGGGTGGTGGAAATGACCTGCAACGACACCTGGTTTCGCGACAGCGGCGCTTGTTTTGTGGTTAACGATGACAGCGGAGAAGTACGCGGCGTCGACTTCGAGTTCAATGCCTACGGCGGGCTCGATGGCGGTCTCTATTATCCTTGGGACAAGGACGATCAGATTGCCCAGAAGATCCTCGAAATCGAAAACCTCGACCGTTACCGCGCGCCGTTGATTGCCGAGTTGGGCGGTATCCAGAGCGATGGTCAGGGCAGCCTGCTGACCACCGAGCAATGCCTGCTCAATCGTAATCGCAACGCCCACCTGGGCAAGGACGAAGTGACGCGTCGCCTGCAGGATTACCTGGGTGCCGAGCAGGTGATCTGGTTGCCGCGCGGTTGCAAGTTCGACGAGACCGATGGCCACGTCGACGATCTGGCCTGCTTCGTGCGTCCCGGCGAAGTGGTGCTGCAGTGGACCGACAACCGCGACGATCCACAGTGGGAAATCTATCAGGAGGCCTACGACATTCTGCGCAGCACCCGCGACAGTCGTGGTCGCGAGCTCAAGGTACACAAGCTGCCGCAACCCGATGTATTGCAGTGGACTGCCGAAGAAGCCGCCGGGCTGGACCAGGTCGACGGCACCCACTTGCGTCAGGCCGGGACAAAAATCTGTGCGTCGTACATCAACTACTACGCCGGCAACTCGGCCATTGTCCTGCCGCTGTTCGGTGATCGTAATGACACCATCGCCCAAGCCACTCTGGCCGAACTGTTCCCCAGCCATCGCATCATCGGCATTGAAAACTCCCGCGAGATCCTACTGGGGGGCGGCAACGTCGCCTGCATCACCATGCCTCAATACGCTGGAGGAAAAACCTCATGAACCTGCGCACCTTCGGTCTGGCGCTATCGCTGGCCTGCAGTGCGGCGCAGCTACAGGCCGCCGATGGCCCGCAACAAACGGTGAACCTGTATATCTGGGGCGAGTACCTGGCCCCCGATACCCTGGCCAATTTTGAGAAAAGCACCGGCATCCGGGTGGTCGCCGACCATTTCGACTCCCTGGAAACCGTCGAGACCAAACTGCTCACCGGGCGCAGTGGCTATGACCTGGTGCTGACCGCTGGCCAGCACCTGTCACGGGCCATCAGCAGCGGGGCGCTGCAGCCGCTGGACAAGGCGCGCTTGCCGCACCTGGCCGGCGTCGGCACAGAGTTCCGCCAGCACATGGCGGTGTTTGATCCGGGTAACCGTTATGCCGGTACCTATGCCTGGGGCACTACGGGTGTCGGTTATCAGCAACAGGCCGTTGATGCTCGCTTGCCGGCGGCGCCGACCGATAGCTGGGCGATGTTGTTTGATCCAGAGGTGGTGTCGAAATTCGCCAGTTGCGGCGTCAGCCTGCTCAACGATCCCAACGAGGTATTCGCGGCGGCCATGCGTTACTTGGGGCTGGACATCAACCAGCAACGCAGCGAAGACCTGCGCCGGGCCGAAGCCTTGTTGCAGAAGGTGCGGCCGTACATTCGCTACTTCGACAACGACCGCAACATCAACGACTTGGCCAACGGTGAAACCTGCCTGGCAATGTCCTGGAACGGCAACGTTGCCATTGCCCGCAACCAGGCGCAGCAGGCAGGTAAGCGCGTCGACCTGGTCTTCAGTATTCCGCGCGAAGGCACCTTGATCTGGCTCGATGCGCTGGTGATCCCCAAAGATGCGCCGCACCCTGAGGCCGCCCTGGCGCTGATGGATTACTTGATGCGCCCGGAGGTGATTGCACCAATCACCAACAGCATCCAGTACGCCAACGCCATCAGCGCGGCCGACACCCTGGTGGCTCCGGCGATTCGCAATGACGCCGGCACCTATCCACCCGCGGCGGTGCGGGCGCGGCTATACAGCAAGAATGACAACAGCAAGGCGTTCAACCGTGAGCTGACTCGCGCGTTCAGTCGACTCAAATCCGGTACCTAGGGCCAGACAAGTTTCGCCTGGCGGCCGAGCGGGGCGGTGGGAAACCGGCCAGCTGAGTGCAAAAAAAATCCCGATGGCTGCAAGGCTATCGGGATGTGTTGTTGAAGCGGTGAGTGCTACTCAGGCGCGGCGGATATCGAACTGCAGCCCGACGGGCGCATCCAGCAACTGCCCGCGGCGGACCATCCGCCGCTCGGCGGGGGCCGCGGCAACGGCAGCGGCGCCGTTGTCGGCCTTGAGCACGATAAAGGTCGCGTCATTGCCCACCATCAGCCCGTAGTCTTTTTTCTCTATGGCTGCCGCGCCTGCCGAGGTGGCCATGGCCAGGGCTACATTCAGCGCTTCATCGCTGTAAAAGCCCGAACGGTAGCCAATCAGCATGGCGCGCTGGAGCATGTCAGCGTTACCGTAGGGCCACCAGGCATCGCGAATATTGTCGTTACCGGCAAATACATTCACCCCCGCAGCGCGCAGGCGAAGGATCGGTGGGAAGTCATGATCACCGGGGGCATTGGTCATGATCGAGACCCGGGCTTGGGCAAGGCTTGCGGCGATGCGCTCAAGTACCTCTTCAGTCACCTGGCCAAGGGCATAGGCATGACTGACACTCACACGCCCTTGCAGACCGGCGGCGCAGGTGCGTTCGGCGATCCGTTGCAGCTGTACAACACCTTGCAGGCCCGGCTCGTGCAAGTGGATGTCGACCTTAACACCATGCCGTTCGGCAATCCCGAAGACCACCTCCAGCTGACCTTCGGCATCACCGTCAAGGGTGGTCGGATCGATGCCGCCGATCACCTCGGCGCCGTCGCGAATGGCCGCTTCCAGTACGTCAGCGGTACCCGGGCAGGACATCACCCCGGCCTGAGGAAAGGCTACCAACTCAATGTCGACGATACCGCGCCATTTCTCCCGTGCCTCCATCACCGCATGCAGGTTGCTCAGGCCGGTGGTGGCATCGACATCGACATGGCTGCGCATGGCTACGGTGCCGAACGACACCGCCTGGGCGATCAAGGCGTCGGCGCGCTCGACGATTGAGGGGGCCAGAGCCAGCTCACGCTTTTCCACGGCCAAGCGCTCACGCAGACTGCCGACTGATTGATGCGGATGCCAGCGGTCACCGACAAAACTCTTGTCCAGGTGGATATGGCCGTCGACGAAGCCGGGCAGTAGCAGATGCCCCGCCAGATCAATGCGTTCTACGCCTTCAAGGGGGCCGAAGTCGGCACCCAGGTGAGCGATACGGCCATCGACGACGGCCAGAGATAGGGGGCTGCCGTCGGCAGCGACGGCATTGACGAATACGCGATCAAACATTTCACGACCTCTTGGGGGAGGCTGCACACCCTACAAAAAGCCTGCGGCTATCGGCCAATTAAATATTGGGATCGATAGTAGTGTTTTTATGAATGCTGCGAGGAGCTCGATTATTAACATCAGCCAAGCAGGTGTTTGAGCGGACGGTAATCGGCCTTCAGCGATATAGCGAACCGCGTTCGATCAGTTTACGGAACCAGTCCATCAGCACCGGGTTGTCGAGTACCTCGGCCAGGCGCAGATGGAATTCGCCCAGCAGCGTCCCGTCCCGCACAAGGAACTGACTGATGTGGAGCGGGTACTGACCTACGACCAGCCGTATGACGCGGTAATCCAGGCCGGTTACGGCGAACATGGGCGTGAAGGCTTGCAGGAATTGCTCAATGTGCCGGTGATCACTGAAGCAGCGGCCAGCGTTGCCATGCTGTTGGGTCAAAGCTACTCGATGGTCACCACACTGGACCGTACGGTGCCGCTGATCGAGGATCGCTTGAAGCTGACGGGGCTGGATAGCCGTTGTGCCTCAGTGCGCGCCAGTGGCCTGGCGGTGCTGGAACTGGAAGAAGATCCCGAGCGGGAATCGAGGCAGTGGTGTGGCAGTCAGCTCAGCGGCGCAGTTGTGCGCAGTGGTCCTGCTCCGGTTGGGCTGCGGTGTACCATACGTAATCGGCACGCTCGGCGGTCACCGTCTTGCCGACTTCGGCCAGAATCAGCACTTGATTACCTTCATCAGCCCCCAGGTCGCTCAGGTGCAGCGGCACCCCCAGATCCTTGCGCACATGGAAGGCCCCCGCCAGCAACACTGCAGGTGTTGGTGCGGCCAGCAGGCGTTCGGCCATGCGTCGGTCACGCTGTTGTTGCACGGCGAGCATGGCTGGCATTTGCGTTTCGGGCAACAGGCCGCAGTGGGACTGGCGAATGTCATCGAGCAGTGTGGCTTGCACCGCAGGGCGAGTCGACGCCGAGCCTTCGAGCACGGGGCGCTGCTTGTAGATCTGCATGATCTGCGCCCGGTTGAGGTTCGCCGACAGCAATGGATACGGCTGGCGCAGGGCGTAGGTAACCAGCGGCCCGTACAGGCTCCAGTCCCAATTGGCCTGCCAGGCCAGGGCCTGGAACGGATCGCTTGGCTGTTGACCTGCACGGGTCGCCACTTGCGCTGCATCGACCTTGGTCTGCTGATCGGGGTTGACCATCTCCATCAGCAGGCTGCCTTGTGGTCGCTGGCTGGCCAGTTCGCGCAGCAGCCACAGCTCGATAGCGTGGTGATCAGGGTTGTCGTGTTGTTCGCCGACCAGCACCCGTGGTGCAGCGGCCAGGCGTTCGATCAGTTGTTGTGGGGTCAGGGTACGGCCGGTGGCCAGTTCGCGGATCATTCCCAGTTCGGCGTGATCGCGCCCTTGTGTGGCAATCGCTGCCGGGGGTGGCAGTACCTCGTGGGTTTGGCAGGCCGCCAATAGGCTGAGCAGGCAGAGCAGCAAAACACGCATCGGGATTCCTTGCTAAAGAGTTGTCCCTCGTTCAGTGCTGAGCGAGGCGAGGTGGCGTTAGCGTGCGATGATCAGGGGATCGCCGCATTCCGGGTGCTGGTGAATGAGCACTTGCAGTCTATACACCTGCGTTAGCGCATCGGCGGTGAGTACCTTAGCCGGTGGGCCATAGGCGTGGGGTAAGCCATCCTGCAACAACAGTAGTTGATCGCAATAGCGTGCGGCCAGGTTGAGGTTGCGGAGAATCCCCAGCATCGCGGCAGGTGACCGGGTAAGTGTGATCAACGGCGGTCTGGGCCGATTGACTCCGCTAGGGCGTTATGCAGGCGTCAATGTGGTTTGGGCGATCTGATTGCGTCAATGGCCGCGCTGCCCTGCAAGGGGCGAGCGCGGCTTGAACGGCTCAGTTGATGGGGGGATGACGATCAATCGTCATCGTCGTCATCATCCCGGTCGCGACGGCGGTCATTGTCGTAGTAGCGATAGCGATCGTCGTCGCGATAGCGTTTGTTGTATTTGTGGTTGTCGCGGTCATCGCGGTCGTCGTCCCAATCGCGGGAGTAGCGATGGTCGCGGTCCCAGCGATGATCGTCGCGGTCGTAGTCGTGGTAGTAGCAGCCGGAGGTGGCCAGGACCGTGGCGATCACGGCGAATCGGGTCAGATGTTTCAGCACTGTGGTTCCTTGATCCGCACAGCGGTAGGGAGGGTACAGGCTCAGACCATGAATTGGGTTTTTTGTTTCGCCTGGGGTGCTGGGTGTTTAGAGGGTGAACAGGACTTGTCCCCTGACAACGGACGCTATCGCGGGCAGGCTCGCTGACGAATTGTGGGAGCCGGTCTTGCCGGCGATGGTATCGACGCCGTGTCAGTTGCTGCGCGGTGTCTTCATCGCTGGCAAGACCAGCTCCCACAAGAGCAGTGCAACACCTCGCTCTGCTCTGCTCGGTACTGCACTGCTCTTGATCTTCATACGCGCCAGTTCAGGCGCCGTAGACTGCGACTTCAGGACGCCGCGTGGTCCGGAAGGGGCCAGCAACGTCGCCGCATCGAATGGATGAGCGCCCAATCCCAATACCCAAAAAAAAGGCCCACACGAGGTGGGCCAAAACAACGTTCTGAAGGGAAGAAGCCCTACAATAGAGGTCTGCCGTTAACTGGGCATTAACGGTAATTGCGATCAGTCATTGACCCGCGGCAACTCGATACGTGCCAACAAGCCACCGCCAGGCGGATTGCGCAGCGTCAACTCGCCGCCTTGTTCGCGAATCGCCGTGCGTGCAGACGGCAAGCCGAGACCGACACCACCGGTGTCGCGATTGCGCGAGCTCTCCAGGCGAAAGAACGGCACAAACACCTCTTCCAGTGCCGAATCCGGGATCCCAGGACCTTGATCACGCACCTCGATGAACAGGCTGTGGGCGTTGCTACTCAGGCGAATCGCTGGGGAGTGGGCGTACTTGACCGCATTGTCTATCAGGTTTGTAACTGCCCGCTTCAAGCCCAGCGGTCGACCGAGGTACACGACGTTTGCAGGTCCTTCGAAGTCGACAGCAATCTGTTGGTCGCGGTAGTCGTCGACCAAGGTTTGCAGCAGCTCGGCCAGGTCGAAGGGCGTGGTGGTTTCCAGACGTGTTTCGTCGCGAAAGAAGCTCAGGGCCGAATTGATCATGCTCTGCATTTCATCGACATCACGAAACAGCTTGCGCTGTTGCTCGGCATCTTCGATGAACTCGCCACGCAGGCGCATACGCGTGAGCGGCGCACGCAAGTCGTGGGAAATAGCGGCAAGCATTTGCGTGCGCTCAGCAATGAAATGCTGGATCTGCGCCTGCATGGTATTGAATGCGGTGATCGCCTGGCGCAGTTCATGGGGGCCTTCCGGGCGGATCGGTGGAGCGCGCAGATCACTGCCAAAACGCCGCGCGGCGCGGGCGAATCGCTGCAGGGGACCGGCCAGCTGCCGGGTGCCGATCCAGGCCACCAATAACGCCGCGATCAGTGCCAACACGCCGATAATGGTAAAGCGCATACCGGAACTCAAGCCCCAACTGCGGTACGGCGGGGTGAAGTCCAGCCAACTGCCGTCGGCCAATTGCATCACCAGTTTGTAGTGCGCCTCGGGGCTGTCTTCGGGCCAGTCGGCAGGCTGGAAGCCTTCCATATGGCGCGGACGATTGGCCAGTAACAGACGAAACTCCGGCACGGCATCGACGTCGATTGATTCGCCGCGGCCGGGTAGGGCGAGGGCGTCGCGTTGCGCGCTCCAGTGCACCTGCAACATGGGGTTGCTCGCAGCACGGGCCAGTGGCTCGCGCTGTTCCACCGGGGCTGCCTCCAGCATACGGGTGGTGACGGCAATCTGCTCGAGCAGGCCGGTCTGGCTTAACGGCGGTCGCGCCCAGACCCCGGCCAACTGCACGAACAAAATGTTCAACGCTACCGAGATCAGCATCGCGGCAATGATGGTCAGGGCAATGCGCCGACTAATACCGTCGCGGCGCAGGTCCAGGCGACTCATGAGCGGCTGACCTTGGCGTCGAACAGGTAGCCGCCATTGCGTACGGTGCGGATCAGTGCCGGGCGCTTGCTGTCCGGTTCGATTTTGCGCCGCAGGCGGCTGACCTGCACATCGATGCTGCGGTCGTAGGCCTCATGACCCTGACCACGGGCCAGATCAATCAGCTGCTCGCGGGTGAGGATCCGTTGCGGGTGTTCAAGAAACACCAGTAACAAATCAAATTCACCGGCAGAGAGCGGCACCATCACCCCCTGCGGCGTGCGCAGTTCACGGCGGGTCACATCCAATTGCCAATCGTCGAAGCGGATCACTGGACGGGTTTCTTCGCCCAGGCTGCGCACCTGCTCGCCAGCGCGACGCTGCACGGCCCGCAGGCGGGCGAGCAGTTCGCGGGCATCGAAGGGCTTGCCCAGGTAATCATCGGCGCCCAGCTCCAGGCCGACAATTCTGTCGCTCAGCTCGTCCATGGCGGTGAGCATGATGATCGGGATACCGGTACTGCTGCGCAGTTTCTGACACAGGCTCAGGCCGCTTTCACCGGGCAGCATCAGGTCGAGAATGATGATGTCCGGGCGCTGCTGCTCGATGGCCGCCCACATTGCCGTGCCGTTGGCTGCCAGGTCGACCTCGTAGCCATGCATGACAAAGAATTTCTTCAGCAGGGCACAAATTTCCACATCGTCATCGACGATCAGCAGTCTGCTCACGTTGGGGTCCAGTGGGGCATGAAAAGTGCGTATCTAAAACCATTCTGCGCTGCTGGTCATATATTTCAATCCCGCAATAATCCTGCAAGCCCGACACAAAGCGGACATCTGCCAGCAAAAGCCCTGGGGCATCCTGAGGGCAGTTCAAACCAAGGGAATTTTCCATGCCGGCACAACCTCCAATAGACGGCCTCGACTGCAGCCAATCCCTGACCCTCGATCTGCGCACCCAGGATCTGTGGCGCAATTCGTTGCTCAGCTATCAGGATTCGCGCCTGGAGCTGTGCAGCGACGCTACGCATATGATTTTGAGTCATTACTTCGAGCGTTTCAGCCCCAACAACAGCCAATGGATGGAATACAGCTATAAAGTACCACTGGCCGAATTGGTGCATTGGATCATGGCTAATGGCCAATTGAGCGTCGACCGTTCCGGCAGTGCCCCTAGGGCGGTGCGCCAGCAGAACGGGAGCAGCCGTCATGCGTAAACAACTCTTCGCACCGGCACTGTGCCTGTCCTTGTTGATGGTTGGCTGCAGCCAGAACCGAGTGTCGCCCAAAGAATATTCCGGCTTCTTGCGCAACTACGACCAGTTGAGTGAGCAGAAAACCGCCTCGGGCGATTCGGTGTTGCGCTGGGTCAGTCCTAAGTTGAACATGGACCGCTACACCCAGGTATACATCGCGCCAAGCCAGTTCTACCCAACGCCCAAGGCCAGCGCGCAGATCCCGGCGTCGACGCTGACGGCGGTGACCACCTATTACGATGCGGCGCTCAAGCGTGAGCTGAGCAAGGTCCTCAACCTGGTCGAACAGCCTGGTCCGAACACCCTGATCATTCGCCCGGCAATTACCTCAGTCGCGGCTCACACTCAGTCACTGCACTTTTATGAGTACCTGCCGGTGACCTTGGTGGCTGCTGGGGTCAGCACAGCTGTCGGCATTCGCGATCTGGACAGCGTTATTGCCACCGAAGCGGCCTTCCTCGATGGCGGCAGCCGCACCGTGGTCGCCGAAGTGGTACGTAAAGGCACCGGCCTGCCGCTGGAGAACGACGAGCAGGTCATGACCGCCGAGAATCTCAAGTTGGTACTGGATGGCTGGGCCCAGGACTGGCGCGTGGCTGCCGATAACCTCAAGCAACACAAGATCAGTGCTACTACAGGGCAAATATCCACGGCACCATGAACACGCTGACCACCATCACCAGCAAGGTGAACGGTACGCCGACTTTAACGAAGTCGGCAAAGCGGTACTGACCCGGACCGAGCACCAAGGTGTTTACCGGTGAGGAGACCGGCGTCATGAACGCCGCAGAAGCCGCCAAAGCAACAATCATGGCGAAGGGGTAGGGCGAGGCGCCCAACTGTTCAGCGGTACTGATTGCCACAGGGGCCATCAGTACTGCGGTCGCCGTGTTGGAGATGAACAGGCCGATGATCGCGGTGATGGCGAACAGGCACGCGAGGATCATGTACGGCCCGGCGTCGCCGAGCACCTGCACCAGGCCATTGACTGCCAGGGCGATACCGCCGGTTTTCTGCAAGGCCAAGGCAAACGGCAGCATGCCAACGATCAGCACCAGGCTCTGCCAGTGGATCGCGCGGTAGGCGCTGTTCATGTCGATGCAGCGCCCGGCCCCCATCAACAGGCAGGCAATCAGCGCGGCGATTACATTCGGCACCACACCGCTGATCATCAGGCCGACCATTACCGCCAGGCTGATCAATGCATAGGGTGCCTGGTTCAAGGCCGGTGCGACGTTGTCGACTTCGGCCGGCAAGCTCAACACCAGAAAATCCTTGGGCTGCGCTTGCAACTGACGCACGGCCTTCCACGGTCCGATCACCAACAGAGTGTCGCCGAGCTTGAGCTTTTCTTCCACCAACTGTTCCTCAATCGCGCTCTGACCGCGGCGCAGGCCGACCACGTTCAGGCCCCAACGGTTGCGAAAATTGAGGTCCAGGACACTTTTGCCGATCAACTGCGAGCCGGGCACCACCGCCACTTCGGCCATGCCTACGGCGTGGGATTGATCGATGAAATAAGCCGCCTTGAAGTGCAGCGGTTCGAGCTTCATGCGCTGGCACAGGCTGCGCAGGTCGTCGCGAGGGGCGAACATATCGAGCAGCAACACGTCACCTTCGTGCACCGTGGTGCTGGAATCGGGACTGATCACCCGAGTGCTGAACTTGTGCTGCCGTTCGATGCCCACTACGTTGGCGCCATGCACCGTGCGCAACTTCAGATCACTTAGGCTGTGGCCAATCAAGGGGGAACCGGGGCGCACCCGCAAGCGTCGTTCACGACCGGCGAGCTTGTAGTCAATGATCAGGTCGAGCAGGGTACGGCGGGTTTGCGCAGTACCGTCCTTGCGCACTTCACCACTGAGCCAGTGGCGGGTCAGCAGCATATAGCCGATGCCCAGAACCAGGATCACCAGACCGAACGGGGTAAAGCTGAAAAAGCTGAAACCGGCTTCACCGTGGCGCACCAGTTCACTGTGCACCACCACGTTGGGCGGTGTGGCGACCAGGCTGAGCATGCCACTGATCAAACCGGCGAAACTCAGCGGCATCATCAAACGGCTGGGTGAGACCTTCATGCGCGCGGCAATGCTCAGCACCACCGGAATGAAAATGGCGACCACCCCGGTAGAGCTCATCACCGACCCTAGCCCGGCGACGCAGACCATCAACAGCACCAGCAAACGCACTTCGCTGTTGCCGGCGCGATCAGCCATCCACTCGCCAATGCGGTAGGCAATACCGGTGCGCACCAGCCCTTCACCGATCACAAACAGCGCGGCAATCAGCACCACGTTGGGGTCGCTGAAACCGGCCAGGGCTTCCTGGACGCTGAGAATCCCGGTCAGCGGCAGCGCGACAATCACCAGCAACGCCACCACATCCATGCGTGGTCGGTTGGCGATAAACAGGGCCACGCAGGTAAACAGCAGGCCAAGGACCAAGAGCAACTCGTCGTTCATGCAATCTTCCTGATATCTGAAGGCGTAGAGTCTGGCAGAAAGCGTATTGCCGTTTGTTGATTTAATGCAGGGCTGTTGCCACCGCGCCGATGCCATCGCCAGCAAGACTAGCCCCACGATCAACTTACTGGCCGCAACAACTCACTACCCTGGTTACGCACATTGCCCACCGCCTTATTGACCCGAAACCAGCTGAACGCCTCTGACGGCTCACACAGATTAAGCAGCATCTGTTCAGCCTCAGCTTTCTCACCCTCGGGGTTCAACCAGGCCCTGGCCAGGGCGGGTGAGAACACCACCGGTCGCCGATCATGGACATCGACCATGCCGCCAACACTGTCAGCGGTAATGATGACAAAGCCATCGTCGTCGCCCACACCCCATTGACCAATGCCGGCACAGAACACCGGCAGACCGTCACAACGATGAATGTAGAAGGGCTGCTTTTTTGCCTCACCTTCGTCGACCCATTCAAACCAGCCATCGACCGGCACGATCAATCGGTGCCCCCAGATCGCCCGAAAAAACGGCGAATGCGCGACTTTTTCCAACCGTGCATTGATCGGCGCTGCCCGGTCACGGGCCCAGTGTGGGCGCCAGCCCCAGCGCAACCAGTGAGCCCGTTGAGGCGTGAACACTGCCACAGGGGTACTCGGAGCGACGTTGTAGTGCGCCAAGGCCTGCTCGCCGATTTCGTTGGCCCAGGCACCGGGCATGCTCAGGGCGTCGACGAAGTCGCGGATGCCGTGGTACTGGCTCAGTCTTCCACACATGGGGTTGCCCCGCGATCAGGGATATAGCGAAGGGTTATTGGCTTATGGGCGAAACTTCCCTTAACTATAGCCATTGATGTTGTAAGGTTTTGTTCGCAGGGAAGCGGATCTATGGCAAAGCATATTCTCATCGTAGGCGGTGGTGTTGGCGGCACCATGCTCGCCAATCAACTGGTCAGCAAACTCTATCCAGAGATTCTACGTGATCAGGTGCGCATCACCTTGCTGTCAAATTCACCGGATCACTACTACAAGCCGGCGTTCATGTATGTGGCGTTCAACCTGTTCTTCCAGGAAGACTTAAAACGCCCTGAGCGGTCCTTGCTGCGCCCGGAAATTGATTTTCAGGTTGAGCACGTAAGCCGTTTCGATTTCACTGGGCAGACCCTGCACACACGGTCCGGCAAGCGCTTTGGCTATGATTTTCTGGTGATCGCCACCGGTTGCGTACCGGCCCCCGAACGCATCGAAGGTTTGCAGCAGGGCGGGGATCACTTCTACCAGTACGAACCCGCACGGCAATTGGCCCAGCGCCTGGCCAGTATCGAGAGGGGGCGAATCTTCATCACCGTATCCTTTCCGCAAACCCCCAATGTGCCGCATCAGTGCGGTATTGCGCCGGTGGAAACCACACTGATGCTTGACGACTATCTGCGCCGGCGTGGGGTGCGCGACAAGGTCGAGATCATCTACACCTACCCAACCACCGCACAGCTGCTGCGCAACTGTTTGTTCCTGCAGCGGCCCACTGGCGAAGTTCTGCCGAACCTCTTTGCCCAGAAGAACATCAAGTTTCAGCGCGGATTTACCCTGGGTAAGGTCGACCCCGAGCAGCGCATCGCCTACTCAGAAGAAGGCGCTGCGCAGCCCTACGACATTCTCATGGCCACGCCACCGATTCGGGCGGTGGACGCGGTGCTGGAAAGTGGTGCATCGCAGGCGGCGAACAACGAAGGGTGGCTGCCAACCAACCATGAAACCTTGCAGGTGTATGGCCTGCAAGGGGTGTATGTGATTGGCGACACGGTCGATCTGCCGGTCAGCAAGGCCGGCGGTGCCTGCCACAATCAGGCACCGGTGATAGCGGACAACATTGCTGGCGAAATTCGCTTGGGCACCACCGTGGCGGTGTATGACGGCAAAGTCCAGGCCACTGCGCAAATGGGCTTGAACGCCGGTATGCCATTGATCTATGACTACCGTCACGACGTGCTGCCGACGCCGCCAACCAAGCTGGGTGGCCTGCTCAGAAATGGATTCAACCGTGGCCTGTACTGGGCCGTGGCCCGCGGCATGCTGTGACCCGACGTTGAGAGGAACAAGTAGACATGGAAGTGACTGATACACTCGCCGTGCAGGGCGGAAATCCGGGCTTAGAGGCCTTGTTGGATAAACTCCAACCCTTGCTCGAGGGCGGACGCCTGGACAACCTGGTCGACCTGGCGTCGCTGCTATCTGACCTGGTTGATCTGCTCGATGCGGCGATGGTTGAGAAACTGTCGGTGCAGTTCGAGCAAGCCACCGCGCTGTCCTGGAACCTTGGCAATGCCATCCGCCTGGCCAAGGCGCAGACTCGCAAGGAAATCGAGCCCCCCAATTTATATGGCCTGCTGTCGCTGCTGCGAGCGCCACACACCCGTCGTGGTATGGCCCTGATGCTCAGGGTATTGAATGCCATTGGCCGTCAGGAATGATTGTTTGCAAAGGACTGCAACCATGCTTACCAAACCCCGCACCCGTGCGTCTGGCGGTAACGGCGCCTGGGACCCTGAGAGTTATCTGCAATTTGCCCGGCTGCGTGAGCGGCCAGTGCTCGAACTGCTCGAGCACCTGCCGGAGCAGACACCCGAGTGCATCTACGACCTGGGCTGCGGCACGGGCATCGCCACGCGGCTGCTGGCCGAGCGTTGGCCTCGGGCCGAGCTGTTCGGTATCGACAGCTCGGTTGAGATGCTTGAACAAGCCCTGGCGTTGCCGATCAAGGTCAACTGGCTGAATGTCGATGTCAGCCAGTGGCAGGCGCAAAAGCCGGCCAATCTGCTGTTTGCCGCCGCCGTACTGCACTTTATCGAAGACCATGAGCGCCTGTTGCCACGCTTGCTGGCACAACTGCAGGTGGGTGGTTGCCTGGCCGTACACATGCCTAACTGGTGTGACGCACCTTGGTATCAGTTGATGCTGCGCGCCTTGAGCGAACCCGGGCCGAGTGGTCAGCCGCTGGGCACGTTGGCGCTGCGCAAATTCATGGCGTCGCGCAATGTGCTGTCGCTGGACAGCTATTACCGTCTGCTGGCACCCCTGACCCGCGAGCTGGATATCTGGGAAACCGAGCATCTGCAGGTGGTCGAAGGCAATTCGCCGATCTTCGACTGGGTCAAGGTTTCGGCCCTGCGTCCGGTGCTCAGCGCCCTGGACGATGGCGAGCGAGAGCTGTTCCTTGGCAAGTACCTGAAGCTGTTGCACAACCACTACCCACCGGAGGAGGACGGTCGCACCCTGTTTCCGTTCAAGCGCATCTTTATCATCGCCACCGTGTGAGGCGCGGGTGTTGGCGGCCCGGCAATGATACAGTCGGCTTTTTTCCGACGAGGGTGTGTCATGCGGGTAGTAATGGTGATGGTCGCTGCAGCACTGTTGGCCGGGTGTGCCTCTTCGGCCATGGAAGCAGCACGCACCAAGGCGCCGACCAAGCATTTTACGTCGAGCAAACCGGCTGACCGTGTTGCCCAGTGCATCCAGTTCGGCTGGCAGGATGAAGCGGTATTTGGCGTCGATGCCAGTGGCTACCTGGAACCGGGCAAGCAGGGTGGCTTTACGGTTTACACCCGTGAGGCGGAATCCTTCGCGGATATCCAGCCGCAAGGTGTAAGCAGCACAGTCAGCTATTACGCGCAAAAGGACGACAGCGTCGCCCTGCGGCGCATGGCGGCCCTGGCCACCTGCCTGTAACGGCTAGCGGGGCATGTAGCCCAGTTGCCAGCGCCGGGGGATCTTCAACGAGATCAGCCCCAGCGCGGCAGCGAGCAGGGCGCTGAACAGCAGCGCGGCCAGATCGAAGGCTTGCTCCAGCAATACCCCGGCAATGGCGCCAACGAACATCCCGGTCCAGGGAATCAGTTGCACCCGCCAGCCGTGCCGACGTTCACCCAGCAACGTCCGGCCAAGCCCGCGGCCAAAACGCGACAGCGCCCCAGTGACGTAGGTCAGGCCGATCGGCATGCCGTTCACTTCCTCGACCACCGCATTGATCATGCCCATGGCGATGACCGCAGCGACCAGTGCGGGCAATTGCCAGGCGAGTGGGAGCAAACCGGCCAGTGCCAGCAGGGCAGCGATAAGCGACAGCAGCGGCCATGGCCGGCGTCCGGTCAGGCGGGCAATCACTACACCCAGGGCATTGCCGAGCACAAAGGCCAGTAACACCAGGCCAATGCGCAACACCAACTCGACGTCACCTGCCCCCAACGATACCGCCAGGCGCGTAGTATTGCCGCTCATGAACGAGACAAAATCACCGGTGGCCATAAAGCCGATGGCATCGGTCATCCCGGCCAGAACCGACAGGGCGGCGACAAAATACAAGCCGACCTTGCCGCGCAACCGGGCTACCCGCAACGACCGGGCTGATAGAAAGGAAGAACCTGGCAGCATTCAGTACGCTCCCGATCAACGAGGGGTGACTCAGGCCTTTTGCGCCAACCTGGCTTCGAGCCCGGCGATGTGCGCTTCGAGGCGTTCGTGTTCGCAACGTTCGGCCGCGATGTCTTCGAACACACTGATCAGGTGTTCCGGCTCACCGTCTTCCCGGCGTTGCAGCGAGGTGCGCGCGCGTACCCAGATATAGCGGCCATCCTTGTGACGCACGCGCTTTTCAACCTCATAGCGGTCGATCTCGCCCGCCAGCATGCGCTGCAGCAATTGCAGGTTGGCGGGTAGATCGTCAGGGTGGGTCAGTTGCTGGAAGGTCATGGCGTAGAGCTCTTCGGCGCGGTAACCGAGCAGGTCGCAGAGGCTGCGGTTGACCCGCTGCCACGCGCCATTGGGATCAATGTACGCCAGAGCGCCCCAGGCCAGTTCGAAGATGGTGCGAAAGCGCTCTTCACTGTTGCGCAACTCGGCTTCAGCGACCATGCGCTGCGTGTTGTCCATGCTGATGCCGACCATCTTCACCGAGCGGCCGACGCTGTCGCGTACCACCGTGGCCCGGGAGGAAATCCAGCGCTGCTCGCCGTCGGGGCGGGTAATGCGGAAATCACACTCACAGCCGGTGCCGTCAGCCACTGCCTGAGCGTACAGCTGCTGCATGTGGTTGATGTCTTCCTCGGGCAGGTGCGCCCAGAAATCTTCATTGCGAGTGACTGGCCAGCCGTAGACCTGCTCGACGTTGGGCGAGTAGGTGACCTCGTCGCTGATCAGGTTCCATTCCCAGGTGACGATGCGCGCGCCTTCCTGGGCCAGCTTCATGCGTGTTTCGCTTTCCATGATCTCGGCGGTGTAGCGGCGGCGCAGGTCGGTCATCGGCAGCTCGACCACCTGATGCTGCTGGACGTTCTCCAGGGCCTCTTCGCCATAGCGCAGCCAGATCCAGTTGACCTTGAGAAAGTCGGCCAGCTTGCGCAGGTTGTCGTAGTCGATTTCGCCGCCACGGGTCCATTTG
Source organism: Pseudomonas sp. S06B 330 (assembly GCF_002845275.2). NCBI lineage: Bacteria > Pseudomonadati > Pseudomonadota > Gammaproteobacteria > Pseudomonadales > Pseudomonadaceae > Pseudomonas > Pseudomonas tussilaginis. The sequence continues at coordinate 3,724,009 of NZ_CP088149.1, read as the reverse complement.
TGCACCGCCGTGCGCGAGATGCCCAAGGCCGTGCCCACGGCTTGCAGGGTCAGCTTGTGATGCTCGAGCAGTTCCTTGAGGCGGAAGGCGAAACTGTTTTCCAACATGGGCAGGTGTCCTGATCGGGGCCAAGAGCCTGTCAGTATACCTAAGCTGTCAACTTTTGGTTAACGGTAAAGCCAGGCGCTGGGCAAGCCTGCTTGTGGCTTGAGTGCCCCCTCAACTGACAGCCAGAAAGTACAGATGCATTTTAGGAAGCGTCTGACATCATTTCTTTGCCGCGCTTGGTAACTTTTCCGGGTGTTTACGCCAGCTCAAGCAGGATATGGCTTGGGTATCGTGTTTTTGTCTCACCCGTTTAAGGACAAACGTATGTTCGCGCCGGCCCATAGCGTGCATTTCGAGTTACTGATCCCCACGGTTCGCAACGACTTCAAAGTGCTGGCTTTCAGCGGTACTGAAGCCATTAGTTGCTTGTATGCGATCAGCGTCGAGCTGGTCAGCGAGTACCCTGATTTCGATCTGGAAAGCCTGCTCGGTCAGCCGGCGTTCCTGCGCTTTGGCTTGCAGGGTGAAGGGATTCACGGGCATATCGAAGATGTTCTGGTCGGCGAATCCGGCAGACGCCTGACCCGCTATCAGCTGACCTTGGTGCCCGCACTGCACTACTTGCAATTCAGCTACAACCAGCGGATTTTCCAGCAACTGACGGTGCCGCAGATCGTTGCCCAGGTGCTCAAGGGCCATGGCATTCAGGCCGATGCTTTTGTCTTTCATGTCCGCACCAGCCCTGAACGTGAATACTGCACTCAATATTTTGAAAGCGACTACGAGCTGATCCTGCGGCTGTGCAGTGAGGACGGGATTGCCTGGCACCACCAGCACAGCCCGGACGGCCATCGGCTGGTGTTCACCGACGACCAGACGTTTTTCCCCAAGCTTGGCGCCACGCCGTATCAGCAAGGCAGTGGTCTGGTGGCGGACCACCCGGTCATCAGCCAGTTCTCCCGGCGCTTCAGCACCCGCACCAGCACGGTCACGCGCCGCGGCTATGACTTCCAGCGGCCAAGCCTGCTGCTGGAGAGCCAGTTCACCGCCGAGTTCAGCCCGGAGCTTGAGGACTACCGCTACCCGTTGTCGATGGACACCGAGAGCCTTGGCAGACAACGCGCCCGCCAGGCCCTGGAGCGGCACCGCTGTGACTACCAGTTGGCCGAAGGTCAAAGCGACCAACCATTTCTGCGCAGCGGCCACTTCTTCGACCTGACCGAGCACCCGCGTAAAGACAGCAACGACTTGTGGCTCTTGCTCAGCGTCACCCATGAAGGTAAACAGCCGCAGGTGCTTGAGGAGTCAGTCCGCAGCGACAGCCAACCCGAAGGCGGCTTCAGCCAAGGCTATCGCAACAGCTTCAGCGCCATTCCCTGGGACGTGTTCTACCGGCCACCGCTGGTCACCCGCAACGCCGTGCTGGTCAGCCAGACCGCCCGGGTTACCGGGCCGGCCGGGGAAGACATCTACTGCGATGAATACGGGCGGGTCAAAGTCGAGTTCCACTGGGACCGTACCGAACTGAACAGCGACAAGAGCAGTTGCTGGCTACGGGTAGCGTCCAGCTGGGCTGGACAGGGTTTTGGCGCGGTGACCCTCCCGCGCATCGGCATGGAAGTGCTGGTCACCTACCTGGAAGGTGATCCCGACCAGCCGTTGATTACCGGTTGCGTGCCCAACAAGCTCACCCCGCAGCCTTACCCGTTGCCCGCGAACAAAACCAAGACCGTGCTGCGCAGCCGTAGCTCGCCTGACAGCGGTGGCTACAACGAACTGTCGATAGAGGACCGCAAAGGCCAGGAGTTGATCTACCTGCGTGCCCAGCGCGACCTGGAGCAAAAGATCGAGAATGACAGCCGCCTGGAAGTCGGTAACGAGCGCCGGGAAACCATCAAGGGCAACAGCATTGCAGTGCTGGAAGCTGAAGACCAGCGCACCGTGAGCGCGGACCGCAAGGTCGAACTCAAGGCCAACGACTACTTGCAGGTCGCCAGCAGCAGCCATACCCGGATCGGACAAACGCTGGCAGTTGAAGCGGGTCAGCAAGTGCACCTCAAGACAGGCGTGCAGGTGATCCTCGATGCGGGGGCCAGCATCACCTTGAAAGGTGGCGGCCAGCACATCGTCATCGGCCCCGGTGGTATTTTCAGCAGTAGCGAAATTCTACTCGGTGGGGCGCCGGTAGCCGGCGTTGCGGCCAAACAAGCGCTGCCAACTGAACTGGCGGCGCTTCAAGCGCCTTTGCTACCCCAGACGCAGCGCGTGGCCTTGATGGCCAAAAAGCCAATCTGTGCGGTGTGCGAAGCGGCGAAACTACAAGCGGGGCAAGCCGATGCGTGAGTTACCGCCACTGCCGCAAGAGTTGCCCTGGATGACACCTGCGTACTTGCTGCTGGACGGTGTCAGCATGCCGGATCTGCTGCAACGTCTGCACCCCTGGGGCAATCCGCCCTACAGCCTGTACCTGAATACACGCTGGCATGAACTGTCAGACATCTCACCCTGTTTGGTTCCGCTCACAGGCCGCGATGATCCGCTGCTGGCGCATTTTCAGGAACACGCCGCCCTCGAGTGGGGCTATTTGCTGTTCAGTGATGCCGATGTCCATCGGCTTTGTGAGCATTGGCGCCACTTGCTCAGTGTTGAACAGGCACAAGGCGTGGAGGTGATGCCGCGCATTGCCGACCCAGCGGTGATGCATCAACTGTTCGGTATCGCGGTGCAAGACGGCAGTGCCCGCTGGTTTGGCCCTGTCACGCATGTTTGCTTGCCGGATGGCGTGGACGCCACCTGGCGGCAACACGCGCGAACACCGCAAGCCAGTGCTGAGCCGGCGTCCTATCGATTGAGCGATCAGGAGCTTACCGCGTTGGGGGACGTCGAGTTTCGCAACACTGTCTCCAGCGTGTGTGAGCACCTGCAACAGTACTTCCCGGATTTCATGGCGACTGTTGCACCGCCTGAGCGTCGTCAGTATGTGCAGACATTAGCGGGCGACGCCTATCAACTAGGCTTTGCCAGCCCACAGGAAATCACCCTGTACGCGAATGTTTTCGGCTACCTGGGCGGGCGGCCGCTGGCTGACCACCCAGACATCGTTCAACTGCTGACGGAATCGACGCCAGATGCCCCATTGACCCGTGTGCGGCGTGCTGCCGAACTGGCCGAACACTGGGCCGCTGACCGACAAGGACGCCTGCTGTGACTGTTCAACACCCCCCCAAGATCAGCGCCAATACTGCCGCCATGGCCAAAAGCATCAAGGACGCACGTGCTCCTCTCGGGGTGTGTCCATTGATGAATACGAAAGTGCAGTTGCTGCCGCTGCGCTACGGCTTGGTCGAGCACCTCGATCCTGCCGCTGAGCTGTCCATGCCATTCAAACTACAGAGCCAGCCGTTGGGCATCCGCCTGTTGCGTGATGGATATCTGTACATCATCGACGACACCAGCGGTTATCTGCATGAGTACAGCATTGAAAAAGGCCAGATCAGCAAGTTGCTCTGGAACAGTCAGGAGGTTGCCAGTGACACACGCACCAGTGCTGTCGGCGAACCACATTTGGTGTTCAAGCGTAATCACACCTTGTATGCCTGCTACTGCGAAATTCAGTGGACGGCCTTCAAATGCGCGCAAGTGCTCACGTCCAGGGACGAACGCCAACGCTTGATGCAGCGGGTCGACCTGCAGAGTGCCTGCCCGCTGCGCGGCGGTGCCAACCTGTTGAGCAAGCCACAGGCAAACAAATGGCTGGCGGAAGTGGCGGAAAACGCCCAGCCGCCCGACGCGACAGGCGCCAGCCAACGGCCAGCGTCCAAAGCCTTTCCCGACGGCGCCAACCCTGAGGAGACACAGCCCTACCACTGGGAAGAGCAGCCGTTGTTCCAGGACACGGAAATTGAAGCACTGACCAGTAAAGTACTCGGTGCTTACCAGGACGATTACCTGTTTCTGGTGCTGCGCGACGACATTGGCGTGATGCGCGACCTGGCCGCCGCCCAACTGAAAGTGGCCGACTGGATCGATCAGTGGAGTGCTGACGACACGCGCCAGGCCCAATACCTCAGTGGTACTTACATCCAGTCCTTGTACACCGTCAATACCGCACGCTTGGTGGCGCAGAGCGAAACCGATTCGGCCATTCGCGCGCTGAAAGATGACACCACAAAGCAACAGCAATCGAGAATCTTTGAGTTTCTAACGGTCCGGCACGAACATCCGGCACCGGGCATCTTCGGTAGCGAACAGCACTGGCGACAAGCGGCCGAGGACAATGTCTATGCCCGTGCCTTTATCGACATGAAAGACGCGCTGGGAGCTGCGCTCTATCAAAAACATCAGGATGCCCTCAACACGCTCAGCCTGGAGAGTTGGCACGCGCTGTACGGCAAGGACATTGGCCAGCGCGGCATCGACGACCTGGTCAAGCGGGCAGAAATGGAAGCCTTTGTCCTGGCGCAGCAAAACCTGCTGAGTCACTGGCATGCCCGCCTGCAAACCCTACGCGACGATCGCCTCAACCTGTTCACCGCCGGCCTGTTCCACCGCGCAGCCTGGTACTACGATTTCACACTCGATGCACAGATCAAGCACCGTCTGGAAACCGAATTCGTTTGTGTGGCGGCGATGTGCGCAGATCGAAACGCTGCGAAAAAACTGGCTGCTTACCTGGAGTCCGACCTGTTGACGGTGGTGCCTGGGCTCGACACCTTGAGCCTGGCAGAGCAAATCGACATTGCAAAAAAACTGGCGGACTTGAGCAGCTTCACCATCAAGGTGCTTGATGCTGCGCAAAGCACCAATAACGTCAATGTATTGAGCAATCAATTTCACAGCTTGATGATTAAACGCCTGCCCAATTACACCAAACTGAATACTCAGTTCATGGGTTTGCAGAGCATGTTGGATGAAGCTTACATCCCGGCCCGACAGCTAAAGATTGCGGATCAACTGGAAAGGGCTCACGAAACCTTCAAGCTAGGCCGCAACATTGACCCCAATGACTACATTCGCCACATCGGGTCGTCGGCAAGGCTGCAGCTGCTCCGTGAATTCTCACGTCAGGGCCTGACGTTACGTGCTGCATCAGTGGCAGAACTCACGGAGTTCAATCAGGCCCGTGAGCATTCGATGAACCTGCGTAGCCAGCTCAAGGAAATCTACAAGCTGCGCAACCGCGAACTGATACGCCAGTCCACAGGTTTCGCCATGGCTGGCAGCGAAGCGGCCTATAACCAGCGCATTGTCCTGCTGAAAGCTGCCTTGATGCCTTTAGAAGAGCGGCTTGCAGGGGCCTTGACCGTCGGTGGCGACAGCCCGGCACAAATTGGCACGGTAATCGATGGCCTGGATCCGCAGTTGCGTGCAGAGATGACCAGGACCGCACGGGACTTCCGGGCTACTGGAACCTTTAACAAGCCGCTATTGGGAACGGTGAAGTCGAAAGGCGACGGGATTGCGTTGGCGTTGTTTGTGATTCAGGGGCTGAAGTTTATTGAGGCGATGAGCGTACTGGTAAAACCTGATCGCTCATTAGCTGACTTTGGCGCGGCAGGGGAATCTTTCTTAGGCATGTCGGCTGCAGGATTTTCGGCAGTACAAGGACTGTCCGTTACGCTTTTTCAAGCGCATATCGAGCAGATGGAAAGTGCTGCTGGCAAGCTCAATACCATGAGCCGCTTGGGGCGCTGGAGTGGGACTTCTGGACTTGGTGCATTCGGTTTTGGCGGCATTGCTGCATCAATCGACTTGGGCAAACACTCACTGCAATGGGGCAGAGCCTTGGCTAAAGGCGATTACAAGGGGCTGGGTGCTGCCACTGTGCAGATTACCGGCGATGGGATATTGGCTGGTACCAACACCTGGGCCGCCAAGCACACAGGCTCCATCATCAAGAACATTTTGAAAACACCGACCGAACTGCGCGCTTTGGCCTGGGCAGAGGCTAGTCCACGGCTTTTGGCCATCGGTGCGCGTGCCAATCTGATAGGCCTGGTCGCCACTGCCCTGCAATTGGTGGGTGAGGGGTTATACAACTACTTCAATCTGTATGATCTGCAAGCGTGGATGGAAACCAGTACTTGGGGCAACAAATCCAGGCACCGCACCCTGCAAGACGAGTGGAGTGAACTGGCGAGGGTCGTGCAAAAGCCAACCTGTGAACTGATCCGCGATGAAAAACAAACCTACTTGAAACTGGTGCTGCCTGGCATCAGCACTCAGGAAATGGACCAGCGCAAGTTACAGCTACAAGCCTACGAACAGGTCCGTGATAACTACGTACACCAGCCGTACAGGCGCAACCTGCCGCCAGCAAGCTGGAAAGAACGCACCGCCATATGGGCCACGCGTTTCATCGTCGTCAGTGAAGGGCAACAAGCACTGACGCTGCATTTGCCGATCAATGATTGCGAGCAAACCTCAGATTTCGCCCTGGCCTTCACCATCGCCTACCAATTGGACGCTGAACGCGATGTACTCCACCAAACCACTTTTGTCCTGCGTAACCTGTACATCACCCGCTCTTATGGTGTGACCATCATGGCCAAGGGTACCTATCGACTCGACTCGGTAGAGAGCATGCCCCCCGGAACAGGCAAGGCCCCTTTCAGGCTGTTCATCAGAGACGACTTGGCGACTGTCGATGTTTAGCAAACTGTTCAAACGCCAAGAAAAAGCCGTTGCCACCGAACCTGCACCAGACATTCGCAGTCAGCGCCCCAGTGCCGGTGAAATCCGGGGCAAGGGATTGAACGAAACCCTGTTTCTGTCGCCCTTGCCCGTATACACAGGTCAGTCCCAATCATCTCGTCGCAACTTTTCGCAGATGAACGATACCTATCTGGAGTTGGGTGGTAGTAACCGGGGAATGGTAGAGCAAGGGAAGATACTAGCCGCAGGGATCTGGATGCTGTTGTTTTCTGCATTTATTGCACCTGTTCTTATCATCACCTATGGAGTAGTTTTCTACCCTGAGAACTTTCCTACACCATTTAAAGATCTAGCAATGGCCGTCCAGGTATTTTCTGGATATACGCTTTTAGGCATTCTCCCATTCGGCGCCTACGTATACGGAATGATCTCTAGCGTCTACGAGGCCGCCAAAACCTACCCCGTACGCTTCAACCGCCAACGCCGCGAAGTCTGCTACGTCGACTCCAAAACCCATCGGGTCCTGATCGTTCCTTGGGAAAGTGTGGTCGCCTGGGTGGCCAATACCCAGGGCGTCACCAGCTATGGCGCGACTCGCCAGTACACCTTGGGCATGGGCCTGGAGGATGAGGAACAAGACACCGTGCAGTTTCTGCTGCTGCCGCAGCCTAGCGACGCCCATTCACTGGGAATGTGGACGTCGATCCGTAATTACATGGAAGACGGGCAATTGGTGGATACACCGAGCCCGCTAATGGCCTTAGCGGGTTTGACCCCGAGCGAAGATCGGCTCAAGCCCTACGAAGGGTTGCACACTTTCGAAGTCGAACGCGAAGACGCTCGCGCGCTGGGCTCTCTAGATGATGGTGGAGAGCATTTAACAGCCGAGGAGCGGGAGCGTTATGGCTATTCCAAGCGATCCCGATGGCCCTTGCGATTCTGGTACATCCGCCGAGTGCTGGTGTTCTGGAAAATGCCTTACCTGCTTGCCGAATGGGGCCATCGAAAAGGGCGTCCGACATTGCCGGAATCCGTGCAGGCATGGTCACAGCCGCTGCCACCGGAGCAGTGGGCAAAGCCAAGCGCAGCCTTGGTGAAAGCCAATAAGGTCGTCAAAGAGGCGATGGACAAAAAAGGCTTAACCTTTGTCGAGGCATGCAAGGCGGCGGGCTTACATTGATGGCACGTCAAGGGGCGGGGTGGTGAAGGGTGATGTTTAAGAGGCTGCTCAAACGCAAAGACAAAAGCGTCGCTACTGAGCCGGCTCTGGACATTCGCAGTCAGCGCCCCAGTGCCGGTGAAATCCGGGTCAAGGGATTGAACGAAACCCTGTTTCTGTCGCCCTTGCCCGTATACACAGGTCAGTCCCAATCATCTCGTCGCAACTTTTCGCAGATGAACGATACCTATCTGGAGTTGGGTGGTAGTAATCGGGGGATGGTTGAGCAAGGGAAAATTTTGGCAGCGATGATTTGGATGGTGTTATCTACGGCCTTTATTGCGCCTATTCTAATTGCTATTTGGCTTGTGGTTTTTAGCGCCCCGGAAGTCGACCAAAAATTTTTCGAAATTGTTGGAGAAGGTGTGCAAGTTTTCGCCAGTGGTGCACTCCTATTTATTATTCCGTTTGGAGCCTATGTATACGGCATGGTCTCCAGCGTTTACGAGGCCGCCAAAACCTACCCCGTACGCTTCAACCGCCAACGCCGCGAAGTCTGCTACGTCGACGACAAAACCCATCGGGTCTTGATCGTACCTTGGGAAAGTGTGGTCGCCTGGGTAGCCAATACCCAGGGCGTCACCAGCTATGGCGCCACCCGCCAGTACACCTTGGGCATGGGCTTGGAGGATGAGGAGCAAGACACCGTGCAGTTCCTTCTGCTGCCGCAACCCAGCAATGCCCATTCACTGGGAATGTGGGCGTCGATCCGTAATTACATGGAAGACGGGCAATTGGTGGATACACCGAGCCCGCTAATGGCCTTAGCGGGTTTGACCCCGAGCGAAGATCGGCTCAAGCCCTACGAAGGGTTGCACACTTTCGAAGTCGAACGCGAAGACGCTCGCGCGCTGGGCTCTCTAGATGATGGTGGAGAGCATTTAACAGCCGAGGAACGGGAGCGTTATGGCTATTCCAAGCGATCCCGATGGCCCTTGCGACTCTGGTACATCCGCCGAGTGCTGGTGTTCTGGAAAATGCCTTACCTGCTTGCCGAATGGGGCCATCGAAAAGGGCGTCCGACATTGCCGGAATCCGTGCAGGCATGGTCACAGCCGCTGCCACCTGAGCAGTGGGCAAAGCCAAGCGCAGCCTTGGTGAAAGCCAATAAGGTCGTCAAAGAGGCGATGGACAAAAAAGGCTCAACCTTTGTCGAGGCGTGCAAGGCGGCGGGCTTACATTGATCAGGGCGCGACCGTCTTGCCCGTTGTAGCCGCAGCCTGGCGGCAGCGGCTACGAGTTGATTACCTGGTCATTCCTACAGATCCAGCACCAACCGCGCCGAGCGCGCCCGCGACACACACAGCATCATGCTCTGTTGCGCGGCCTTTTCGTCGTCGCTCAGGTACTGGTCATAATGCTCGGCTTCACCTTCCAGGATCGCCGTCTCGCAGGTGCCACACACGCCTTCACGGCACAGGCATTCGACCTTGGCGGCCTTGGATTTTTCAATGGCCTGAAGAATGGTCATGCCTTCTTCGACCTGCAGTTCGGTGCCGGAGCGGGCCAGCACCACGGTGAAGGCTGCACCGGTTACCGGGGTGGCGGCGAACTGTTCCCAATGCACGCGTTGTTCGGCGATGCCGGCGTTGCCCGCAGTGGCGATTACGGCATCGATCAGCGGCTTGGGGCCACACACATACAGGTGCGCATCCTCAGCCAGGCCCGCGCACAGCGCGCTCAGGTCGAGCTTGCGATCGAGGCTGTCGATGTAGAAGTGGGTGTTGTCCGCATGCGGACCATTGGCCAGTTGTGTCTGGAAGGCGCCGTGTTCCGGTGCGCGGAAGGCATAGTGCAGCTCGTAGTCGGTGGCACCGCCTTCGAGTTCGTGCAACTGGGCCAGGAACGGGGTAATGCCGATGCCGCCGGCGATCAGCACATGGCGACCGGCGCTCGGGTCCAGCGCGAACAGGTTGTTCGGCGAGGAGATGGTCAAGCGGGTGCCGACTGCAACCTGCTGGTGCATGAATGCCGAGCCACCTTTGGATTGCTCTTCCAGGCGCACGCCAATCTGGTAGCTGCGAGTGTCTCGCGGGTCGCTCATCAGCGAATAGGCATTGCTGAACTGGCTGCCGTCGGCACTCTGCATCTGCACGATGACATGGCTGCCACCGGTGAAGGCGGGCATCGGCGCGCCATCTTCGCGGGCCAGGGTGAAGCGCTTGATCAGCGGCGTGGCCTGTTCCACTTCGGTCACGTGCACGCTGAACATTTCATATGTGTTGGCCATGGTTCACCTCGACTGCAGGGGCACGCGGCAGGCCCTGCCGCGTCCCGGAACCGGTGCGCTCAGACGGCGAGGCACAGGTATTTGATTTCCAGATAATCTTCGATGCCGTACTTGGAGCCTTCACGGCCCAGGCCCGATTGTTTGATGCCACCGAATGGCGCGACCTCGTTGGAGATCAGGCCGGTATTGATTCCGACCATGCCGTATTCCAGCTGCTCAGCGACCTTGAACACCCGGGCGATATCGCGGCTGTAGAAGTAGGCGGCGAGGCCGTACTGGGTAGCGTTGGCCAGGGCGATGACTTCGGTGTCAGTGGTAAAGCGCACCAGCGCCGCAACCGGGCCGAAGATTTCTTCTTCCAGCAGCTCCATGCCCGGGCCGACATTGGCCAGCACGGTCGGCTCGAAGAAGTTGCCACCCAACATATGGGCCTGACCGCCGAGTACCCGTTCAGCGCCTTTGCCGACAGCGTCGTCGATCAGGCTGCGAACTTTGGCCACTGCTTTGTCGCTGATCAGCGGACCGATCTGCGTGCCTTCGGCGCTGCCATGGCCAACGCCCAATTGGCGCACGCGTTCGATGAAGCGCTGGCTGAACTGCGCATAGACGCTGTCATGGATATAGAAGCGGTTGACGCACACGCAGGTCTGGCCAGCGTTACGGTATTTGGCCATCAGCGCGCCTTCGACAGCCGCATCGATGTCGGCGTCGTCGAACACAATGAACGGTGCATTGCCGCCCAGTTCCAGGCTGACTTTCTTGATGGTTTCGGCGCACTGGCCCATCAACAGGCGGCCCACCGGGGTCGAGCCGGTGAAGCTCAACTTACGTACCGCCGGATGGCCGGTGAACTGCGCACCAATGGCCGGGGCATCACCGGTCACCACACTGAACACGCCGGCAGGCACGCCAGCGCGCTCGGCCAGTTCAACCAGGGCCAGGGCGCAGAAGGGTGTTTCGTTGGCGGGTTTGACCACCATGGTGCAGCCAGCGGCCAGGGCAGGGGCGACCTTGCGGGTGATCATCGCCGCCGGGAAGTTCCACGGCGTGATGGCGGTACACACGCCGATGCCTTGCTTGATCACCAGCAGGCGTTTGTCATTGGCCGGGCTCGGGATTACATCGCCGTAGACGCGTTTGCCTTCTTCGGCGAACCATTCGACAAAGGAGGCGGCGTAACGGATTTCGCCCAAGGCTTCGTGCAGAGGTTTGCCCTGTTCGAAGGTCATCAGCTGGGCCAGGTCGTGTTCGTGTTCGAGCAGCAGTTCGAACCAGCGGCGCAGGATCTGTGCGCGGTCCTTGGCGGTGCGGGCGCGCCAGTCGGCCAAGGCCGCTTCGGCGGCTTCGATGGCACGTTTGGCTTCGGCGCCACCCATCAAGGGCACATGGCCGAGCAGCTCGCCGTTGGCAGGGTCGGTTACCGGCAGGCTACGGCCATCGTCGGCGTCGCACCAGCGCCCGGCAATGTAGGCCTGTTGGCGCAGCAGCGTATTGTCATTGAGTTTCACGCAAGGTACTCCGAAGCGCGCCGCACAGCCAAAGGCCGGCGGCGCCGCGTTATCAGTCGTCGAGGTGGGCGACGGCGATCAGGTTGTGGAAGTGGGCGATGCCGTGTTCGCTCATGCCGCTGCGCTCGCGGTCGGCCATGATCCGGCCCTGGCCACGGTAGCCGCGGGATTTCAAACCCTTCTGCACGCTTTCAACCAGACGCAGGTCTTCTGGGCGGAACACTTCGCGGTACCAGTCGATCAGCTTCTGCTGTTCTTCGCTGATGTCCTTGTTGAGGAAGTAGATGTCGTAGTGCTGCAGGGTGGTTTCGGCATCGACCGGGAACTCGTAGATCACGGTCATGAAGTTCGCCCCTGGTGGCACGTTGAACATGGTGCACGGCCAGGCCCAGAAGCCGGCGAAGGACGGATCTTTCACGCTCTCGTCGAACGTGAACGACTGCTCCGAAGGCTTGGCCAGGCCGTACTGCAGGGTCCAGTTACCATGCAGGTTGTGGCTGTACTGCCCGACGTCTACCGAGTCGGCGAAGCCTGGGTGGGCCGGGGCGCAGTGGTAGCACTCCAGGTAGTTGTCGACGATCGACTTCCAGTTGGCCGGAGTATCGCTGACAAAGCGTGCCGCCAGGTGCAGATCGTCGATGACAGCACAGGCTTCACGCATGCGCTTTTGCAAACCTGGCAACTGGTCTTCGACGGAGCCAGCGTCCATGTCCATATTGATGAAGATGAAGCCTGCGTACTCTTCAACGCGCAGCTGTACCAGCGACGAATTCTCTTTGTCGAAGTTGACCACGTTGTCGCAGTTACGCGCGTGGGCAAGGTCGCCATCGAGCTTGAAGGTCCAGGCGTGGTACGGGCAGGTGATGACGTTCTTGGCTTTGCCGCTGCCGCTGAGCAATTGGTGGCCGCGGTGCGGGCAGACGTTGTAGAAGGCGCGCAGGACGCTGTCGCGACCGCGTACGACAATGATGCTTTCACCGATTACTTCACGGGTAATGTAAGCATTGTTCTCGGCGACTTCGCTGCGATGACCGACACAGATCCAGCTACGGGCGAAGATGGCTTCTTTCTCGTGCTCGAATACTGAGGCCTGGGTGTAGAAACTGGCAGGGATGGTGAACGCCTCTTCGGCGTTGGCGCAAAAGTCAGCGGGCAGGCGTTTGAAGTCATTCATGATTGGGGTCTCACAAGCTCGGTTTTTTAGTTATTGGTTAACGCGTATCTATCAGTTAACAAGTCAGGCAAAAAAATTTGTCAGCAAGGAGCGGGCCAGCCCGCTCCAGCAAGGCTCAATGCACGGCTGCGGCGCTGCGCGGCGCTTGCGCTGCTGGTTCTTCACCCGCCAGGCGCGCTGCTTCTTCTTCGATGCGATAGGCCGGCATCTGGCCGTAGTCTTCGAACATCCATTTGAAGAAGCCGTAGATCTTCACCAGCAAGATCACCATGAACGGAATCGCGGTCAGCACCACCGCCGTTTTCATGGTCGACAGCGAGGCTTTGGCAAACAGCATGGCCAGTGGCACCAGGGTCAGCACCACACACCAGAACAGGCGGTGGGTTGGCGATGGGTCGTCGCCTTCACGCAGGTTCTGGGTGCTGGTAGCCGCGACTGCATACGCTGCGGCGTCCATGTGCGAGGCACAGAAGATCGCCATGATGAACAGGTACACGCCAAGGAACACCTGGCCCCACGGCAGGGCGAGCAACAGGTGGGTAACTGCCGACTCACCGCCTTGCTCGCTGAGCATTTTCGGCACGTCCACGGCACCGGTAATAAACTGGTGCATGCTGTAGCTTTCCAGGGCGCCGAAGAAGAACCAGCAACCGAAGCTGCCGCCCATCAGCAGGGCCAAGACCACTTCCTTGATCTGCCGACCGCGCGATACACGGGTCACGAACATCGCCACGCCAGGTGCGTAAGACACCCACCACAGCCAGTAGAACACCGTCCAGTTACGGGTGAAGGCACCGTCACCGGCAGGGTCGGTGAACAGGCTCATGTGCACGTAGTTCTGGATCATCAGGCCAATCGAGTTGGCGGTGTTGTTGATGGTGAACTGGGTCGGGCCGACCAGCAGTACCACCAGCGCAAACACCAGCGCGCCGATGCAGACCATCTTGCTCAAGCGCTGCAGGCCGCCATCGATACCGATGTAGGAGCTGAGCGAGAACATCACCGCTACGCCACCAATCACCATCAGTTGCACGGTGAAGGTGTCCGGGGTGCCGGCCAGGTCATGCAGGCCGCGGGTCAGGGTCGAGGCGGTGAGGGCCAGCGACACGGTCAAGGCGCCCATCATGGTCAACAGGAAGATCAGGTCGACACTACGACCAACCGGCCCGGTAGCCTTGAAGCCGGTCACGGCTTCGACAATCGAGGCCAGGTTCAGGCCGCTCTTCTTGCGCACGTGGAAGTGATAGGCCATGGCCAGCGACGCCAGGGCATAGATCGACCAGGCGCTGACGCCCCAATGGAAGAACGAGTAGCTGATGCTGTACTCGAGGGCTTTGGGGGTGGCTGCGGCGATATTCAGGCCTGGGGTCTGGTAGTAGTAGGCCCACTCCATGACGCCCCAGTACAGGGTCGAGGACCCCATGCCAGCGCAGATGAACATGAATACCCAGGTGGCGGTGGCGTATTCAGGCTTGCCACTGCCCAGGCGGATGTTGCCGTATTTGCTGAAGGCCAGGTACAGCACGGCCAGGGAGCTACCGAACACCAGCACCTGGACACTGGTGCCGAAGGTGCGGGTGGACAATTCGAACAACTGGTTAGCCGCGTTACCGGCCTCGACCGGAAAGGCCGCAAGCCCTATTACAGTGAGCAGCACGGCAATCAAACTCACGGTAATCAGGAACACATCTATCTTTTTATTCTTGTGCGACATCATCGTCTCCTGGACGTTGGCGTACTTATCTATACCCGGCAGGCAATCCGGGGTGCTGCGGTCTTGCTCCTTCCCTGGCTGTTAACTAAAAGTTAACTTGAATCTTTTGGTTAACAGATTCTGCATTCAATCTACGCCGCTCGCAAGAGGGGAAGGGCCGGTTTGTCAGACAATTCTGATAATCGGCCCCACCTCATCACGCTTCGATCAAGGCAGTGATGGCCTGGCCGACTTCCTGGGTCGACTTCTTTCCGCCCATGTCGCGGGTGGTGTCGCCGGCAGCGATGACCTGTTCGATAGCCTTGAGGATGTCATCGTGGGCGGCGCGGTAGCGCGGGTCGGCACCGTCGTTGCCGAGGAACTCGAGCATCAGCGCGCCGGACCAGATCATCGCAATCGGGTTGGCGATGTTCTTGCCGAAGATGTCCGGGGCCGAGCCGTGTACCGGTTCGAACAGCGACGGGAACTTGCGCTCAGGGTTGAGGTTGGCCGATGGTGCGATGCCAATGGTGCCGGCGCAGGCCGGGCCGAGGTCGGAAAGGATGTCGCCGAACAGGTTCGACGCCACCACCACATCAAAGCGATCTGGCTGCAGCACAAAGCGGGCGCAGAGGATATCAATGTGCTGCTTGTCCCAGCTGATTTCCGGATAATTGGCTGCCATGGCGGCAGTGCGCTCGTCCCAGTAGGGCATGCTCACGGCCATGCCGTTGGACTTGGTTGCCGAGGTGACGTGCTTGCGTTCGCGGGTCTGGGCCACGTCGAAGGCGTACTTGAGGATGCGATCGACACCACGGCGGGTGAACACCGACTCCTGTAGCACGAACTCATTCTCGGTGCCTTCGAACATGCGCCCGCCCAGCGACGAGTATTCGCCTTCGGTGTTTTCGCGGATCACCACGAAGTCGATATCACCGGGCTCGCGGCCGGCCAGCGGGCACGGCACGCCAGGGAACAGGCGTACCGGGCGGATGTTGACGTACTGGTCGAAGTCACGGCGGAACTTGAGCAGCGAGCCCCACAGCGAAATGTGGTCCGGGACCTTGTCTGGCCAGCCGACGGCACCGAAGTACAGGGCGTCAAAGTCCTTGAGTTGTTCGAACCAGTCGTCGGGCATCATCTTGCCGTGGGCCAGGTAGTAATCGCAGCTGGCCCACTCGAAGAATTCAAAGCTGATGTCCAGGCCGTGCTTGCGGGCAGCGGCCTCGACCACGCGGATGCCTTCGGGAAGCACTTCGATGCCAATGCCGTCACCAGGGATAGCGGCGATTCTGAAAGTCTTGCTCATGGGGCGCACTCGATGTCTAGGGAACAGGTGCGGACCATGCTATAAGGGCTTGATTCAGAGATAATCCAGCCATTCATAGATTCTTAGAACACGAAACGTGAATAATCTTCCGAGCCTCGACGACCTCAATATCTTTCTTCAGGTGGCCAAACGCGCCAGCTTTGCGGCGGTGGCCGATGAGCTGGGGATGTCGGCGGCGTTCATCAGCAAACGCATCCGTGTGCTCGAACAAACCCTTGAAGTGCGCCTGCTGCACCGCACCACCCGGCGGGTGACGGTGAGCGAGGAGGGCGAGCGGGTGTACCAGTGGGCGCAACAGATCTTCGATGCGGTGCAGCGCATGGGCGACGACATCAGTGCTCAGCACCGTGAACCGGTGGGGCAGTTGCGCATTGCCAGCAGCCTCGGCCTGGGCCGGCGTTTCGTGGCGCCGGCATTGTCGGAATTGGCTGAACGCTATCCGCGCCTGGATATTCGCCTGGACGTGCATGACCGGTTGGTTGACCTGATTGAAGAGGGCGTCGACCTCGACATCCGCGTGGGCAACGCGATTGCCCCTAACCTGATTGCCAAACCCCTGGCCAGGAACCGCCGGGTGCTCTGCGCCTCGCCCGCTTACCTGGCCCGGCGTGGCACACCGAAAGTGTTGGCGGAATTGGCCAGCCACGATTGCCTGGTGATCAAGGAACGTGACCATCCTTTTGGCATCTGGCAACTGGAAGGGCCCAATGGCGAAGAGAGCGTGCGGGTGACCGGTGGCTTGTCGAGCAACCATGGTGAAGTGGCGCACCAGTGGTGCCTGGATGGGCGTGGGATCTTGCTACGCTCCTGGTGGGATGTGCACGACAGCCTGGCGGACGGGCGCTTGGTCCAGGTGTTGGTGGACTATCACCAGCCAGCGGATATCTGGGCGGTGTACACCTCGCCATTGGCCAGTTCGGCCAAGGTGCGCGTGGCGGTGGAGTTTTTTCGGCAGTACTTTGCCGAGCGCTATAGTTTGCCGGAGTTGGTCTGAGAACCACTGTCTTGACTGGCCGCCTGTAGCCACTGCCGTAAGGCTGCGATCGAGCGTGAAACGGTCGCAAAGCCTGGCCACTTTGATTCGTCAGGTTAATTGAGGTACCTGAGTTGCGACTGCGCTGCAGTCGCTCGCAACCTCGTGCTTGGGCAGCGGCACAGCCTTGATAGACACGTCCAGGTGGAACTTCTCCCGAAA
This sequence comes from Pseudomonas sp. S06B 330, assembly GCF_002845275.2. NCBI lineage: Bacteria > Pseudomonadati > Pseudomonadota > Gammaproteobacteria > Pseudomonadales > Pseudomonadaceae > Pseudomonas > Pseudomonas tussilaginis. The sequence goes on along the minus strand of NZ_CP088149.1, from coordinate 3,706,958 downwards.
GGTGAGGAAGGGCATGAGCTTGCCAGCTCGTCGCCGGTACCGAGGCTCCCTCAGTTGTGAAAAATTCGTTAAGCAATTTTGCTACGGCGGCTTTTTCTTTGCGACATATTCTGACATGATAATGCGAACGATTATCAAAAGTAGTCGTATTGGCGAAGCCTTCTCCCGGCATTAGCCGTTTCAACCGCAGCAAGACCTACCCCGTCGCGCCTGCCTCTGAGACACCCCCGCAGCCCCTGTTCACCCCCTACGTACCTGCAAATGTAAGGAGAGTTCTGCGTGCACCCTTTTTGGCCCCGTGCCCTCGCTGTTGCTGTTTCGTTGGCAATCGTTTCGCCCTTCGTCGTTGCACAGGAACCGGCCACGGCCGATGAAACCGCTGAGGTGCAAACCGACACTGGGCAGACGATGGTCCTGGATGCCCTGAGCATCAACTCCACCCGGCTGGGCGAGACCACTGAGGGCACTGGTTCCTACACCACCGGCGAGATGAAAACAGCGACAAAACTGCCGCTGACCATGCGCGAAACCCCTCAGGCGGTGACCGTGATCACCCGCCAACGCATGGACGACCAGGCCATGACCAGCGTCAACGACGTGGTCAAGGCCACCCCAGGCCTGTTCCTCAGCCAGTCCAGCGGGCCAGGGCGCCAAACTTACAGCGCCCGCGGTTTCGATATCGACAACATCATGTACGACGGCCTGCCAAGTTCTTACCAGGGGTGGAGCGTAGGTGTGCAGCCTAACCTGGCGATGTTCGACCGCGTCGAAGTGATCCGCGGCGCCACCGGCCTGGTCACCGGCAGCGGCAACCCTTCGGCTGCCATCAACATGGTGCGCAAGCGGCCAACCGCCGAACCACAAGTGACCGTCACCGGTGCGACCGGCAGTTGGGATGACAATCGTGGTGAGTTCGATGCCTCAAGCGCGCTCAACGACAGTGGGACCCTGCGTGGACGGGTCGTAGGCTCCTACCGTGACGCCGACACTTTTCGTGATGAGGAAAACAGCAACCATGGTCTGTTCTACGCGGTGGGCGAGGCTGACCTGAGCGAGAACACCACGGCAACCTTGGGTTTCTCCCGTCAGGAAGACCGGACCAACTTTTTCTGGGGCGGTCTGCCTATCGGTACGGATGGCCACCACCTGGACCTGCCACGCTCCACCTACCCAGGCACCGACTGGGAAGACAAGAAGCAGGACATCAATACCGTGTTCGGCGAGGTGAAACATCGATTCGCCAACGACTGGCAATTGCAGATGGCCGCCTCGCAAGCAACGCAGAAGGCGTTATTCTCCGGCACCTACTTGTCACGTTACGACGGCCCGCTGGCGAATACCGCTTGGCAGGCGCGCTACGATGAAGTCCAGACGGCCTACGATGTGTTCGCCAATGGTCCAGTTCAAGCGTTTGGTCGTACCCATGAAGTCGTGGTCGGCGCCAGCAGCCGCGAATACGACATGACCACGCACAACTACAGCCCTTATGTGTTCAGTCTGCCAATCAACGCGCCGAAGCCGGATTTCGCCCGTACCACTGACGACCATGAAGTTACCACCCAGAACGGTGTTTACCTGACCACCCGCTTGAGCCTGGCCGACCCGCTGACGCTGATTCTCGGCGGTCGCCTGGACTGGTACGACTATGACAACCAGACCGGCGCGGGCGATTACAAAGTCACCCGCAACGTTACCCGTTACGCTGGCGTGATCTACGACCTCAACGATACTTACTCGGTGTACGCCAGCTACACCGACATCTTCACCCCACAAACCGCCAAAGATATCTCGGGCAAACTGCTTGAACCGATCGTGGGTGAAAACTATGAAATCGGCATCAAGGGCGAGTACTTCGACGGTGCCCTCAACGCCAGCCTGGCGGTGTTCCAGATCGACCAGTTGAACCGCGCCGTGCAAGTGGATGATCCGGTTGGCTGCCCGAAACTCGACTGCTACGACGCCTCCGGCAAGGTCCGTAGCCAAGGTATTGATCTGGAACTGCAAGGGGCCTTGACCGAGAACTGGCAAGTGGGAGCAGGGTACACCTACACCCGTACCCGCTATCTCAAGGATCAAGACCCGTCCAACGAGCATCAGCCCCTCGAGACGGATAAACCGGAGGATCTGTTCAAGCTTTCCACCGTCTACCGCTTCCAGGGCCCGCTGGAAAAACTGCGCATCGGTGGCAACGTCTACTGGCAGAGCCGCATGTACAACGACGTGCCTGTCACTGGCGGCAGCTATCGCATTGAACAAGGCAGCTACGCCGTCACCGACCTGATGGCCGGCTATGAGGTAAACAAGCACCTGGACCTGCAACTCAACGCCAACAATGTCTTTGACCGTGTCTATTATTCGGCGATTGGCTCGGACGTGAAGTGGGGTTCCACCGATACCTATGGCAACCCGCGTAGCTACATGCTGACGGCCAAGTACCGGTTCTGACGGGGCATTCGTACACACCCAAGGGCAAGCGTGGAAGGAATCACCTTGCCAGGCACAAGACGTGCGGTGGAAAAACCCGGATAATGGCGGCCAATTTGTTTTGCTCGCTATGGTAATTCCGCATGGAAATCAAGGTTAACTTTCTCGACAACCTTCGACTTGAAGCCAAGTTCGATGACTTTACGGTAATTGCCGATCAGCCTATCCGCTACAAAGGCGATGGTTCGGCACCGGGGCCGTTCGATTACTTTCTGGCTTCGTCGGCGTTGTGTGCGGCTTACTTTGTGAAGTTGTATTGCGAAACACGCAATATCCCCACCGACAATATTCGTCTGTCGCAAAACAACATTGTCGACCCGGAAAACCGCTACAACCAGATTTTCAAGATTCAGGTTGAATTGCCAGCGGATATCTCCGATAAGGACCGCCAGGGCATTTTGCGCTCCATCGACCGTTGCACCGTGAAAAAGGTGGTGCAAACCGGGCCTGAGTTTGTCATTGAGGAGGTCGAGAACCTCGATGCCGATGCCCAGGCATTGCTGATGCTTGACTCGGCTTCGCAAGCGAGCACCTACGTGGCCGGCAAGGACCTGCCGCTGGAGCAGACCATCGCCAACATGTCGGCCATTCTCGCCGGCCTGGGCATGAAGATTGAAATCGCCTCGTGGCGCAATATCGTCCCTAATGTGTGGTCGCTGCACATCCGCGATGCGCATTCGCCGATGTGCTTCACCAATGGCAAGGGTGCGACCAAAGAAGCCGCGCTGGCCTCGGCGTTGGGCGAGTTTATCGAGCGCCTGAACTGCAACTTCTTCTACAACGATCAGTTCTGGGGCGAAGAACTCGCCAACGCGGCGTTTGTGCATTACCCCAACGAGCGCTGGTTCCAGCCTGGCCGTAAAGATGCGCTGCCAGCGGAAATCCTCGATGAGTACTGCCTGCAGATCTACAACCCCGATGGCGAGCTGCGCGGCTCGCACCTGTACGACACCAACTCCGGCAACGAAGAGCGCGGCATCTGTTCGCTGCCGTATGTGCGCCAGTCCGACGGCGAGGTGGTGTATTTCCCGTCCAACCTGATCGAAAACCTCTACCTGAGCAACGGCATGAGCGCCGGTAATACGCTCGCCGAAGCACAGGTGCAGTGCCTGTCGGAAATCTTCGAACGTGCGGTCAAACGCGAAATTCTCGAAGGTGAACTCGCGTTGCCGGATGTGCCGCAGGAAGTGCTGGCGAAATACCCCGGCATTCTTGCCGGTATCCAGGGCCTGGAAGCCCAAGGCTTCCCGGTGTTGGTCAAGGATGCGTCGCTGGGCGGTGAATTCCCGGTGATGTGCGTCACCTTGATGAACCCGCGCACCGGCGGTGTGTTTGCCTCGTTCGGCGCCCATCCAAGCTTCGAAGTAGCGCTGGAGCGCAGCCTCACCGAGTTGCTTCAGGGCCGCAGTTTCGAAGGCCTGAACGACTTGCCTCCGCCGACTTTTGAAAGCCATGCGCTGACCGAGCCGAACAACTTCGTTGAACACTTCATTGATTCCAGCGGTGTGGTGTCGTGGCGCTTCTTCAGTGCCAAAGCGGATTTCGAATTTGTTGAGTGGGACTTCTCTGGCCAGGGTGAAAACTCCAACGCCGAAGAAGCCGCAACCTTGTTCGGCATCCTCCAGGACATGGGCAAAGAAGTGTACATGGCGGTGTATGAGCATCTGGGGGCAACCGCCTGCCGCATTCTGGTGCCGGATTATTCGGAAATCTATCCGGTGGACGACCTGATCTGGGACAACACCAACAAGGCACTGTTCTTCCGCGCCGACATCCTCAACCTGCATCGCTTGGACGACACCGAACTGCAAGCGTTGGTGGCGCGTCTGGAAGAGAGCGAACTGGATGATTACACCGACATCAAAACCTTGATCGGTATCGAGTTTGACGACAATACCGCCTGGGGACAGCTGACGATTCTGGAGTTGAAGCTGCTGATTTACGTGGCCTTGCAGCAATTTGACCCGGCCAAGGAGCTGGTCGAAACCTTCCTGCAGTTCAACGACAACACCGTTGAGCGCGGGCTGTTTTACCAGGCCTTGAACGTGGTTCTGGAAGTGCAGCTGGACGATGAGCTGGAACTGGCCGATTACGAAGTCAATTTCCGACGCATGTTCGGCAACCCGAGGATGGACGCGGTGATTGGTTCGGTGGACGGCAGCGTGCGCTTCTATGGTTTGACGCCTACCAGCATGAAGCTCGAAGGGCTCGACAGGCACCTGCGGCTTATCGATAGCTATAAAAAGCTGCATGCGGCGCGGGCTAAGTTCACCGCTTAGTTTCGTTCCTGGCGATAAACAAAAAGCACCTTAAGGTGCTTTTTGTTGTTTGCAGCTAGGCAATCAGCTCGACCTTACCGGTGCCAAGACGATAGACCCCGCCGACTATGTTCAATTTGCCCTTGCCAAGTGCATCGGTGAGCAGCGGCGTGGCGTTTTTCAGGCGCGTTGCAGCGCCTGATCGGGGTTGATTGCATTTTGGGGCTTGGGCGGCGCAGACGATTTCTCCGCCGCCTGGATGATCCTTTCCGGCAACGCGCTGGCCAGTAGCAGGGCACCTGCTCCAAGTCCGGCAAACTTAAGAAATCGACGACGGTCCGTGGGGGTTGACGTGGAAGTTGAATCACATGATTTACACATGATGGTGTGTACTCAGTTCAACTCGGTGGAAATGACTACTGTTGGGTGACCGGTGCCTTGAGGCATGTTCAGCACCAGAACCTTGAAGTCTAGTTGACCGGTATCTTTTGCGGCGCTGCGCTTACGGGCTCCGACGTCTGCACCGCGGTCTTGGCGCGCACCGGTTTCAACCGCGAAACCCCGAACAGCACCAGGGCAAGCCCGGCAATCTGGTACAGCGAAACCTCCTCACTGAGTACCGCCCATGACGCCAGTACGGTCAGCACCGGCCCCAGATTGCCGACCGCCGCTGTATGGGTCGCGCCCATACGCTGAATCGCCAAGGCCACCCAATAGATCGGCAGCACCGTCGAGACCACGGCCATCAACCCCGCATACACCCACACGGTCGCGGGCAGTTGCATGAGCAGCGAGGTATCCGCCGCCAACAGGTAGTGGGTTAATACCATCAGCGACGAAGCACCACCAGCCAACCCGGCCAGGCGCATGGAACTCATGCGTTTGAGCATGATGCCGGTGCCGGAGTAATACAGCGCATAGGTCACCGCGCTGGCGAACACCCACGCTGCGCCCAGTATCACTTGCCCACCCATCCCCGCGACGCTGACGTCATGCACAAAGGCGATGCCCAGGCCCAGGTAGCACAAGCCCATCGCCGCCAGGGTGCGCAGGGTAGGGCGCTCGCGCAGGGCAATGGCCTGGAACACCAGCACCAGGGTCGGGTAGGTAAACAGGATCAGCCGCTCAAGCCCGGCGCTGATGTAGTGCAGCCCATAGAAATCGAACAGGCTCGCCAGGTAATAACCGAACAAACCCAGCAGCATCACCCGCACGCCGTCGCCCAGGCCCAGGCGTGCATTGGTCGGGCCGCGGCTGGCCCATACCAGCCAGGCAAACAACGGCAGCGCCAGGCCCATGCGCATTGCCAACAGGGTGATCGCATCCACAGAGCTGGCGGCGTAAGACAGCTTGACGAAAATCGCCTTGAGGCTGAACCCCAGTGCAGACAGCACCGCAAACAGGCTGCCGTTCTGGACGCAACGCTGGTACAACCCACGCACATTATTCATCAGCAGCCCAACCAAGGAAGAGATTGGGGTTATTCTAAAGTGAAGGCTTGTCACGCAGAATCGCATTTTTCCGAATCAAGCCTTCGCCAAAAGAGAAACCCCGTGCACTTCGATCTCGCCGATTTACGCTTGCTGACCGCCATTGCTGCCGCCGGCAGTTTGAGCAAGGCCGCCGCCAGCATCCCGGTGGCTGTCTCGGCCGCCAGTACCCGTTTGCGCCTGTTCGAGGAGCGCTACGGTATTGCCGTGTTCACCCGCAAGGCCGATGGTATGCAGCTCACGCCTTCCGGCCGCTTGGTACTGGAGGCCGCCCGCAGTGTGCTTGGCGAAGCGCAAACGCTTGAAAACACCCTCAAGGAACTCGCCGGTCAGCGGCGCATCACCCTGCGTCTGGCCGCTACCACCGTGACCACCAGCACCCTGCTGCCGGCAGTGCTCGGCACATTTTTGGCCGACTACCCGGAAGTCGATCTGCAACTGACCGAATACCGCAGTACGGACGTCATGCGTGCGGTGCTGACCGGCGAATGTGACATCGGCGTATATGACGGTAGCGTCATCAGCGATGGCGTGCTGTCGTTGCCGTTTCGCAATGAGCGACTGGTGATGTTGGTGCCGAGCGAACACCCTTTGGCCGCGCGCGAACACACCCAGTTGCGTGATGCCCTGGGTTACCCGTTCATCGGTATGCCGCCCGAGCGGGCGATGCAGCGTTTTGTCGAAGAGCGGGCAAGAAAGCTGGGCATGCCCTTGCAGATCCGCGTGCGTGCACCCAGCTTCGAAGCCATCGCCCAGTTGGTCGCCCAGCGCGCCGGTATCGCTATGCTGCCGCAGACCACTGCTCTGCGCATGGAGCAAGAACTGCCCGTGCGCATGATCCTGCTGGAAGAGCGTTGGGCCACCCTCGAACTGCGCCTGTGCATCAAGGGCTGGGAATCGCTGAGCAGCCACGGTCGTCAGTTGGTCAGTTTCCTCTCGGGCAAGGGCGACTAGACTCAGGGGCCAGTCCTCAATCTGGAGTAGCCCCATGACCAGCACACCCACCCTGTGCCTGTGGTACGACGGCACCGCCCTGGAGGCCGCCACCTTCTACGCCAAGACCTTCCCCAACAGCGCTGTGAACGCCGTGCACCTTGCGCCTGGCGACTTTCCCTCAGGTAAGGAGGGTGATGTCCTGACGGTCGACTTCACCGTGATGGGTACCTCGTGTGTGGGCCTGAACGGCGGTCCCCTGTTCAAGCACAGCGAAGCTTTCTCCTTTCAGGTCATCACTGAAGACCAGGCTGAAACCGACCGCTTGTGGAATGCCATTGTCGGCAACGACGGCGAAGAAAGTGCCTGCGGTTGGTGCAAGGACAAGTGGGGGCTGTCCTGGCAGATCTCGCCACGGGTCTTGATCGCTGCGGTTAGCAGCCCCGACCGTGCCGCTGCCAAGCGGGCGTTCGAGGCGATGATGACGATGAGGAAGATCGATATTGCGGCCATTGAAGCGGCGCTTAAAGGCTAACACTGGCCTGTGGAAGTCGGCCTTGCCGGCGATGCAATCGACGCGCAGTCTGCGGTGATGCGGTGTTTGCATCGCTGGCAAGGCCAGCCCCACATTAGAAAACAAGTAAGGCCGTCGCAACGCGGGCACCTCGTTGGGGCTGACGAATCGCGGTGGCCAGGTTGCGGCCGTTTCACACCCGATCGCAGCCTGACGGCAGCTCAATACATTTAATCGGCCAGTTGCTTGGTTCTCCAACGGATCAAATCCACGTTACAGGCACTTAAAAAATCTCCCGCACCCGAGCCACCCATCGCGGCGTCTGCTTGCCATTGGCACTGCGCATCCTTGAATTTCTCGAAGGCCTCCTGCGACGCGCGCAGCGAGGCAAGGGCTTTGGCCGTCGCGCTCGAGTCTATCTCCTTGGTCTGCGCTTCCAGCGTGTTGTAGGCGGTAGTCATTTGCGAGGTAGCTTCGACAGCCTTACGCTCAAGGCAAGGCTGCAACGCGGTGCGGGGCTGATCGCCTGTGCTTTCGTAACATTCGTTCAATGCGCCAGATTCTGCGGATTCTTGAGCGGTTGCCGTACCCATGGCAAATGCCGTCGCCACGATGACCACAGAAATGATTTTTCTCACGTTCACTATCCTGTTTAAAAGTCTGTTTCGAAGACCATAAACAATTTTTGGTATCCGGCCAAATATTCATCACACCTAGCGGAACAGACCCCTGCTTACAGCGCACTGGCATTCGCTTCATGTTCATCGGCAAAGGCCATGAATACCTCCAGATCGAGCACATCCAGTTTGATCCGCGAGATAAAGGCAGAGAAGGCCAAGTTGGCGGCGAGGCGACGCAAATCGCTGGCCCAGTGTGGGACATACACCGGTCCCTGTAGCCAGCCGGATTCGAACAGCGGTGCCAGGCGCACGGTATCCCCCAGGTTGAGGCGACCGGCAAACAAATGGCCGACCAGGTCCGGGCGGTTATCGCGGATGGCGATGCGCAGGAGGGTATGCACGCCGAGCAAGCCCGTCAGATAGGCGGCATCCTTGGTGAAGGCTGAGCCACCACGCAGGTTGGCACCGCGGTATATCCGTTGCGTGGAGCGGAAGGATTCCTCCTGCGACTGGCCGCCGGCCAAAAAGCCTTCGAACACCTGGATGAAATCGGCACCGTCGAGCGCTTGCTGAACCGCGAGTACGCGCAGGGCGAGGCGTCGCAAGCGATTGATGTCCATGCTACCGGTGAACAGCTCGGCCAGGGTGGCGATGCCTTCCTGAGTTTGGGTGGTGCGTGGTGCACCCAGGCCCAGGCTTTTGAGGTTGGGTTGGCGTGCGCCATTTTGTGCGGTGGCCACATGCACGAAGGCTTCGTGTTGCAACAGCTGATGCTTGTCCAGCTCCGAGAACAGCGCGCTGGCACGTAAGCGGATCCGGCTGGAGCCGGCGATGGCTTTGGCGGCCAGGGTCGGATCGAGTATGACGGTGATCTGGCCTGGGCCGAAGAACTGATCCAGTTCCGGTTGCATCCAGGCGGCAAAGGCTGCGGCCGGAATGTCGGCCTGGGTCGGTGGAATCTGTGTGCCACCCAGTAGGGCATCGGTGGTATCGAGGAAGAACCGGGCAGCGTCGAGCATGTTAAGGTTCAGCCGCGGGTATTCGAAATCCGGACGCCGGTACAACGCTGACGAATATTGGGTAAAGGCAGGGGTGCCAATGGCGCCGAGCATGCGTGCCGCAGTGGCATAGCTGCGGGCCGTCATGGCCAGGTAGTTGCCGGCCGGATGGCCCTTATCGCAACGACTCGCAAAGGCCTCAAGGGCAGCAATGTCGGCAGCGTGATCACGCGGGCACAACGCAATGTCGGGCAGTCGCGCCTGTCCGCGACGCCACTGGTCCAGGAAGATTTCCTCGACGCCAATGGGCCAAGCCAAGGCGTCGAGCACGCGGATGTTACGAGCCAGGCCGGGCAGAGCGGCATCAAGTTCGGACAGCGGCGCGGCGCTCATGGGGGCCTCTTTGGCAGGCAAGGTGTCATCGACAAGCGTAGTCGTTGCCAAGGTATCGTGGCGTTACCCGTCGATGGCAGACGGCATGCGCTGCTGGACGGTTGAGCTGCCGTCCATCGCTGCAGCCATTGCAGGACGCCCTGCACAGTCCTATCGTTGGAGTCCATGCGCTGCGGGGAATTTTGTAGATTTTCAGCGAAGCAACCGAGCGATTTCGAGCTGGAGGACGATCATGAATGGCAAACACTGCGTCAAAATGCTGATGGCACTGCTCATCTGCGCTGGCGTGCAAGGGTTGGCGCTGCCGACGTATGCCACCGAGCAGGGGGAACAACGCCGCGAAGCACGGGATACTCGCCAGGAAGGACGCTCCACTGCACGCGAAACCAAGTATGACTGCCGCCGGGACAATGAAAAGAGCAATGCCGGATGTCGCCAGGACAAGCGCAGTACCAAGCAAGACACGCGCCGCACTGCTCGGGACATCAAATACTGATGGGTGATGTAAATCCCGTTGAAGACCGCGCATTGTTAGCCGACTCGGGACGTTTCAGGGCGGACTAAACGTTCAGGTTGAGCAGTTGCTGGTATGACTGCCGATCCCTTTTCTCTTTCGCTGCGGGGGGAGACTGTAGAGGTATAACGTGACGACTGACTCGGCGGATAAAGAACGTATCCATCGTGTGCTCGGCAGTTATGTAGAGGGTATGGTGTTCGCAGACGAAACATTGCTGCGTCAAGCTTTTCACCCAGCCTGTCGTATCATTGGCCACTACCATCAAGAACTCGAATGGTTATCCCTTGATGACTTTATTGCCGCCATCAAGGCCGAAGGCCCGGCAGCAAAAGGCTCACAGCCCTTCTGGGAGGTCATTAGCGTAGATATTACCGGCGACGCTGCCGCAGTAAAAATGATTGATGACTATGTCGGAATGAGGTTTACAGATTACCTATCGCTACTGAAAATCGATGAGCATTGGATAATCATCAATAAGCTCTATTACTACCACGCGTAGCGACAATCCGCTGCGCGCGTATTGCGCGTTTATGACCCGCTGCTACAACGCTGCAGTGTTGTAGCGGCGGGTACTCCAACAGTGGCAGATCAGATACGGAAACTGCCGACCAGGTGTTTCAGGCGAGCGGCTTGCTGTTCCAGGTCGGTACAGGCGCGCAGGGTGGACTGCAGGTTCTCGACCCCTTCCTGATTGAGCATGTTGATTTCGTTGATGTCCATGTTGATCGCGTCAACCACGGCAGTCTGTTCTTCGGTGGCGGTGGCCACTGACTGGTTCATGCCGTCGATCTCGCCGATGCGCAAGGTCACACTGCCCAGGCGCTCACCCGCCTGGTTAGCGATTTCGACACTGTCCTGGCTGTGGCGCTGGCTTTGGCCCATGGTGTCGACCGACTCGCGGGCACCGACCTGTAGCTCCTCGATCATTGTTTGCACCTGCTGCGCTGACTCCTGGGTACGGTGCGCGAGGTTGCGCACTTCATCGGCAACCACGGCGAAACCACGCCCGGCTTCACCGGCCCGCGCAGCTTCGATCGCAGCATTGAGGGCCAGCAGGTTGGTCTGCTGCGAGATGCTGGTGATCACTTCGAGGATCTGGCCGATGTTCACAGTTTTGCTGTTGAGCGTCTCAATGTGCGAGCTGGAGGTGCAGATAAGGTCCGATAAGCGGTTCATTGCGGCAATGTTGCGATCAACCACCTGCTGGCCTTCTTCGGCCAGGTGACGTGCCGAGCTTGCCTGTTGCGAGGCTTGGGCGGCGTTATGGGCAATCTCCTGAGCGGCAGCGCCGAGCTGGTTGATGGCCGCAGCAACGCTGTTGGTACGGTTGGATTGCTCGTCGGAGTTGACCATCGAGGAGTTGGAGGCACTGACCACGCGCAGGGCCACTTCGTTGACCTGCTCGGTCGCCGAGGACACTTCGCGGATCGAGGTGTGGATACGTTCGACGAAACGGTTGAAGGCAGTGCCCAGGATGCCAAACTCGTCCTGGCTGTGAATGGTCAGGCGTTTGGTCAGGTCGCCTTCACCTTCGGCAATGTCTTCCATGGCCCGGGTCATGATGTGCAGCGGTTGCAACAGGACACGGATCAGCAGGCCAAGCAGACCGATAATAATGGCCACGGCAACCAGGGTGGCAATCACCGCCGAGGTACGGAACTCGCTAAGCATCGCATAGGCTTTGTCCTTGTCGACGGACAGGCCGATGTACCAGTTGGCCGAAGGCAGGCCCTTGATCGGCGCGAAGGTCAGCAGGCGGGTCTGGCCATTGGCCTGGACCTCGGTGAGCTCAGCAGACAGTTTTGGTGTGCGCGCCGGAAACAGGTCCGCCAGCGACTTCATCACCAGCTTCTGGTCCGGGTGGACGAGGATTTTGCCTTGGTCGTTGACCAGGAAGGCGTAGCCCATGCCGCCGAAGTTCAGTGAGTTGATGATCTCCACCAAACCATCCAAGGCCAGATCACCACCGACCACGCCGATGTTGCTCGACACCTTGCTGAGGATGCCGATGACCATCTTGTTGGTGGTCAGGTCGATGTAGGGTTCCGTCAGTACTGCGCCGCTGGCGCTCATGCCGTCCTTGTACCAGGGGCGAATGCGCGGGTCATAGTCGTCGGGCATCTTGGCATCCGGACGCACGCTGAAGCCGCCATCGACCTTGCCCAGGTAAACGGTAAGAAAGCTTGAGATCAAGGCGCTCTGGCCCATCAGGGTCTCGGCACTGGCAGGTTCCTGGGCGATGTTCTGTGCCAGGTTTTCCACCAGGCGGATTCGCCCCTCCAGCAGGTTGCGAATATTGGTGGACGTCGACGCCCCCATTTCAGCCAGGTAGTTTTCCAGGTTGAGGCGGGTGGCATTGCGCTGCAGGTAGTCGTTGTAGAGGGTGAACAGGGTGAAGGCGAGCATCACGATCAATGAGGCGACAAGCAGAATTTTGTGGCTGAAACGTAGACTTTTATTCATGGCGTGTGGAGTTCACTCGGTCTTTTATTGGAACGTTTCAACGCTATCGGCCTGAGCGCGTTAGATCTTGAGCGACGAAAGGTGGCTAGTTGCCACTATAGTTTTGTGCTAGCAGCCGATAGGGGGCGTGGTGGCCCTGATCGCATAAATTTGAAATGTACGGCGTTGCCCGACAGAATCGCGGCCCGATCCGGCCAAAGGTGCCGGGCGTTCGTGCTGAAAAGGGGCTGCAGTTGAACCAACAGACATTGTCCATGCGCTTGGAGCGTGTGGCGGCGCACGTACCAACAGGTGCGGGCCTGGCCGACATCGGCTCGGACCATGGCTACTTGCCGGTGGCGTTGATGCGCCGTGGTGTTATCGCCATGGCGGTGGCCGGCGAGGTCGCGTTGACGCCGTTTCACGCGGCCGAGCGCACGGTGCGTGAAAACGACATGACCCCATGGATCAGTGTGCGTCTGGCCAATGGCCTGGCAGCCATCAAGCCTGAAGACGAGATCACCGCGATCAGCCTCTGCGGCATGGGTGGCGAAACCATCCGCGACATCCTTGACAGCGGCAAGGCGCGGCTCAGTGGCCAGGAGCGCCTGATCCTGCAGCCCAATGGCGGCGAGCAGCCATTGCGCCAATGGCTGATGGAACAGGGCTACCGCATCCTCTGCGAGGAGGTGCTGCGGGAAAACCGCTTCGATTACGAAATCATCGTCGCCGAACGTGCTGAGCCTGTGACCTACACCGCTGAGGAGTTGTACTTCGGCCCGCTGCAGTTGCAGGCGCGTAGCCCGGCATTTGTGGCCAAGTGGCAGCGTATCCTGCGCCTGAAACAGCAGACCCTGAGCCACTTCGCCCGGGCGCAGCAGGCTGTCCCTGAAGAAAAGATGCAAGACATCGCCCGACACGTCCAATGGATCACCGAGTTGCTGGCTTGAGCGCGGTTTTCTGATGGATCGTGGGGGAGTGGCGCAGCGCTTGAATAACGGCATGACCACACGGTCTTGATCTGCTCGGCGATGCGCTGCGGGTGTAAGTCTGGCGCAAACCTCGGCGGCCTATTCGCAGCTGCCGTGAGGCTAGGAGGGGCCAGGCAAGCCCGTTGCTTGTTAGCTAAGGCAGCAATTATCCGGGGACAGAGCGGCGCCTTTTCATCCGGTACATCTGGCCGTCAGCATGGCTGAGCAGGGTGTCGGCATCTTCCCCGTCGGTAGGGTAAAAGGCGACACCTACGCTGCAGGATGGCATGTCGATCCCGTCAAACTCAGCGCCCAACGGCTCGGCCAAGGTTGCGATAATCTGCGTCACCTTTTCGGCAACGGCGTCCTGCGACTGGATATCGGTCAACAGCACCGTGAACTCGTCACCCCCCATTCGCGCCACTGTGTCCGTCTCGCGCACGCAGCCCTCCAGGCGTCGTGCAATCGAGCAGAGTACCCGATCACCCACGGCATGCCCGTAGACATCGTTGATACCCTTGAAGTCATTGACATCCAGAAACAGCAACGCCAAGGCATTTTGGTGGCGATGCGCCGCACGCAGGGCCGATTCCAGTCGATCATTGAAAATCGAGCGGTTGGTCAATTGTGTCAACGGATCATGATGGGCCAGGAAGCGTAACTCTTCCTCGGCATGGCGCAGGGCAGTCACGTCTCGCGCCACGCCGATTCGTGCACCCACCTCTTCGGACCAGAAGGCAGCCCACAGAATGTGCACGATACCGCCATCCTTGCGGATATAGCGGTTGCGAAAATCGACGTGTGATTGGCCGTTCATCACTCGGATAATGGACGCCCGGGTGACCGTCAGGTCTTCAGGATGTATGTAGTCGGTTATCGGTGTGCCGGTCAGCTCTTCGGCACGGTAACCGAGCAATGCCTCACAAGCATCACTTACAAATACAATCTGGTTGTTCCTGTCGACCACGAAAACCGTGTCCAGCATTAGATGGATCAGTTTGGGATAGAGCGCTTGTAGGTCAACTGACATAGGCCAGGACGTCCAGAATGAGTATTTTGATCGTAGCCCGATCACAACGGGCGGCAGCGAGCCATTCTGCAGATTTATTAGCAGGCATGCACTCACCTCATCACAACGTCCAGACGTCCTTGTCTCAGGCACGGTAGTGTAGTGCGATGGCGAAGGTCAATCCGGCCTACGCTGCACATTGATGAAATCAGTAGGTGCCTTGTACCGGACCATCGGCGGCCAGTTTCTGCGCCTCCTCGACGAGAATCGGAGCGCCTAGTGCCATGCTGTGGATACCGAGTATCGAAGTCAGTTGTAGGACCGCCAGTATTTCCTCGACACTGGCGCCAACTTCCAGAGCCTTGCGGATGTGCCGACGCACACCCGGGGCATACAAATGGGTGCAGGAGGCATCGACGGCGATGGCGATCAGTTCGAAGGTCTTGGGTTCCAGAATGCCCTTTCGTAACGGGTGGGTGGCCATGCCGAGAAACTTCTCCATCCACTGCGCGTCCAGCTCGGCCAGCGAATCCCAAGCGGGATTCCAGTTACCCGCGTCACGCAGGCCATCGCAGGTAGGGGTGCCAGGGTGGGTCTGGTGTTCATTCATCTGCAGTGCCTCGCGGTTGAGTGGTTACCTGCAACTCTAAGCCTGCCGATGGCATCTGAATTGACTCCCGGGGGCATGGGTTTGACATTTCGGGACATGTGTAACCTAGGGATGATTGCTCATGAAAGGACTGGTTCGAAGTGCCTGCCTTACCCACTACACGGACATTGTCCGCGCCTTGAACGTTGAGCCGATGCGCCAACTGCGTCTTGTGGGTCTTGATCCGCGCTGTTTGCTGCAATCGGACCTGAGAATCTCCATCGAAGCGGTAGCCCGGCTGCTGGACAACTCGGCGCGGGAGGCCGGTGTGGACGATTTCGGCCTGCGCATGGCAGAACGTCGCACTGTCTCCAACCTAGGGCCGCTGGCGTTGTTATGGCGTGAGCCCACCTTGCGCGCAGCGCTGAAGGCCCTCCAGGAATTTATCTGCCTGCACAACCAGGGGTTGGTCCTGCAGATTGAGGAAGGAGAGGGGGTGGCGGTGTTGAGGCTTGAGCTGGTAACCGTCAGTCATCTGCCTGTGCGTCAGTCGATGGAGTTGGCGGTCGCCGTTGCTCACCGAATGCTCAAGACCTTACTGGGTAACCATTGGCATCCATCAGCAGTCTGTTTTCGCCACAGCGCGGCGCTGGACGCCAGCCGCCATCAGCGGGTGTTCGGTACAGCCGTACAGTTCAATTGTTTGCTGGACGGCATTGTCTGCCGGAGCAGCGATCTTGACCGGAGCCTGCCCAGTGCCGATCCGGAAATGGCCCGCTACGTCCATCAATACCTGCACAGTATTCAGGAGGACGCCAGGGCCGCGTTGGTGGAGCAAGTGCACCAGATGATCTGGATGCTACTGCCCACGGGACGTTGTTCGGTGGAACAGGTAGCCGCCCACCTGGGACGTGACCGACGGACATTGCACCGGCAACTGACGCGCGAGGGTGAGACGTTTTCGTCGCTGTTGGATCAAGTGCGAAGGGCGTTGGCGACACGTTACCTCGCAAACCCCCATCACTCCTTGAGCGAAATTGCTGGCGTGCTGGGCTTTTCCGAGCTCAGCGCCTTTTCCCGCTGGTTCAGCCGGCTATTCGATTGCAGCCCTTCGTCCTGGAGAGCGCGGCCTTTCCCGCTAGCAGCAGGTAAGCCGAGATCACCTTGAAATTAATCCTCTCTATGTCATGTCCACAGACTTTCTACTGTCAGTTAATCCCCCTGATGGTAATTTCGCGACGGTCGTGCTCAGCCCCAGCAATACTACGGCGCCGATGATCATTACTCCCCAGGCCCAGTGCAAAGAACTGAGCTGGTCACGCACGATACCGGCGATCAGCGGCATGCTGGCAGCGATCAGGTAGCCGCCGCCTTGCACGAACGCCAACAGCGCGCCAGCCGTGGTCGGTGAATCTGCA
This sequence comes from Pseudomonas sp. S06B 330, assembly GCF_002845275.2. Classification (NCBI taxonomy): domain Bacteria; kingdom Pseudomonadati; phylum Pseudomonadota; class Gammaproteobacteria; order Pseudomonadales; family Pseudomonadaceae; genus Pseudomonas; species Pseudomonas tussilaginis. The sequence continues at coordinate 3,690,322 of NZ_CP088149.1, read as the reverse complement.
CGGTCCAGGGTGACGATCAAGGACAACGGGAACAGCGCACCGATCCCTAGACCTAGGCACACTGTTGCCAATGCTGCCAGCTGTTGTGGGGCAACCATCAGGCAGGCCAGGCCAGCAATGAGTAGCACAATGACCAGCACTAACGGTTTTCGGCGGTCGGGAAAGCGCTGGATCAGCGATGACACGAGCAGCCCGGCGACCACTTCGGTGACCGTCAGTGCGCCGAGCAGGTAGCCGGCGTCAGTCGCCGTCCAACCCAGTTCGATGTAAAACGGCGGCAACCAGGCCAGCACCAAGGTGTAGGCGCCTGTGCCAATCCCAAAGAATATCAACAGTAACCAGGCCTGCATGTTGCGATAGGGCAGCTTGGCACCGGCATGACGGGGTTGGCTGCCACCGGCTGCCAACAGCCAGACGATCAGGGTGAATAACGCCGGCACAGCGGCGAAGCCCAGGGCTAACTGCCAGCCGAAATTGGCCGCACTGGGTGCTGCGGTTGCAGCACCCAGTGCGGCACCGGCCATGATGCCTGTAGTGAACAAGCCCATCAGCATGCCAGCGCTCTGCGGATAGCTGCGTTTCAGAAAGGCGGGCATCAGCGACTGGATGACTGCAATGCCGATACCGCCCAGTGCGGCGGTGCTGATGAGCGCTTCGGCAGAACTGGTATAGGCGCGTGCGGCACAGCTGACAGCAATCAGGGCGATGCCCAGCGCCACGCCCTTGACCTCACCGACCAGGCGCAGCAGCCAGGGGCCGGAGAGCGCGAACAAGCCCATCATCATGACCGGCAGGGTGGTCAGTAGGCCACCTTGGGTATTGGTCAGGCCCAGGTCGAGTTGCAGCATGTCCAGCAGGGGGCCGATCGAAGCCATGATGGGGCGCAGGTTCAAGCCGATCAATACGGCCAGAAGTCCGACACACGCTTTGCTGGGAATATTAGGCATGGTTGGCTGGCTCCTGTAGGAAAGCGCTTGTCGCCTCATTGAATGCGTGTGCGTGAGGGACGTTGAATACGTGGCCTTCGCCGGCGATGGTGACCAGGCGGGCACATTCGATGTTTGTGTAGAGGTCTTCGGCTTCGGACCACGGGCTGATGGCGTCGCGTTCCGTGGCGAGTACCAACGTGGGGGCCTGTATCTGCTGCAACTTGGCACTCAAGTCGTACTGCTTCATGCCCTTGCACCAGCGGATCTGGTTGTGCGCCTTCAACAAAGCGGCCTGGGCGTGCCACGCCTGGTAGAGGCGCTGACCACGCGGCGAGGCAGAAAAGTCTGCGCCCACCAGTGCAGGCCAACTCGACTTGAAGTGCTTCAGGCAACCATTGTGCAGCTCCAAGGTGGTTGCCCATTCGCTGAGCAGCCGTTGGCGATGTGCGCTGCTCATACTGGCGAACGTGCCGGCAACGATCAGCTTTTCCACTGCTTCAGGTGTATGGCATGCCATTTCCAGCGCTACCATGCCTCCCAGGGACAGGCCGATAAGCTGAATGCTGTCGAGCCCAAGGTGTTCCTGCAGCGCCAGCATTTCCAGGGCCTGAAGATGAGGGGTAATACCGTCAGGTGCATCACTGGACGCGCCGTGCCCCAGCAGGTCGGGTACGATGACGCGGTGACCGAGAGCGAGCAGTGCACTTACCTGTGGTATCCAGGCCCTGCCGCTGTTACCGAGCCCGTGCAACAGGAGCACGGGGCTGCCGGAGCCTGAGTCGTAATAGTAGTGACGATGCTGTCCATGTACGAAAAAAGCCATGTTTCCTCCTGATCCTTCAGTCACGTGCGTGTCAAGATAGCTTAACGTTAAGATTGTTTAAAGGCGCTTGGGTTGAGCAGGTGCATTGGCTAATACTGATTTCGGTCGAACGATGAGTGCAGCTATGAACGATCATGTCGATTTCGTCGTCGCGCAATGGGCGCAGGCGATGCCTTCCGTGGATGTCTCGTCCATGGAAATTTTTGGCCGTATGGCACGCATCCAGAAGCACCTCGAGCGCATTCGTGGGGAGGCGCTGACGCAATATGGGTTCAAGGAAGGCGAGTTCGATGTACTGGCCACCCTGCGACGGTCAGGAGCGCCTTACCGTCTGACGCCAACCGAGCTTTACCGCTCATTGCTGATTACTTCCGGAGCCATGACCAATCGATTGGCCAGGCTGGAAAGTGCAGGGATGGTCGAGCGCATTGCTGACAGCCTAGACAAGCGCAGCTCCCAAGTGGCGCTCACTGCTCAGGGTAAGGCGTTGATTGACAAGGCAGTTCTTACCCATACTGAGATCCAGGAACTGGTATTGACCCCCCTGGACGCAGAGCAACGCGTACTGTTCGCGCAATTGTTGAAGGCAATGCTCGCTCATCTTCCAGGAGAGGGTGCCCCCAGCCAATGAACTGGAAAACTCAGGAAGAATTTTCATGCTTCATAGCAATTACCTAAAGCAGCTGGATCTGCAAGACATCGTGGTTTTCCTCAATTTGCTGGAACTGCGCAGCGCCAAGCGTACTGCCGAGTTGATGAATGTCAGCCAGCCCACGGTCAGTTACTGCCTCAAGCGCCTGCGCGGATGTTTCGATGACACCCTGTTCTCGTCTTTGCAAGGTGTGCTCAAACCCACCACCAAAGCGGAAAAAATTGCGCCTTATCTGCGAGTGGTGGTCGAGTCGGTCAACCGTTGTGCGGAAGACGACAGCACCGTCTCCCCTCAGGCACTGCGTAAGATCTGGAAGCTGTGCGCTCCCGAGTATTTCGAGCTGTCCTTCCTGCCACAGGTGCTGGCAGTGCTTTCACGTACTCACGCCAACACCTCGCTGCACCTCGAACGCTTGAGCCGAGACCTGCCGGTGGACCGGCTGATCTCAGGTGATATAGACATTGCCATCGGCTTCGGTCCGGGTTACCACCAGATGCACCCTGAGCTGCAATGGCAACCGGTGCTCAACGATGACTTCGTATGCCTGACCAGCCAGGGTTCGCTGGCAAGTGACGGGGCTATGAGCCTGGACGAGTTCTGTGCTTCGCCACACGTGTTCCCCACGCCGTGGATATCCGAAAAGAACATGGTCGATAGCTGGCTGGACAAGGTTGGCCGGTCGCGCAACGTGCTGGTGCGGGCCAACGGTTATCAAGCCTGTGTGAACATCGTTGCCGCGGTGCCCTCGACAGTGGCCCTGCCTGCGCGCCTGCTGCCGCACCTGCGTATTGCGCCCGAGCTGAAGGTCTGCCAACCGCCTTTGGGCTTCCCAAGCTTTACCCTGGACATGATTTGGGCCCGAGACCGTAGCGATAGCAAGGATATTTCCAGTTTGCGCTCGCTCGTTGCGCAGGTGGCCGGGTCAATGTTGACGGAACGATGAATCCACCTTATTAAATTTTCTGCGGGCTTTTAGATTTCTTAAAACCAGCGACTTGTTCTTTTCACTTACTGTGAGGTCATCGGGTAGCGGTTCTACCTGACCCACAATTCATGGAGGAATGAGTCATGCTGGCGCAAGTACAATCAATGGTGTTTCCGTTCTATCGGCAACCTACACCGTGCTACGGCTTCGAATGTGTATATGCCGTTGACCGCGAGCTGCGGGTTTCCGACTCGGTAAGCAGTGCGACACTCTATGAAGACCTTGCCCACAGTGGCGCGGTTATTTATCGCGACTTTGCTAATACCCTGCAAGATTTCAATGAGTTCGTCAGTGCACATTCTTCGCGCGTCACCTTCGACCCTGCCCGCAAGGCAGCGACTTCGAACACCGCGGAAATCGAGGCCGGTGTGCATGAGATGGGTCTTCATCGTGAGAACGGCAATCTGCCGTTCAATCCCGATCTGCAGTGGTTCTACTGCCTGGAGCCTGCTGCCGTCGGCTCTGAAACGACAATGTGTGACGGCCAACGGGTGCTCTTCGACTTGTCGGCGAAAACCCGAAAGAGTTTCGAAAACCGCGATATCCGTTATGTTCGGCGCATCCCTTGGAGCAATGTAAAGCGTTTCCTCAGCATTGAACTGCAACTTCCCATTGATGAGGTTAGCGATGAACATCTGCAGTTCGTTAATGAGCAGGTGGAAGGCCAAACCTATCGCCGCATTGATCAAAATCTAATTTCGTCGGAGCTGATTATCTCCGCTGTTGAAACCAGTTGTTTTAGCGGCAGAAAAGCATTCTGTAATTCGATGCTTGGTCCAAGCGTCAACTATGAGCCGCCACTCATTACCTGGGCTGATGGCGAGGATATCGCGTTGGAAATCTGGGACGAGATCAAGGACGTCACAGCCCGCAATACCTATAGCCACTTTTGGCAGAAAGGCGACATCGTCGTTATCGACAATACCCGCGTCATGCATGGGCGCCGGCGGCTGGATGACACCTCACGGCGGATATTTGGTGCTCAGAGCTATCGCATTGGAGGTATTGGCCAATGATCAGCCAAAAGATGCAGGACTACCTGGCGGCAAACCCTGACCGCGTGGTGATCAAGGAAATGAACGGTCGTTCTTATACATTGCACGAGCTGCGTCGTGACGTGATGCGCCTGGCTTGTGCCCTTGAGGGGCGAATTGGCCGCTGCGAGCGCAAGGTGTTCGGCATTGCCATGCGCTCCTGCTACGAGTGGATCTATACCTTGTTGGCTATCCAGAAGGTCGGCGGGGTTTTGCTGCCGGTGCCCATCGAGTTTTCCGATGACCAGATTGGCAGCCTGCTGGGCAAGGCTGCGGCCGTGTTTGTCAGCGATGAGAAGACTGCCAGTCGCTTGCACGGCATTCTGCCGGATAAACCCTGCTTCATTCCCGGCCAGCTCATGAACCAAGGCATTGGTGATGAGTGGCGGCATGAGGACGAGCTCATTCCGGAGGGGATCGTTTCAATCATCCACACGTCCGGTACCACCTCCAAACCCAAGGGCGTGATGATTCGCGACGAGGCGGTCGGGCTGCTGGTGGACAATGTGATGAAGCGTTTGCCACAACAGCCGCTGCACTACTTTTCGATCGTACCCATGAGCCTGTTGATCGAGCAGGTGCTCGGTGTCTTCATCCCGATCCTCTCAGGGGGCTCTTTGACGCTGATGCCGGAAGGCATGACCGAGTATGGCGCGGCAAGTGGCAACGCGCGGCAGTACCTGGAGCTGATTGCCCCTAACCAGCCGAACTTCCTGTACCTGCCACCTAAGTTGCTGGAGGAGGCCAACCTGCTGCTTGAGCACTGCTCGGTGGAAGCACTGTTCGGGGCCCAACGACCACACATCATCACCGGTGGTGCAAAAATTCCGGTGAGTGTGCTGGAGGCTTTGGACGCGCAGGGTGTGCAGGTGTTCGAGGCCTATGGGCTGAGCGAAAACTCTTCAATCATCTCACTGAACTCACCGGCCGAGCGACGTATCGGTTCGGCGGGCAAGTTGCTCGACGGCATCGAACCCAAGCTGGTCGACGGCGAATTGCAGGTGCGCACGCCGACGCTGTGCGCGGGCTACTACAACGCCGACGATACCGCCTGCGATCTGTCCGACGGCTATCTGCATACAGGTGACATCGCCGAATTTCGTGACGGGTTCCTGTACATCACTGGCCGCAAGAAGCACGTGATCATCCTGTCCACGGCGCGCAACATTTCGCCCGAATGGGTCGAGAACGTCTACAAAGAGAGCCCGTTGGTCGATGACATGATCGTCATGGGTGAAGGCAAGGACGAACCCTGTGCCATCGTGCTGAGCACCGCTTGCGAAGACACGGTACGCCACGAGATGTCGCGCCTGGAACACCGGCTCGCCGACTTCGCCAGGGTCAGGCAGATCCGCATCATCGATGACATCGCCACCTTCCGTGACCAGTACTACACCGTCACCGGACGGCCGCGCAGGGCCGAGATCGAGGCCCATTTCATCGACCGGATGTACGCCTGAGGGCGAGAGGACAGCCATGTACATCGTACGCAATTTCTATAAAGGCCGCCCCGGCTACCGTTGTCTGCAGGAAGCGGTACGTGCTCACTACCTCAAGCACTATGACGCGACGCCGGAGCCCCAGCCCGATCTGTTCGTCTGCCTGACCGACTCGAATGGCGGTGCTCCGGGCTATGCCTGTGCCGGCATCAGCTACGGGGATTCGGGCAAGCTGTTCAGCGAGTACTACCTGGGTCAGGGTCTGGATGAGCGTTATGACCTCGAGCGGGCGCGGATTGCCGAGGTTGGCGCTTTTGCGTCATTCCGTAGCGGCAGCGGGGCAGGTAAGTATTTGCTCAACAACGTGATCAAGACGCTGGCACTGCGAAACTTCGGCCTGGTGGTCCTGACGGCAACCGAGCAAGTGCGCCAGTTGCTGATGCCGATCGTCGACAACCTTGAGGATCTTGGCGGTGCCGACTGCCGCAGGGTCAAGGACCCCAGTGTCAACTGGGGCACTTACTACGACCATGCGCCGCGGGTGGTGGCCTCGCGTTTGTCATCGCCCAGCACGTGGGCCAGTGGGCCCGCGCTTGCACTCACCCAGCCGCATTTCGCCAGCCAGGCATCTGCCTGACCACATCACGCTCCGGGCATAGCTGTGCCCGGAGCGCTGGAGGTAACTATGAACGCGAACAAGCGTTATGAGAATTTCATCGTCTTCCTGGCGCCACTGATCAACAGCGTCGGTGGTATCGCCATCGACCTGTATGCGCCCAGTCTTCCATCGATCGGCCACGAGCTGAGTGCCAGCCCGTCGCTCATGCAGAACACCATCACCATCACCTTGCTGTTCTATGCGCTCGGCCAGCTATTTTTCGGCGTCATGGCCGATGCCCGCGGTCGTAGACCAGCCGTGCTGATGGGCCTTACCGTGTTCCTGGGCGGCAGCCTGCTGGCAACAGTTGCCACCTCCATTGAAATGCTATTGCTGGCCCGCGCACTGCAGGGCTTTGCGATCGGCGCCTGCCAGGTGGTTGCCCGTGCTTTGCTGGTCGATATTGTCAAGGGCCCGCGCTTCTATGTCGCGATCATCTACCTGAGCCTTGCCTTTGGCCTCGGCCCCGTTATCGCGCCGTATGTTGGCGGGTTGATCGAGGTACACCTGGGGTGGCGTTACAACTTTGTCCTGTATACGGTGTATGCCTTGATCGTGATGGCATTCGTCTTCGCCGGGCTCAAGGAATCGCTGGCACCTTGTGCCCGGCGCAGCGCCCTGCAGACCGTGGGTGGCTACCGCTACATCCTTGCTGACGGGCGCTTCCGCTCTTCCGTTATCGTGCTCGGTTCGAGCTTCTCGGCGTTCCTGTTGTGGAACGTGTTTGGACCGCACATTGTCCAGGAACGCTTGGGCCACGATGCGCAGTACTTTGGCAGCACGGCGCTGGCTGTGGGCAGTTGCTATCTGGTGGGTACCCTGGTGAACCGCATGCTGATCCGACGGGTCCAGGCTGCTGCATTGATGTGGACGGGTATGCTGCTGTTCTTGCTCGGTATCGTAGCCATTGCTGTGATGCCAGCAGGGTTGAACCTGGTAAGCATCCTGGGTGGCATCATGCTCATCGCGTTCGGCCAAGGTTTCATCTTCTCCAACGCCATGGCCCGCTCCATGTCCCTGTTCCCCGACCGGGCAGGGGTGGCGGCGAGTCTGCAAGGCTGCCTGATGCTGATATTCGGGGCACTGGCCTCGGGCATCGTCAGTGCTCTGCCATTGGCCTCGAACCTGGCGATCTCCGGCGTGTTTCTGGTGCTCTGGCTGGTCGCGCTGTCGGGGATGCTGCCGGTGCGGGTGAAGCGTCAAGCATCGGTAGCCTGAAGGGCTATCCACTGATAGGGCTCGACGTTCCGGAGCTGCGCAGCAGCCCCGGAATCAGCCGTCCTGCAACAGCTCCAAGGCATGATCAAAGTCGAACCGCTCGACCTGTTCGGCGACCAGTGCCAGGCGCTTGGCCAAGGCCCGATCGAGTGACAGGTTGCGCAGCTCGGCAAGCGCCTCCATGGCCGCGGTGTCGCTTTCGGCCAACAGCACTTTGAGCCTGTTCAAGTGCTCACTCAACTCGGGCACCTCCTGCAGGCGCTCGTCTATCGATGCCGGCGCATTTACCGTCAGACCGGACAACGCCGCCAGGCTCGGCAATAGGCATCGCTCGACCTCTGCCGCCAAGGCCTGCACCTGCGTAGCGGGTTCGCCGTTCTGGCAGGCTTGCTCCAGCACGGCGGCAGCTTGCGCCACGGCCTTGGCGCCGATGTTGGCGGCGGTGCCGCGCAGGCTGTGAGCCATCCGCTCGGCCGCGCCAGCATCCGGGTCGCTCTGTGCGGCCCGGAACTGCTCGGCAAAGCCTGCCTGAGTGTCGCGAAACTTACACAGCAGGCGCAGATAGAGGTCCTGCCGGCCCATGCAGGTAGCCAGGCCGGCAACCTTGTCAATGCCCTCAAGATGATCCGGCAACCGCTTTGCCGGGCCTACCGCTGGCGATGCTGGAACGGCTGGAACGGCGGCCTGCGGCGTGATCCATTTGGCCAGTGTGGCGAACATGTCATCGACATTGAGTGGCTTGGAGATATGGTCGTTCATGCCACTGCTCAGGGCCCGTTCACGATCACCGTCCATGGCGTTGGCGGTCATGGCGATCACCGGCAACGCCGTAAAGCGCGGCTGCTGACGAATTCGCTGGGTGGCGGTGTAACCGTCCATCACCGGCATTTGGCAGTCCATCAACACGCCGTCGAAGTTGCCATCCTCGGCGAGGATGTCGAGAGCCTCCTGGCCGTGCCAGGCCAGCCGCAGAGCTATGCCGACACTCTCCAGCAGTTCGCAGGCCAGCTCCTGATTGAGCTCGTTGTCTTCCACCAACAGCAGCCGAGCCCCCCTAAGGCTGGCGACAGTGTTGGCACTCTGATGAGAACGTTCGCTGGCCCGCGTATCGCCCTGCGGCCATCTACCCAGCACCACGCCAATGGCTTCGAGCAATGAAGACGGGGTCACTGGCTTGGTCAGCACCACCGGCAACTGGATGCCCTGGCGCTCGGCTTCCTCGCGCGCCTCCTCGCGGCCAAACGCAGTGACCATGATCACCGACGGTGTATGCGTCAGGTGGGCGGAATGCATTCTGCTCACTGCCTCCATGCCATCCATGCCGGGCATCCGCCAGTCCATCAGTACCAGATCGTAGGGCAGCGCGTTTTGCTCGGCATCGGCCAGCAGGCGCAAGGCCTGGCTGCCGTTTTGCGCACCATCCACCTCCAGGCCGAAGCTGAGCGCCATGCCCGACAGGATCTGGCGGGCACTGGCGTTATCGTCCACTACCAGTACCCTTATACCAAGCAGTTCGTCGGCCTTGAACATCCGACGCGGCTGAACGCCTTGCTGCACGCCGAGGCTTACATGGAAATGGAACGTGGAGCCCACCCCTGGCTCGCTCTCCACCCAAATGTGGCCGTCCATCAACTCCACCAACTTCTTCGAAATGGACAATCCCAGCCCGGTGCCGCCGTACTTGCGCGTGGTCGAGCTGTCGGCCTGACTGAACGACTGAAACAGGCGCGAACACTGCTCGGCGGTCATGCCAATGCCGGTGTCGCGCACCCAGAAATGCAGCTGAACGCGCTCCTCACGGGTGGCCACTGCTTCCACCCCGACCACAATCTCGCCACGTTCGGTGAACTTGGCAGCGTTGTTGCCCAGGTTAATCAGCACCTGGCCCAGGCGCAGAGGATCGCCGAGCAGTGCAGTGGGTAATTCAGGCGGGGTCTGGAACAACAGCTCCAGGCCTTTGTCCTCAGTCTTTAGGCCGACCATGGCGGCGAAATTATCGAGGACGTCTTCAAGGCGGAAGGGGATTTGCTCAAGGCTCATCCTGCCAGCCTCGATCTTGGAGAAGTCGAGGATGTCGTTGATGATCCCCAAGAGGTTCTCCGCCGAGCGGTGAACCTTTTCAATGTAGTTGCGCTGGCGCGTATCCAGTTCGGTACGCAGCGCCAGGTGGCTCATGCCGATGATGGCGTTCATTGGCGTGCGGATCTCGTGGCTCATGTTGGCGAGGAACTCGCTCTTGGCTTGGGTGGCCGCCTCAGCTGCCGCCCGAGCCTGTGCCAGTGCCGTCACGTCGATGTTGATGCCGGTTGCGCGTAAAGGCTTGCCGTCAGGTGTGCGTGAGAAGCGGTTGAGCGATTTGAACGTGCGTACACGGCCATCATCTTGGCGCACAATTCGGAAGTCGAACTCGACGCGATCACTGCCGCTTTCGACGGCACGCTCGAACGTGCTGCTGGCACGGGCCACGTCATCAGGGTGCACCAGTGCCTGCCAGTGCTCCAGCGAGCCACCGAATTCGCCAGGAGCAAGCCCGAACATCGATTCCAGCTGGGGCGTCCAATAGTTTTTGCCGCTGATCAGATCGACGTCGAACAGACCAATATCGCCAGCTTCCTGCGCCAGGTTCAGACGATCGCTGGCCGTACGCAGCTTGGCTTCCATTGCCCTGCGTTCCGTCACGTCGCGCACCGAGGCACACACGCAAGCGCCACGCCCCTCCAGGCGGGGCAGATGGGACAGGCCAATTTCCACGCAGAACAGGCTGCCGTCCTTACGGACGCCACGCAGGTCATCCAGATTGGCCCCCATCTGGCGAGTGCCTTCACTGGCAATAAACCCGTCGCGTAGTGGGGCATGCCGTTCGCGCGCAGCCTGGGGCACCAGTCGCTCGATGTCGGCACCGATCAGTTCGCCGGGGGCGTAGCCAAACAGGGCGTCCATCTGTGGATTGGTCATCAGAATGTGGCCGTCGTCCCCCAGCACCAGCATGCCGTCTGGTGCCGCTTCAATAATGCCGCGGTACCACGCTTCGGTGGCGCGCAAGGCCACCTGCTGGGCCTCCAGCGCCTGGGCCTGGTGTTCCAGTTGCTGGGTCTGGGCCCCCATCTCGTCAGCCTGGCGGCGAGTCTCCTGCAGCAGCGCTTGAGCCGCTTCACTGCGCTCCATGATGGCCATGGCACCGGCCAGCCTGGGCAGCACTTCTTGCAGCAGCAATGCTTCGTGCTCTTGCAGCGTGTGAAAGCCGGCCATTTCCAGAACACCCAGCAATCGATCGCCTCGCAATACGGGCTGCACCAGCAAATGGCTGGCGCAGGCCTCACCCAACTGTGCGCGTACACGCCAGAACGGTTCAGGCAAGTCGTTGAGTTGTCGCGGTTGGTGATCCAGTGCGCATTGGCCCAGCAGCCCTTCACCGAGTTCGAGCTCCGCGCGCAGTGGATGCTCACTGTCTACCGCATAACCACCGAGCAATTGCAGGCGCGGCGCGCCCTCATACAGGGCGTACAACGCCCCCTGGTACACCCCCAACTGGGGCGCGATGCGGCAAAAGAACGCTTGGGCCAACTGCTGCGGCGTCTCTGCCTGTTGCAGGTCCACTTGCAGGAGTGAGGCATGGGCTTTGACCCAACGTTGACGTTCAAGTTGACACGCCTCCAGTTGCAGCGTGGCGATGGCACGGGCCAGGTCGCCGGTTTCGTTGTGCAGGTCGGTGTGAGGGATCCGACTGTCCAGCTTGCCGGCAGCCAGCTCGTCAACCGCGGCACGTACCCGGTTCAGCGGCACGCGGATGGAGCGGCTAACCAACCAGGCCAGCAGCAGGGCCAGTGTCGAGCCGCCCAGCAGCAAGACATAAGTAATCGTGCTGCTGCGCTGCGCATAGTCGGCCAGATTTTTCGCCGTATCGTGGATATCGGCTTCTTTGTTATTTTCTATCAGGATGAGCAACGCGTCGCTTTCCTGCTCCAATGCCAGGAATTCCTCACTGTTGAGTAGGGTCAGGGCCTGGCCCAGGGCGCCCTTGCCGGCCAGCTCCAGCGCTTGCTCGCCATTTTTTCGCAGGCGCTGCAACAGCACATCGAACGCAGCTAAACGGGTCACGCTACTCTGACGCCGTAGCGTCGGCCTAACCTGCGCCAGCGCTTCGAGCAAACGCGTCTGGGCGGCTTCCATCTGCGCCCGGGCGCTTATGCGGGTGTTCGCGTTGCTGGTGGCCACTGCACGTTGCAGTGCCTGCGTCAGACGCGGCAACTGCACCCGCAGCTCCTGCATATGCTGAATACCGACCAGATCCTGCTGGTACAGCTGCTGCATTTCGGATCTCAGCGAGTACTGGGTGCGCAGGCTTTGCACGCCCAGCAGCAGGATCAACGCCAGCAACGCAGCGAAACCGATGATCAATTTACTGCCCAGGGACAGGCGCTCGAGCAGATCGAACAGTCTGTTCATGTATCGCCTCGTTTAGCGGTTATGCGCAGTGATGTGAAGGGCTCAGGGCTCTTCAGGAACCTACTCAAGTGCAGTCGATGGTGGGTCCACGTCCTGGTCAGCGTCAGTGAACCGCGCGGCAATGTCCCGGAACCGCTCGGCATTGGCCACAAAGGCGTCACAGATATCGGGGTCGAAATGCGAGCCGCGGCCTTCGCGGATAATCTCCATCGCCTGCGCGTGGGACATGCCGGGCTTGTAGACGCGACGGCTGATCAGTGCATCGTAGACATCCGCCACGGCCATCAACCGGGCGCTGATGGGGATGGCGTCACCCGCCAAGCCTTGCGGATAGCCACTGCCATCCCACTTTTCCTGGTGGCTGTAAGCGATTTCCTTGGCCAGACGAAGGAAGTCGACGTCTATCCCCAGTTGGTCTTCGGCATGCTGAATGGCGTCGCGCCCCAACGTCGTGTGGGTTTTCATGATCTCGAACTCCTCTGGGGTGAACCGTCCGGCCTTGAGGAGGATGCGATCGGGGATGCCGACCTTGCCGATATCGTGCAGCGGTGCTGACTTGAACAGCAGCTTGATGGTTTGCTCATCGAGGAAGTGACGAAAGCGTGGGTGCTCGCGCAGCAGCTCGGCGAGCAGATTGATGTAGTGCTGGGTTCGGCGAATGTGGTTGCCGGTTTCGTTGTCACGGGTTTCGGCCAGCGACGCCATGGCGTGGATGGTGACGTCCTGGATGGCGGCGACCTCGCGGGTGCGGCGCTGCACCTCCTGTTCCAGAAAGGCATTTTTGTCGCGTAGGAAGTCGGCAGCGGCCTTGATCTTGAGCTGCGTCTCGACCCTGGCCATGAGCACCGGGGGGATGATCGGCTTGGTGATGTAGTCTGCAGCGCCCAGGCCCAAGCCGTGAATCTCGTCTTCGGCGCCAGCCATGGCGGTCAGGAAAATGATCGGAATGTGACGTGTGCGGGGGCCACGCTTGAGCTGCTCGGCCACCTCGTAACCGGACAGACCTGGCATCATGATATCCAGCAGGATCAGGTCCGGAAGCGGGTCACCTTGAAGGAGACGCAACGCTTTATCGCCGCTGTTGGCCGCCTTGACCCGGTACTTGTCCTTGAGCAAGTCGGCAATCAACATCAGGTTGTCGGGGGTGTCGTCGACCACCAGAACGGTGGCTGATGGATGAACATCCTGCCTGTTATCCATAGATGTTGGCTCTCTTGCCTGGTCAGTAAGGAGAGGCCGCGTCGACGCTATGCCATGCCCTTGGTGACTAGCGTAGCTAGAAAAATCTGCAATCGCCGACGGTTTTACATACGTTGCGTATGATAAGGGGCTTTTGTTCATCGTTACTGGCCATTGTGTTGCGCGATGCCAGGGCCGTGCCAGGGGGGGCGGTTCGCCAGATGCGCAACGCCACTGTGTGGCGTCGATGCAGTTGCTGATTCACAACCTGATACAGCAGGGCATCCCTGATCTGTGGCAGCCTGGCTGAAGCGGCGTTGTGGATCGCAGAAGGGGAGGATGGCAATGCGCGGCTGGCACAGAGTGTTGCCGCGTTGGAGTTGCTGCTGCGTGAAACCTTGGTCAAACGCCACGATGAACAAGCATGAGCATCAATACCTGGTAAGGAGCCCCCATGGCCAAAGACATCGACAATCCCTGCGTTTCACTTTGCCAGCTCAACAGTGAGCTGTGTGTCAGCTGTGGCCGAAGCCGGGACGAAATCCGCAAATGGCGAGGGATGAAGCGCCCTGAGAAGATGGCGACCGTGCAGCGGGCGGCTACGCGGTTGAAGGCTATCGTCAAGAAAAATGCGAAGCGCCAGGCTGGGCAGGAACCTTAGCTCGCCGCGCCTGAAGCGTACGCGGGAGAGCACAACGGGAGCGGGGGCCGTGCTGGGTGATTGGCACACCAGCAACGGCCGTTCAGGGCTACTCCGTGGCCTCAGCCACCCCCTGATCCTCGCCGAGGAACCCACCGCTCTGATGGTGCCAAAGCCCTGCGTAGGTGCCGTTTTTGCGCAGCAGCTCGGCATGGGTACCTTGTTCGATGATGCGCCCGTCATCCATGACAATCAGCCGATCCATGGCCGCGATTGTTGACAGTCGATGGGCGATTGCGATGACGGTCTTGCCCTCCATCATTTCATCGAGACTTTCCTGGATGGCCACTTCGACTTCCGAATCCAGGGCGCTAGTGGCCTCGTCAAGTAACAGGATCGGGGCGTTCTTGAGCATCACCCGGGCGATGGCGATGCGCTGGCGCTGGCCACCCGAAAGTTTGATACCGCGCTCACCCACCAGGGTGTCATAGCCGCTATGGCCTTGCCGATCGCTCAGTTGACTGATGAAACCGTCGGCTTGGGCATTCGCCGCGGCGGTGCGGATCTGTGAGTCGGTCGCGTCCGGGCGGCCGTAGGCGATGTTGTCGCGAATGGAACGGTGCAGCAGAGAGGTATCCTGAGTGACCATGCCGATGGCGCTGCGCAGGCTGTCCTGCGTCACTTGAGCGATGTTTTGACCGTCGATACGAATCTCACCACCGTCCACGTCGTAGAAACGCAGCAGCAGGTTGATCAGCGTGGATTTACCGGCGCCGGAACGACCCACCAGGCCGATTTTTTCGCCCGGGCGGATGTGCAGGCTCAGGCCGTTGAGTACTTGGCGCTCACCGTTGTAGTTGAACGCGACATTGTCGAAGGTCACCGCACCGCCGGTGGGCACCAACACATCGGCGTTCGGGGCATCCTGCACCTTGGGGCCACGGGTCAAAGTCGCCATGCCATCCTGCACCGTGCCGATGTTTTCGAACAGCGAAGTCATTTGCCACATGATCCAATGCGACATGCCATTGATACGCAACGCCATGGCGGTAATCGCCGCGACGGCCCCGGTGCCGACTTCGCCCTGATGCCACAGCCACAGGGCATAGCCGCCGGCGCCCATGATCAGCGCGACCACCAGCGCCTGGTTGACGATCTCGAACTGGCTGACCAAGCGCATCTGGCGAAAGCCGGTAAGCTTGAAATCCTCCATCGCCGCGCGTGCGAAGTGGGCCTCGCGTTTGGAGTGCGAGAACAGTTTCACGGTGGTGATGTTGGTGTAGGCGTCCGAGATGCGCCCGGTCATCGACGACCGCGCATGGGCCTGTTCCTGCCCGACTTGCCCCAAGCGTGGCACAAAGTACAGCATGGCCAGACCGAACAATACGATCCAGGCAATAAAAGGCAGCATCAGTTTCAGGGCAAAACCGCCGGCCAGTGCAATGATCGCGATGAAATAAACCCCGATTCCGGGGGCGATCTCGATGACGGTGAACAGGACCTCGCGCACGGCGAGTGCCGTCTGCATCACCTTGGTCGTCACCCGGCCGGAGAACTCATCGGAAAAGAATGAAAGGCTTTGCCGCAGCATCAGGCGATGGAAGTCCCAGCGCAGCCGCAGCGGCAGATTGATCGCCAATACCTGGTGCTGCACCATGGTGCGCAGTGCTACCAAGCCGATGCTGGTGATCAGTACGATGCCGATCCCCCATAGCACTCGACTTTCCTGCGCCTGCGCATCGCTGCCAGCCTGCCAGGTGGAGAGCAGGTCCACGACTTGCCCAAGAAAGGAAAACAACCACGCTTCGTAAATCGACACACTGGCACTGAGCAGCGCAAACGCAAGGATATAGCCGCGGGCGCCTCGGGTGCAGGCCCAGAGGAACCGCACCAGGCCAACAGGTGGTGGCGGTGCTTCATCGGGTGGGAAAGGGTCGAGTCTTCGTTCAAACACACGAAGCATTGTGGCCTCCGAAAGGATCAAGTTAAGGCAATTCTGCCATTTAACGATTGCTTTGAGGCTTTTGCTGTTCAGGGGGTGGCACGGAAGGGGTGTGTTTGCTCTGGGAGCGCAAAGCGTGAGTGTCGAAGCAGCAGGCCTCTGTTGGGTCACAAGCGCTTGTTTGAAAAGTAGTTTT
Source organism: Pseudomonas sp. S06B 330 (assembly GCF_002845275.2). Classification (NCBI taxonomy): domain Bacteria; kingdom Pseudomonadati; phylum Pseudomonadota; class Gammaproteobacteria; order Pseudomonadales; family Pseudomonadaceae; genus Pseudomonas; species Pseudomonas tussilaginis. Next base: position 3,674,181 of record NZ_CP088149.1, on the reverse strand, counting down.
CGGTGTGCCCAAACGATCAGTGATCGATTTCACATCGACGAAGCGCTGTAGCACAAGCACGAAACGGCCTCCAACCCCTTGCGGTCGACAATGGTGATCTCACCTCTTGAGTATTGAATTAGCCCCTGATGCTGTAGCAACCCGGCAGCTAGTGTCACCCCGCTGCGACGTACCCCCAACATGTTTGCCAAACATTCATGGGTGAAGTGGAAGTGGTCGCAATGGACTCGGTCGTGGGTCATCAACAACCAGCGCGCCAAGCGCTGTTCAATGTCGTGAAAATGAATGCACGCCGCCGACTGGGCTAACTGCGTGACCTGCAGATAAAAAAAGTGATTGAGGGCGTTGCGTAGCTCGGGAATCTCGATCAGCGCGGCTTGCAACTGCACACGGCTCAGGTGCAGGCAACTGCCGCTACTATGGACCGATGCCTGCATCGGAGCGGTCGACACACCCAGGACCAGGCTGGCACCCAGCATACCTTCGTTGCCAACAAGGCTCATCTCCAGAGGGTGGTGGTCAGGTAGGGTCGCCATCAGGCAGATGACAGCGCTGAGTGGGAAGTAGGCGTGTTCAATTGTGTGCCCTGACTCATACAGCACCGTACCGGGCAATAGATCAATGCAGTCGCCTTGAGCGCTGATCCTGTCGCGATCCGTTGGTGATAAACGCAGAAGTAATTGGTTTTCTATCGTGTTAGGCCGGTTGACTGACACGTGCAATTCCTGAGGCACCGAGAATAGTGGACAGGGTGACGACCGGTACCTTGCCGCCCTATGCAATAGTGTGAGGGCTGCATGGTCAGGAGTCTGTTCGCTAGAGCACCTAGCTGGCCAGTCCGCCAGAGGGAGGGCATGGGGGTAAATAGGGCAGCAGACGCTCGGTTTCCTTCTTCACCACGGCGTAGCATTCGCAACTGAGCTGTTCCAGGCGGTCCCTGTCCAGCACCTTGATATGCCCGCGACTGTATTCGATGACACCCAGGCGCTGCAGCTTGCCAGCAGCGTCGGTTACCCCTTCGCGGCGAACCCCCAGCATGTTGGCGATCAGTTCCTGGGTCATGCAAAGTTGATCACCTTGCAGACGGTCCAACGACAACAGCAACCAACGGCACAGTTGCTGGTCGATGGAGTGATGACGGTTGCAGACGGCCGTCTGCGCCATTTGCGTGATCAGTGCCTGGGTGTAGCGCAACATCAACAGCAGCAGCTCGCCATGGCGATTGAATTCGTCTTTGAGACGTTGCCCCGGCAAGCGGTAGGCATACCCGGCACTTTGAACAATTGCACGACTTGGCGTGCTTTCACCGCCCATAAACACTGCGATGCCGATCAGCCCCTCATTGCCTACCACGGAAATCTCCGCTGAAGCACCGTTCTCCATGACATACAGCAGAGAGACGATGGAGTCGGTGGGAAAGTAGACGTGGCGCAAGGCATCGCCGGATTCGTAGAGCACTTTTCCCAAGGGCAGGGGCGCCAGCTCTAAGTGCGGTTGCAAGCGCTCCAGCGCTGGCAGGGAGAGCGCTGCCAGCAGGTGGTTGTGGCGCGGCTCGGGTGCAGCAGGCATATTCACCACCCTGCGAGATTCAGTTGGCTGATACCCCAAGACTACTCCAATGCCGGTGGTGGCGTTATCGCGCCGGACGGATCGCTGCGCTAAGCGGTCTGGCGCACCGACTCGCAGGCGCCGATCCACGATGATCCAGAGGAAACGCACGCTTTATTGCGGCGAACTCCGGAGATCACCATGAACAGATACAACGATCCGAACCGGGTCCTGGGGCCAGGCAAACCCCTTGCCCGCCACCCTCAATCCCTGCCCATTCCCGGCGAGTATGTATTCAATCGCGGACAATCCGCCAATGAGCCGCTGCCTTCCACTCAGAGTGGTAACGAACCCCCTCGCCGCGAGCGGCCACGGCCACGGCTATGAATCATGATTGGGACACGCCTATGAACCCGTTCTATTTCGTCATCGCTCGGGACACCGGCAATGTGATTCGGGTGATCCAGCGCGACAGCCGCCCGGTCAACACCCGCACGCTGATCCACCGTAGCGCATCAATAAGGCACCGTGACCGTTATGCGGACTTCTTTGCCACCGGAAGGAATCTTATCCACGCCTCCCAGGTGCTGGAGGACTTCAACAACAGCGAACTTCAGACCTAAGGCACCGGTACAACGCATCCCTGATATCGGGCAATGACGCGATGTTGTTGGCCATCATCGTGCAACTGCAGCAATGGCTCGGTGAGCATTACCCCATCAAGGCTCAACTTCAATTCGTCGCCTGCACCGTTGATCACCTCAATGTGATAGTACGTAGTACCGAAGCGGTAGTGGAGGGTGTAACCAGGCCAGTCAGCCGGCAACAGCGGCAGGAGGCGCAAGGTATCGCCAGTACGCTGTAGTCCCAGCAGGTCCTCCACGATCAGTCGGTACATCCAGCCTGCCGAACCCGTGTACCAACTCCAACCTCCTCGCCCGGCATGGGGTGGTACCGCATAGACATCGGCGGCCATCACGTAGGGCTCGACCCTATAGGTGTCGATCAAACCTTCAGCGCCCTGGCGAACCGGGTTGATCAGGCGCAGCAGTTCCCAGGCCTTGGCCCTGTCGCCCAGACGGGCGAAAGCCATGCTGGCCCACACCGCAGCGTGGCTGTATTGCCCGCCGTTCTCGCGCACACCCGGTACATACCCCTTGATATAGCCAGGCTCGAGCGCGCCATTGTCGAAGGGCGGATCCAGCAGTTGCACAATGCCAATATCGCGACGTACCAGGTACCGATCCACGGCGCTCATGGCCATGCGGCTGCGTTGCAAAGGGGCGGCCTGGGACAGCACCGCCCAGCTCTGGGCAATGGAGTCGATCCGGCATTCCTCGTTGCTCGCTGAGCCCAGCAGCTGACCATCATCGAACCAGGCACGGCGGTACCAGCCTCCATCCCAGGCATGTGCTTCAAGGTTGGCGGCCAGGGTCACTGCCTGCCGGGTGCAGTGCAATGCGAATTCACTATCACCGTGGCGCTCGGCGGTACCGGCGAATTGCTGGAGCACCTCGATGCCGAAGAACCCCAGCCAGACTGATTCGCCTTGTCCCTGTTCACCCACCCGATTCATGCCGTCGTTCCAGTCGCCACTGCCGATCAGCGGCACGCCATGGCGCCCGCATTTGAGCCCCTGGCGCAAGGCGCGCTGACAATGGTGATAGAGGCTCTCAACCAACGGCGAACGGCCGGGCAAGTCGTAGTAAGACTCCTCCGCGGCATTCAGCAGGCGGCCTTCGAGATAACCGACCTGTTCGTCCAGTACGCTGCTGTCGCCGGTAATCTGCAGGTACCGGCTGGTGGCCAGCGGCAGCCACAGCAGGTCATCGGAGCAGCGGGTGCGCACCCCGCGCTGCAGCGGTGGATGCCACCAGTGCTGCACGTCGCCTTCGGCATATTGATGGGCGGCGCACACCAGTAAGTGCTGACGTGCACCTGCCGGATCGGCGTAGAGCATGGCCATGCTGTCTTGCAACTGGTCGCGAAAGCCGATGGCGCCACCTGATTGATAGAAGCCACTGCGCGCCTGAAAGCGGCAGGCAATCACTTGGTACATCAACCAGCCATTGGTGAGGACGTCCAGCGCTGGCTCCGGGGTTTCGATGCGCACGCTATCCAGCGTATGGCGCCAGTACGCTCGCACCCGTTCCAATTCCACGGTTGCTGCTCGCAGTCCGCGATATTGCTGGACACGGCGGGTGGCTGCGGTGGCGTCTTGTTCGGCGCCTAAACGGAACACCACGTCACGGCTTTCGCCATCGTCCAGTGTCAGGCTGACCTGCAGGGCTGCACAGGGGTCCAGCCCTCCACCTGTGCGGCCGGACAGCCGCGCCCGGCTCAAGGCGGCGGGTGACTGCAACGTGCCGTTGCGTCCCAGGAACTCACTGCGGTCGCAGGTGATACTGCGGTATGGCAAATCACTGTCGAGAAACGCCACTCGCTCGGAAAACTCGATGGAATAGGCATTGCGTGCGAACAGCGCACCGCTGAAGGGGTCCGCTTCACTGACCACATGCATGGCCGACTTGCTGCGCAGGTCGCCCAGCACCCATTCCACAAAGCAGGTTGCCGACAGCCGCCGTATGCGTCCGCTGGTGTTAGTCACCTTGAGCCGGGAGAATTTGACCGGCGCGTCCAGCGCGACAAAAACCCACAGCTCGCAGCTCAAACCGTCATCGACATACTCGAAGACACTATAGCCAAAGCCGTGACGGGTGCGATAAGTGCCTGGGCCCGGGCAGGGTTGCGGGGTGGGTGACCAATATTGACCGCTGTCCTCGTCGCGCAGGTACAAGGCTTCGCCACTGGGATCGCTTACCGGGTCGTTGTGCCAGGGCGTGAGTCGGAATTCATGCGCATTTTCACTCCACGTGTAGGCACTGCCAGCCTCCGACACGATGCTGCCGAACTGGGGATTGGCCAGAACATTGATCCACGGTGCTGGCGTCGGCCGACCGGACACCAGCGGCATGATGTACTCGCTGCCATCGGCACTGAAACCGCCATAGGGGTTGGCGAGTTTCAGCGTCGGTTGGCGCTCTTGTTTGGGCGTTGCTTTGGGTGGCGCACTGAAGGAAGGGGTGGGTTTGAACGCCGCCAGTAAGTGTTCGGCACGGTGCCGGTGCAATTGTTCGGAAAGGCTGCCGTGGCCGTCGCTTAGCACCAGCCGCGCAGCCGCGAGCATCAAGGTCCGGTCCTCGCTGGACAGCTGCTGTGCCGGGCGTACGAACAGACCGCCGGGGCGGTCGAGCAGGGCGGCTTCGCTGCCAGAGGTCACCACGCCCATGATCAGCTCCTGCAGCTGCTGGCGGTAGCCGGCCTGGTCTTCGTTCCAGATCACCAGATCGACCACCAGACCTTTTTGCCGCCAGTAGGCATGGGCATTGACCATCTGCTTAACCAACTGGATGTTGCCAGGATCGCTGATTTGCACCAGCACAATCGGCAGATCGCCAGAAATCGCCTGGCCCCAGAGACCGGACTGATTACGCCGGTTGCTGGCCAGCAGGGTACTGTTGGCCCGCAGGGTGGCGTTGGCGTAAATCAGCGAGGCGGCCATCTGCTCGAACAGTCGCGCATCGGTCAACGATCCGTTGAGCTGACGCAGCAGCACCTGGCTATGGGTCCAGGCCAGGTCGAAGACCCGATCGGCCAGATGACGGTCGCGGTACTTGGCAATCTGTTGCAGGCAGGCTTCACGGCTGCTGGCTACGCCGGTGACCAAGTCGATGGTCGCCGTTTGTCCAGGCTCCAGGCTGATACGACAACGGATCGAGACGATCGGGTCGAGAACCGCACCGGCGCTGCCACTGAGTTGTACATGCTCTGGTGCCAAGGCCGCCGGGGCGACCAGGGTACGGCCCCGGCCGATGAACCGGGCGCGATCGGTTTCATAGGAAATGGTATCAATGTCGACACCATGGGCTGCCAGCAGATGACACATCCACGGCGCGGGCTCCTGCTGCGAACGCGGGCGGCGGCTGCACATGATCGCTTGCAGCGCGGGTAGCAGTTCGGTCTGTACAAAGAGCTTGCTGAAGGCCGGGTGCAGTGCGTCGCTGATGGCTGGCGCCAGTACCACCTCGGCGTAACTGGTCAGCTCCAGCGTGCGGCGAGTACCTGCATGATTGGTCAGATGCAGGCGGCGCAGCTCGATGTCGTCTTCAGGAGATACGACAATCTCAGTGTGGCAATCGAAGTCATGCTCACGCACCTTGAACTCTGCCCGGGCATCACTAAAGATTGCTTCCTGGCTCTTAGGCTTGTGCAGGGTCGGCTGATGGGCGGTAGACCAATAGACACCGCTGGCCACGTCGCGCAAGTAACAGAATATTCCCAGGTTGTCACTGGCGATATCCTCACGCCAACGCGTCACGGCCAGGTCATTGCAACGGCTGTAACCACCGCCTGCGCTGTTGACCATTACATGGTAGCGGCCATTGGACAGTAATTGCACGGCCGGGTGCCGTCGATCCGGCTCGCTGAAGACTCGCAAACGGGTCTCGTTGGCTTTCACTGTCTCATCTGTTGGTGGTGCCTGGGACGCGTGCAGGTATTGTGCAGCCGTTTTTGGCACCCGCTCCTGCAGCAACAGAACACTGGCCTGAAACTGCGGGTCGGATTCGAAGCGGCGCTGCATCGGCCTGTCCAACAGCAGTGAGGTAAGGGCGAGGAAGCTCATGCCCTGATGATGCGCCATGAACGAGCGCACGATCACCGCGCTTTGTCCCGGTGGCAACCGTGCTTCGCTGTAATCGACTGCCTCATAAAGCCCGAAGCGTCCGCTCAAGCCTTGAGCGGCCAAGCGCTGTAGGTTATGGCAGGCGGCAGTCGGTGCCACCATCAAGGCCAACGCGCTGGCGTAAGGAGCCACCACCCGGTCTTCTCCCAGGCCGCGTTTAAGGCCCAGACCCGGCACGCCAAAGGCACTGTACTGATAATTGAAATGGGCATCGAGGGCGTTATAGGCCGACTCAGACACGCCCCACACAATATCTAACTGATTGCCGTAATCGATCTGCCGGGTAACGGCGGCCTGGCAGGTCTGATCGAGTAGGGTGCCTTCGTAGCTGGGCATCACCAACATGGGCATCAGGTACTCAAACATCGAGCCTGACCAGGACAGCAGCACCGGCACCCCAGCATTGCTGGTGAGCAAGCGGCCGAGGGCAAACCAGCTGTCCTGGGGCACTTGGCCCTGAGCGATCAGCACAAAGTTGGTCAGGCGCATCTCTGAGGCGAGTAAGTCATAGAAGGCGGCATCGAGGCGATGCTCGTCGGCGTTGTAGCCAATCACGAAGAGATCGCGCTGGGCGTCATACAGGAACCTGAAGTCCATCTGCGCAATCACTGCAATCTGGCTGGCCAGGCGCGAGCAGGTAGCCATACGATTCTGGGCCAGTGCTTTGACTGCGGCGACAGCAGGCTGGTCGGCCGGGGGCCACTCGCAGAGCTCCAGTTGCGCCAACTGCCGCCAGCTCTGGGGCGTATTCAGGACAGGATCACCGCCAGGTGGCAGCGCAAAGCGCAGGACTTCAGCTTGCAGATCCAGACTCTGCGCATGCAGGGCCTGGCGCCAGAAATCGGCTTCGCTGTTCGCTTCGGTGGCAGTGGAGCCTGGGCTGGACAGAGCAATAACACGCTGCAGCAGGTTGAGTAACTGCGAGGTGCGATCCGGCGAGAGGGTTGGCAGTTGCTGCAGTTGCAAGGTGTCGTCGTACAAGGATTGCGCCTCGCTACCGTTAGAGCCTTCGTCTTCTAGGGCGTGCAGCCATACGTCCAGCGCATCCAGAAGTCCTCGCGTCAGTCGTATGTCGAGTAAGGGGCTGTCGGCCAGTGTCAGCAGCCCAGGCTTCAACGTCAGGAGTAGGGCCACCAGGTTCCCACTGTCCACGGTCGAGACGTACAAGGGCGACAGGGGCTTAAGGGTCTGGGTGTCGTACCAGTTGTAAAAGTGGCCTTGGTAACGTTCAAGGCGGCTCATGCTGTCGAGCATCAGCGTAAGGCGCTCAAGCAATCGCCCCGCACTGAGGTAGCCGAAATCCTGTGCGGCCAGGTGTGAGAGTAACGCCATGCCCATGTTGGTCGGTGAAGTACGGTGGGCGACGTTGGCATAGGGCGCCTCCTGGATGTTGTCGGGCGGTAGCCAGTGATCGTCGGGGCCCAGGTACTGATCGAAAAAGGCCCAGGTGCGGCGAGCCAGGCGACGCAAAAAGGCGAGGTCTGCAGTTGAAGGGTTGAAGGCGGCGCCAGTGCTTGTTTGACTGAGCCACCAGGCCAGTGCCGGGCTGGCCAGCCATAGCAGCAGAACCGGCGAGGCGAGGAGCAGCAATAGGGGGGTGACCGACAGCAGACCTACCAGTAACAGCGCAAGCGCCGGCGCGATCCACAGGCTCCGATACAAACCGTACAGGTCGTTGACACTGGTGCGCTCCACGTCGCGCGACGGGCTCCATTGCAGCAACCGCCGTTTACTGACAGCCATGCGCCAGAGGGTTCGGGCTACCGCATCCAGGCTGTAATAGGCTTCGAAGGGCAACCATGCCAGGGAAAGGCCGGCGCGAAGAAAGTGCAGGCTCGAACTGCGCAATGCCGCCGCAAGGTGCTGGTGCAGGGGTACCTCAAGGGTTCTAGCGCGCAGCTCCAGCACGGAACTCAGTAGCGGCTGGAATAGTAACAGCACGAGCACCGCCAGCATCCACAGGACCGGTGCCGATGACGCCAGCCAGCCCCACAGCAGCACCGATAGGAAGGCCGCCGGCTCAAGGCTCCGGCGCAAGTTGTCAAAGATTTTCCAGCGCGAAAGCGCGCTGAGCCGCTGGCATGCCAGTCCGTCAGCCGCAGGTGAGGTCCACGGCAGCAGCCAAAGTAGCAACTGCCAGTCGCCGCGTATCCAGCGGTGGCGGCGCTTGACGTCTGCGCTGTAATGCGCCGGATATTCCTCGAACAGTTCGACATCGCTGAGCAGTCCGCAACGGGCGTAACAGCCCTCGATCAGGTCATGACTGAGAATGCGGTTTTCGGCAAAACACCCGTCCAGGGCCTGTTCAAACGCGTCCACGCTGTAGATGCCCTTGCCAATGAACGAGCCCTGCAGAAACAGGTCCTGATAAACGTCAGAAACCGCACGGGTGTAGGGGTCGACGCCGGCATCACTGCCGAATAGCCGGGCATAGGCCGAGCGCGAGGCGCTGGGCAGGCTGATGCCCACCCGCGGCTGCAAAATGGCGTAGCCTGCGCTGATACGCCCTGTCTGCGGATTGACACGAGGGCGGTTCAACGGGTGTTGCAAAGCGCCGATGAACTGTCGCGCCGCATCACGAGGCAACTGCGTATCGGTGTCCAAGGTAATCACGTATTGAACGTCGCGCAGTTTGCTGACATCCCCGACGATCAGCATAAAGCGATCCTGGCCCTTGCCTCGTAGCAAGGCATTGAGCTCGGCGAGCTTGCCGCGCTTGCGCTCGTAGCCCATCCACACCTGCTCCGCAGCGTTCCAGCGTCTTGGGCGATGCAACAGGAAAAACCGTTCGGCCCCGGCGGCCGGGTATTTATGGTTCAAGGCTTCGACCCGCTCGGCAGCCAACTGCAGTAAAGCGTCATCCTCGGGTAGCGCCGCCTGCGAAGCGTCCATGAAATCACTGAGGAGCGCGAAGTGCAGGTGCGCGTCGCGGTTGGCCAGAAAACGTACCTCCAGCCCCTCGACCAGTTCCTCGACATCACGGGCGCTGGCCATCAGGCAAGGGATCGCAACCAGGCTGCGGGCTTGGGCAGGGATCCCTTGGCGATAGTCCAAGCGCGGCAAAAAGCAGGGCACTACAGTCAGTGTCACCAGCCAGTTGACCAGGCCAATTGCCAGGCGGCTGGTCATCAACAGGATGGGTACGGCGAGCCCTGCCAGCACTGGCGTGGACCAGCCATCATCGTAGATCGCCCGGAGGAAGACTCCAGCAAAGATCAACGAGAGCAGCACCACTGGGCCCAAGTAGAAACTCAGGGGCGCTTTGCGCAACAGCCGTTGCCAGCGTTCGCCAAGCGGCACGGTGGCCGCCAAGCGTTGTTCGAGCAGCGCCAGCCCCGGCCCGATCAGGTAGAAACCTACATGATCTGCTGGTGCCTCCAGAGCGGCGGCGGGGGCACCGGCCAGTTCGATGGCGATTTTGGCAATGCCCGCTTCGTTGTGCGCGCAGTGGCGTGCCAGACGTTCGACGACATGGCGATAATGATCGCGGCTGGCAAAGTCCATGAGCGGATAGACCGCTGCCGGGTCCTGGCTGAGGATCCGTTCGACATGGCTCAAGCGTTCGACGAACTCCCGCCAATCGCTGGTCGACAGCATGCGCAGACTACCGATGCTGTTGCTGATCGATACCTGGTCCGCCGCCTGCTGCTGCGCATCAAGCTGCACCTGACGTTCGATACTGAGCCCGGACTCGGCGAGCATCTGCTCGACCCACGCCAGCGGCTGGCTGAGAGTGGCACTCTGCCCCTGAAGGCGCCTGGCCAGTTCGGCGACGAAACCAGCCGTCATCGGTGGTTTGGAGCGGGCCATGTCAGCGACCACCAAGACCACATTCTTGACGTCGCGCTCAGCGATTTCGCTCAGTCGATCGGCCCAGTCGTTGGCCAGGTTGCGGTCGCCCCAGTTGGCCATGACCCGCGCGGCGACGCGCCGCAGGTTCTCGATCAGTGCCAGGCGCAACATGATCGGAATCGCCCACAGTTCACCCAGGGTCAGTGGGGTCACGGTCTGATAACACTCGACGAAGCGGCTCAGGCTCTCGCCGTCGACGCGGCCATCACCATGGGCGATGGTCTCCAGGGCAATGTCATAGACGCGCGGCAAATTGCTGGACGGGCCATTGGCCAAGCGGGGCAGCTCGCGGCTGTAGCCGGCCGGCAAATGCGTCTTAGCAATGCGGATGTGCGCTTCGACCAGGTAGTAGTTGTCCAGTAACCATTCTGCCGCGGGTGTCACCCTTCCTGAGGTGGGCAGGGCCGTGGCGAACGCGGCACACGTGGTGGCGAGGGTGGACTCGTTGTCCGCCAAGCGGGCGAGCAGGGTATCGGCGGCAGACAACGGACTGAGCCGGTGCTGGCTGGCCAGGTAGGTCCCATGCTCGGCCATCTGTTCGGCGCTGAACAACTCTGAACGCAGTAGGCTTTCGTACTCAAACCTGCGGGGTTTAGGGGGCCAGCGACGTAGGATGGACGATAGCCGTTTAAGCGATGCAAGTGCGCGTGGCCAAGGGTTATCCATAGTGTCCTTGCTGAACGAGGTCGGGCTGGAAAGTCAGTTTGCCGATGCCCGACGCCGGGGTCTGTTCGGTAGCGAACAGACTCGTTACACCTTTGGCCTCACTCTAGAACCTGTCATTCACAGTCAGCCGGCAGGCACCGGTGTCGGAGTGCGTCATGAAACAGTTACTGAGGCCCTTTCTTGCCATCGCACTGATGGCTCTTTCACTGTTGGTCGTGGGGCTGCAAAACACAGCCAGTGCCGCCACTGCAGATGATCTGAACAAGGACGCTCGTCAGGCTTTGCAGATTCTCTACAAGGCCTATCCGTTGGCCGAAAACATGTCACGCAGCGCTAAAGCCGTGCTGGTTTTCCCCAAGGTCATCAAGGCCGGACTGGTGTTTGGTGGCAGCTATGGGGAAGGGGTCTTGTACAAGGGCAAGAACGTGGCGGGCTATTACAACTCGGTTACAGGTTCCTGGGGATTGCAAGCCGGGGCCCAGTCCTATGCGTATGCAGTGTTTTTGATGACCGATAACGCCCTGAAGTATGTTCAAGACAGCAAAGGCTGGGAGGTTGGTGTTGGCCCGACGGTGGTGCTGGTGGACCACGGCGTAGCGAAGAACCTTTCGAGCTCGACGATGAAGCAGGACGCCTATGCCTTTGTTTTCGACCAGCAAGGGCTGATGGCCGGGATCAGTATCGAAGGTACTAAGATATCGTTGATAAAACGGTAAATTTTCCAGATAGAGGAAGCTTGAAGCTCTTCTTGGGCCACACCGTCATGCTAAGCCACAATGAACCTGATCCTGCAGCAGAACTACCCAGTGGAGACGCCGTTCAAGGGTTGCTTTTGACGGCAGAAAACGGATGCATCGAACGTGCGAACCTGACGTTCTGCCGCTGGATGGGCTACTCGCAGCAAACACTGCTTGGCATGCGCATCCAAGAGCTGATGAGCCTGGAAGCGAGGACTTTTCATCAGGCGTACTGGCAGCCGCTCATGCAACTTCAGGGGGGCGTAGCCAACGTCAAGTTCGACCTTATGCACCATGATGGCTACAAGATACCTATGATGTTAAGTGCCATAAGCTGTGCGCGTTCTAATGGCGTTTTTCATGAATTGGCTCTTTTTAAGACAGAGGACCGGCGTAAATATGAACGAGGCCTGGTCAATGCCCGCTTGCTTGCTGAGGGGCACTTAGCCAAGAACCTGAAGGCCCAGCGCTCCCGGGAGATTGCGCAAGGCAAGCTACGCACTGTCTATGCTGCCGCCGAAGACCGGGCGCTCTTTGCTGAGCAGATGATTGGAATTGTCAGCCACGATTTACGCAATCCGCTGTCGGCGATAAGAATGGCGGCGGAAATTCTGTTGCGGCGTGATCCGGACGCTAGGACTATCCAGATGCTGGGCCATATCAGCCATTCGGTCGAGCGTGCTCAACGTTTGGTTGCTGACCTGTTGGACTTTACCCTGGTCCAGGTAGGGCGCGGGATTACTGTGGAGCGCATGCCGCTTAGCTTCCATGATGTGGTTGCTGACTGCCTTGAAGAAATTCGGCTTTCATTCCCCAAGAGCGACTTGGTCCATCTACGTAGCGGCGAGGGGGAATTCTACGCAGACAGTGATCGACTGTATCAGTTAGTAGGCAATCTGGTGGCCAACGCTATCGCCTATGGTGCAGAGCGTTCAACTGTCACTGTGTCTACTCACATTGAGGACAACACAGTGACCCTTTCCGTGCACAACTTAGGGACACCGATTCCTGCGGCACTGCTGAGCAATTTGTTCGAGCCGATGATTCGCGGTAGTCATGACAATGCAGAACTACGAAGTGTTGGACTCGGTCTGTTTATCGTTCGTGAAATCGTCAGCGCTCATCAAGGGCACATCACGGTCAGCTCTACCGCCGCGTTGGGTACCCAATTCATTGCCACTTTCCCACTGTCTGGGCGGTGAGGTTGTCCAACGTGTAAACGTTGGCCTCAGCGTTATTGCGCATTTCGCGCCCGGAGTAGGGCTGTTTGTGACGGGGTGGCTGTTGACACTGCTTTTTACCGCACTGCTCTGCCCAAGGTGACTCAAAATCAGCCATTGAGAACAGCCGTGGCCGTTTTTAGGTGGTTGATATCGAACGTTTGATAATGAATAAAACTTGTGTTGATCAAGAGGAAAATGAGTTTGTCTCACGCTAGGGTGAGTGTCGACAATGGCTCCCATCAAACACATTGGAGTTTCTGTCATGGCATTGGCCCATTCCCTTGGCTTCCCGCGCATTGGACGCGATCGCGAACTGAAGAAAGCTCAAGAGGCTTTCTGGAAGGGTGAACTCAGCGAAGCCGGCCTGCGTGCTATGGGTAGTGATCTGCGCAAGACGCACTGGGCGCTTCAGAAACAGGCGGGGATCGAGCTGCTGCCGGTTGGTGATTTTGCCTGGTACGACCAAGTGCTGACCCACTCATTGATGGTTGGTGTGATCCCCGAGCGTTTCCGCCCGCACGACGGCAACGTGTCCTTGCAGACCCTGTTTGGCATGGCCAGGGGTGTCAGCGACAGCTGCTGCGGCGGTGCGCACGCCCAGGAAATGACCAAGTGGTTTGACACCAACTATCACTACCTGGTCCCTGAATTCACCGCCGACCAGCAGTTCCAGCTGGGTTGGGACCAGTTGTTCGAAGAAGTCGAAGAAGCCAAGGCCCTGGGCCACAACGTCAAACCTGTCGTCATCGGTCCACTGACCTACCTGTGGCTTGGTAAGGCGAAAGGGGGGGAGTTCGACAAACTCGAACTACTGGATCGTCTGTTGCCGCTGTACGGTCAGATTTTCCAGCGCCTGGCAGCTCAGGGCGTTGAGTGGGTTCAGATCGACGAGCCGATCCTGGTGCTCGACCTGCCTCAAGAATGGAAAAACGCGTTTGAACGCGCCTATAACCAGATCCAGCGTGATCCCCTGAAAAAACTGGTCGCCACGTACTTCGGTGGTCTGGAAGAGAACCTCGGCCTGGCGGCCAACTTGCCAGTCGACGGCCTGCACATTGATCTGGTACGTGCACCGGACCAGTACCCGACCATTCTTGATCGCCTGCCAGCCTACAAGGTCCTGTCGTTGGGCTTGGTCAATGGTCGCAACGTGTGGCGCTGCGACCTGGAAAAAGCCCTGGCCGTGCTGCAGCACGCCAACGAGCGTCTGGGTGACCGTCTGTGGGTAGCGCCTTCGTGCTCCTTGCTGCACAGCCCGGTTGATCTGGGTCGTGAAGACACGCTGGATGCTGAACTCAAGCGCTGGCTGGCCTTCGCCGTACAGAAGTGCGAAGAAGTCGCCATCTTGGCCCATGCAGTGAACGAGCCGCACGCCCCGGCAGTATTGGAAGCCCTGACCCAGAGTCGTGCAGTACAAGCCAGCCGCGCTGCCTCGACGCGCATCCACAACCCTGGCGTACAGGCTCGTGTGGCGGCGATTACCGCCAAGGACAGCCAGCGTCAGTCACCGTTCGCCAGCCGTATTGTCAAGCAGCGTGCCGGCCTGGAGTTGCCACTGCTCCCAACTACGACAATCGGCTCGTTCCCGCAAACTGGCGCAATCCGCCTGGCACGTCAGTCATTCAAACAAGGCAAGTTGTCCGAAGCTGAATACACCGAAGCGATGCAGAGCGAAATTCGCCACGCCGTCGAAGTGCAGGAGTGCCTGGGCCTGGACGTATTGGTTCACGGTGAAGCCGAGCGAAACGACATGGTCGAGTATTTCGCCGAGCAACTGGACGGCTACGTGTTCACCCGTTTTGGCTGGGTACAGAGCTACGGCTCACGCTGTGTGAAACCGGCGGTGATTGTCGGTGACTTGAGCCGTCCAAAAGCGATGACCGTCCAATGGACACGTTACGCTCAAGGCCTTACCGCCAAGGTCATGAAAGGCATGCTGACCGGCCCTGTTACCATGCTGATGTGGTCGTTCCCGCGTGAAGACGTGACCCGCGAAGTACAGGCACGCCAACTGGCGCTGGCCATTCGTGACGAAGTGGTCGATCTGGAAGCGGCAGGCATCAAGATCGTACAGATCGACGAAGCCGCATTTCGAGAAGGGCTGCCCCTGCGCCAGGCGCAATGGCAGCACTACCTGGACTGGGCCACCGAAGTCTTCCGCTTGTGCGCATCGGGTGTGCGTGACGAAACCCAGATCCACACGCACATGTGCTACAGCGAGTTCAACGATGTCATCGAGTCCATTGCGGCAATGGATGCCGACGTCATTACCATTGAAACCTCGCGCTCGGACATGGAACTGCTGGAGGCGTTCGAAGCCTTCGACTACCCGAACGAAATCGGCCCAGGTGTCTACGACATCCACTCGCCACGCGTCCCGGATGCTGCGGAAATGGCCAACTTGCTGCGCAAAGCTGCCAAGCGCATTCCTGCCGAGCGCCTGTGGGTCAACCCGGACTGCGGCCTGAAGACACGCGGCTGGCCAGAAACCGAAGCCGCTCTGGTGCACATGGTCACCGCCGCCCGCCAACTGCGTAAAGAGCTGGCTTGAAGCCCTAGCGGTCTATGCATGACCCGCCAGCCGGACCACGTGAATGTGCGCCGGCTGGCGTTTACTACTGGGACTAAAACTGGCGCAAAGGTACACCGCCTACAGTGACACCAGCACATCACACTGCGATTCGTTAAGGACATGCTTGGTGACGCTGCCGATCAACAGCTCTTCCAGTGCGCTTTCACCCTGCTTGCCAATCACGATCAGATCGCAGTCCAGCTCTTGCTCCTGTTCAACGATCCGCCAGGACGGGTCACCGTGCACCACGATTTGCCGAGCATTGGACAGCCCAGCGGCAGCGCTCAGGGTGGCGAGTTGTTCCGCCGCGTCTTTGCGGATGACATTTCGGTAGTGAGTGAGGGTGTCTTGGTCAATGTGGGCGAACCGCATGCTCCCCTCGAACGGGGCTTCGAATACGTGCAGGAGTACGATCTCGGCTTGCGGGGCAATCGACTTCGCGAGTTCGATGGACCGGAGCGATGACGGCGAAAAATCAACGGGAACGAGCACGGTACGGTATGCATCGCGGGGTGCGTGCTTGACCACCAGCAAAGGGCAGAGCATACGGTTCAGCATTCTTTGCACGGTAGAACCCAGCAGCAGGCGACGGGCCAGGCTATGTCCTTTCGCCCCACACACCAGCAAATTGGAGTGTTTGTCTTGCACCACACGGGTGATTTCCGTGACAACCGAACCAGGGGCCACCTGTACGCCAGCGGCGATGTCATAGCGTTGGAACAGCCGGTCTGCCAGTTCGTGAGTTTTTTCTCTTGCTGTCTCTAGCGCGTGTTTCAACAAATCGTCATCAGGTACCACTGCCTGCTTGAGACGCTCGAAAGGGGCCGGATTTGCGACGTACAGCAAATCCAGTGACGCGTGCTGCGCCTTGCTCAATTGTGCCGCCCGCTCTGCCGCGTTGCGGGCAGAGGTCGACAAGTCAGTGGCAACCAGTACGTGGTTCAACGAGGTCATATGAGGCTCCTTATACAGTGCTGTGCACATGAATCGACGACGTTACCTTGAGTTCAAAGGGGGCGTTATCGATCCATTCCTTGCGTTGAGCCATCCTCTCGCGAACCAGACCTAGCGTTTTGATTTACGTCAATGGAAGGGCCGCGCTAGCACCGGGTCGAAACGTAGCGCATCAAGTCGTAACATACGACCCTCTGTCCGGCACATGTTCCGGGTACTTATTCCGGCGGCAATGTAAAGCTGAACACCATCAGGGCCCAGAGCAGCACGCCGAGCACGATGAAAACATAGTTGATCGGCGTGAGGCGCGCGTTGCTTTCACCCAGCGGGTCGCCGGCCGCTTTATTGAGACCACGCTGACCCTGCCAGGTAACCCAGCCATGCAGCGGTAGGAGCGCCAGGCTGATCAGATCGATAGTCGGAAAACCGATGTTCTTTCGCACCAGTGAATCCAGCACGTTGCTGATGATCGCGATCACCACATACAACGTGGCTAACTCGCCGGGTCGCCAGTCATAGGTGGTCCCGTTTTGCTTGATTCGGGCATTAGCTTCCCGGTACAGCGCGTGAGTGAAGAAAATCGCAAACAAGGCGCGAGCGATGGGCCACATTTCCTTGCCTGAGGCCTGCTTGAATTGCTGCCAGTTTTTGTAGGCCCAGTACAACTGGTAGCTACCAAAGGTCAGCAGGAACAACGTCAGGAATTTGGTTCTGGATACCGTATAGAAGGGGCGTTGCGCTTCGGTTGCGCTGACCCCTTCTGCTCGTTGAGGGGCGTAGAGATTTTCAGACACGTCCATTTCCTATGTTGATCTGATTGGGCTGCCACGGTAGCACAGCCGCTTCATCCCTCTTTCTCCACCACGAACGGGTTAATTTCGAGCAGGTGATTCGCCCAGCGCTCCGGGTCAATATTCGCGGGCGCCCAGGCCTCGATCTGGTCGTGGGAGTCATCGCGTGATGCGATACCATGAACGGCGGAGTAATAGACGCGAAACAATGCTGTCGATAAGGAGATCATCATGTCACCCAACAAAGCTTGCCCCATTATTCTGGCGGGCACGGCCGCCCCACGCATCTTGTTATTCCGCCATCCGCTGGCAGGCGTGCAGTTGGTCAAAGGGACGATCGAACCCGGTGAAACACCTGCCCAGGCCGCGTTACGCGAGTTAAGCGAAGAGTCCGGAATCGACGCTGCTACCGTTGTCTGCGACTTGGGCTGTTGGAGCGCGGGCCATCTGGATCAGGTGTGGTCATTTCAACGGTGTGAGGCGCACGTTCCGTTGTCGGAGCAATGGACTCACCAAACACTCGACGATCATGGCCACGCCTTCAGTTTCTTTTGGGCGCCTCTCAATGATTTGCCGCTTGCCCATTGCCATCCGGTCTTTCAACGCGCGTTGCTGTATGTGAAAAGCGCGTTGGCCAAGCATGCATAAGTCCCATGTACCTAGCTTCGACGGCGCGTGCGCACTTGGCCGGAAGCGGTCGATCATCCCCCCTCATTTTTTGATCCCGACCAGGCAGACCAGTCGCTTAAAGGTTGCGCCTGGCCCTTAAGCGATAAGTAAGGCTCACAGGCCACCCTTGTGTGCCCCATTATTCTTGCGGACATTACGTTACACCCGTCGGGCAAGGCCACGTAGGTCGTTCTGCGGCGCCAACGGCATACGTACGCCTAACCACTCGCTGTAGGCCGGTGTTCCCGATGGGGTGTGCACTTGGCTTGGGCACTTGTTGCGCAAGGCGCTGCCCCCACGGGTGGCGTGGGGGCAGCTCAATGAAGAGAGGGCAGCCTCAACGCTCCATGACATAGGTGCCAGGTGCGGGGCAGAGGGGTGGGTACTTGCGCGAGCCGAGTTTCTTCGGCGCGGGCAGGCTGTCGCCCGAGCGCTGCCCGATCCATTCGCGCCAATGCGGCCACCAGCTGCCTTGCTGGCGCTCCCCGGCATTCTGCAGCCAGGTTTCCGGGGCCTCGGCGGCGGCAGGCGCCGCGTAGTAGAACGACTTGGGGTTGCCCGGCGGGTTTACCAGACTCTGCAGGTGGCCGGCGTTGGACAGCACGTAGGTTGTGTCCTCGCCAAACAGCCGGGCGGTGCCATAACAGCCTTGCCAGGGGGTGATGTGGTCAGTGGTGCCGCCAACCACATAGGCCCCCACCTTCACCTGGGTCATGTCGATTGACTCGCCGGCAATCTCCAGGGCGCCCGGGTTGCTGTAGGGGTTCTGCTGGATCAGGTCGAGGTAGTCCGCGTGCAGTTGGGCGGGTAGCCGCGTGGTGTCGTTGTTCCAGGCAAGGATGTCGAAGGCCGGCGGCTTATTACCCAACAGGTAGTTGTTGACCCAGTAGTTCCAGATCAAGTCGTTGGGCCGCATCCAGGCGAACATGCGGGCCATGCCCTGGCCGCTCAGAACGCCCTTGCGCCGTGAGCTGGCCTTGGCCGCGCGCAGCGCGGACGGGGTGGTGAACAGCCCTAAGGTGGTGTCGTCCAGCGCCGAGGGCATGTCGAGCACGCACACGGCCCAGCTGGTGTTGGCCACCTTGTGGTTTTCGCCACGGGCCGCCAGCCAGCCCAGGTAGGCCGCCAGGGTGATGCCACCCGAGCAGGAGCCCCACATGTTCACATCCGGGCTACCAGTTATCCTGCGCGCCACGTCCACAGCCTGGTCCAGGCACAGCGCGTAATCGGACAAGCCCCAGTCGCGATGCTCGCGGGTGGGATTGCGCCAACTGATGACGAAGAGGTTCACGCCGCTGTCCTGGATCCACTTGATCAGGCTTTTCTCCGGCGACAAGTCGATGGCGTAGTACTTGTTGATTTGCGGCGGCGACATCACCAAGGGTCGGGCATAAACCTTTTCGGTGGTGGGTGCGAACTGCAGCAGCTCGAACATCTCGGTGCGAAACACCACTTCGCCCTTAGCCGTGGCGATGTTTTCTCCTACCTTGAACGGCGTGCTGTCGACCTGTCTCGGCAGCCCGCGGTTGTTCAGCATATCCTCGCCGAACTGACGCACGCCCCTGGCCAGGCTCATGCCACCGGTGTCCACCAGTTTGCGCAGCGCCGCCGGATTGGTTAGCGGCGAGTTGCTCGGTGCCAGTGCATCGGCCAAAAGTGCTGCTACGAACCGGGCTCGGCTCTTTTCCAACGGGGCAAGGTCGGTGGACTCGATGAAGCGGGTCAACTCACTTTGGCCGGCCAGGTAGCTCTGCAGCAGTGCACGCAGGAAGGCGTTGGATTGCCAGGCCGGATCGGCGAAGCGCTTGTCCTTCGGATCTGGCGCAATGCAGGCGTTGCCAGCGACGATGCCGCGCAACGCCTTCAGGTAGCCGCCCAGATGAGCGCCAGCTTTGAGCGGCGACGTGCCCACGGCCTTGAACAGGTAGCCGGCCGAGCTGGCCAGGTCGGCCGGGCGCACGCTGACAAGCGGATTGCCTGCCAGGGTCTGGTTGGCCGCCGTGCCGATCAGTTCGTGTTGCAGGGGATTGCCCGGGACATCGCCATCCTTGCGAACGCGACGCTTTCGGCCGGTCGCCTGCGGGCCTTTGGTGGGCGTTGTGGTCTCGCTTGTTCGGGGGGATTTGCTCATGGCGGCTCTCGTGTTTCCGGGCGCGGTGTCCGGTTTTATTGTTTGACACCGACTTTAGGGCAGCAGCGGTTGCGGCAACCTCTCATCGCACGACAGCGGATTTTCATTTCATGACAAGGACGGTGCGGACCGACGAACTGAAGGGGGGATGCCGATAGACGTTCGCTCATCAAACGGTCAAATCCTTGGACCGTTTGATTGCCACACAGTGAGACAGGGCCGACGCGTCGTGACGTGCTGCACGATCGGTGATACCCGGTCAGCCGTCATTAACGACGGTAGTAGCGATGATCGTCCTCATAGCGGTAGCGCATGGCCCGATCATGATGGCGTTCCCAATCTCGGCGCCGGTCAGCTTCGCGGCGGGCTTGCTCTCTACGCCATTGATCTCTACGCCAGTTTTCCCGACGCCAATCATCTCTACGCCAATCATTTCTATGATCGTGCCAACGGCCGTCATGCGAGTACCGATCGTCATGGGCGAGCAACGGGCCTGGTTGTTTTTCAGCGATGCTGACCAAGGTTGGCCAAGGGTTGCCGGCAGCCTGGGCCGGAGCCTCAATAGTCGGGGCTTCAGTGGCTAGAGCAGGGGTTGAGACCTTCATCTGTGTTGCTGATGCCGAGCCCAATGCCGCGAACGCGAACAGGCCAAAGAGCACCCTCCGTGGATCATGGAATTTCATGAGCGAAGACAACCTCTGATTGACAATCGGACGTGTGGCGACCTGGCGACGGGAAGCGTGCGAATTCGCACTTACCAAGCGCATGGGCCTATCCACATAGACCAATAAACAGAGAAAAGTTCTGGGAAGCGGCTACTTAAAAAACAACTGTTTTACTCTGCGGGAATGTTTGGCTCGCAACTGGATTCAGCTTCCAGTTTCAATCGGTCAGCTTTACAAATGTATTTAGGCTTGTTTTTCGGTGCCAATTTGGCGCTGGCTTTTTTGGCGTGTGCCTTTAAAAGCTGCTTTATTTTTTTCTGACGGTTCATTGTCGACTCGGCGGGTAAAGTCTTGAATGATATCAGCTCCAGCTGGCGCGGGTATCGGACCGGTGCGATCGCGCCTGGAGCACGTCGCGCCGGCCTCGGTACCGCGTTGCTGGCTCGCCTCGCGTCTAGCCTGCGCTGATCTTGCCGCAGAACAGCGGACGGCTGCCATCTGCCGGGCTGGTGCTGACGAGCAAGGCATAGTCACCCTGGGTCAAGTCACTCAGCGCCACCGGGGCCTGGGCCCAATACCGCGTACGTGGGGCCATCGAGAGATAATTGACGTTGTCGGCCTTGTCGGTCTGGTACGCAGGGGTTGCACTCAAATGCTGGCAGGAGCCCGCGTAGATAGCGGTGTCCAGGCGGCTAGGAACCGCCATGTGGTTGGGGACGCCGCCAACGTTAAGGTAGATGCTGGTGTGGTTGCCCACCGGGCTGAGTGAGGCGCGAGCGATGTGTCCTGCATTTTGCGGGGTAGCATTGAGGGGGACATCGACGATCTCGGTTCTGCTTGCGCACCCTGAAATCGCCCCAACCGCCACTACCAACGCCAGCCAAGATGTTCTGTTCATCACAGATCTCCTGATGTGAGGTGCGTTGATGTCGTCCCCCCTATGAAGTCTAGTGGTCTGCTCCCGGCGCGGGATCTGGCTGATGGGTGGTCATCCGCACCCGCCTGCGGATAGGCTAAATACCACTGAACATGCCGATGATGATGGCATTGACCAGGTCAATGAAAAAGCCACACACCAGCGGTACTATCAGGAAGGCCTGGTGGGCTGCACCGTATTTTTGCGTCACGGTGGTCATGTTGACGATGGCCGTCGCCGTAGAACCCAAGGTGATCCCGCCGAACCCCGAAGCAATGACGCTGGCTTCGTAATTGCGGCCCATGAAGCGGAACACCACAAAGTAGGTATAAACAACCGTCAGCAGCACTTGCAGGGTCAAGGTGCACAGAATGAACAGCAGCGCGCCGCTGAGCTGCCATAGTTGCAGGCCCATCAGGGCCATGGTCAAAAACATGCCCAGACAGATATCAGAGATCAGTGCCAGGCCCAGGCTAGCGCCACTCCAGCTTTTCAGCCGCTTGTCACCCAGTACGGCCAGAACGATATGGTGAATGACGATACCGGCGAACAGGCAACTGACGAATTTGGGTAGGGTGATGCCGGCATCCACCAGCAACAGGTTGAGGCCATAGCCGAGCATCAGGGTCAGGTTGAGCCACATCCACGCCCAGAGCACGTCGTAGTAGTCCACCGCCTTGTTGCGTTGGTGCTCGAGGATGCCGATTTCCAGCTCGCCTTCCCGGGACGGGGTCAGGCGATAACGCTGTATCAGTTGGTTGGCGATAGGGCCGCCGATCACGCAAGCGGCAATCAGGCCGACGGTGTTGCTGGCGATGCCCAGTTCATGGGCGTTTGTTATTCCCAGCTTTTCGACAAACAGCGGTGCCCACGCCAGGGTAGTGCCCACCCCACCGGTGAGGGATATTGAACCGACCATCAAACCGGCCTTGGGGTCGAGCCCAAACGCCTCGGCCATGCCCATGCCCAGTACGTTTTGCAGGACGATAAACGCACTGGCAAGCAACAGCAGGATCAGTAACGGGCGCCCGCCCTTGAGCAGTTGGCGCATGTCCGATTTCAAGCCGATGCCGGCAAAGAAATACAACAATAAGGTGTCGCGTACTTGCAGGTCGAATTCGATCTGGATATTGAGACCGAAGTAAAGAAGGGAGGTAACCGCTGCACACACGAAACCGCCCACCACTGATTCGGGAATACAGTACTGACGCAGTAAGGCGTTGTGCTGGACCAAGGTTTTGCCGAGGAACAGCAGGAGGATAGCCAGGGTGAAACTTACAAGGCCATGAACCGTAAAGATTTGGGAGGTCATTAACGCCTGCCTTAAAATTTGGACAACGCATTATCAGGATTTGTCGGTGCAGCGTTCTGATCGGCATCAATAAACGGTGGATGGAGCATAGCAGGGAGGTTAAAGCGTCCTCGTAGTCGTCGATAGCAAGGGGCACGATGATGCTTGACCCCGCAGCGCAGACGCCTCTAAGCAATCGGTAGCGCTGTTGATCTGTAGCAACGTGCATTGGCAGGCGCCGTCTTAGGCTGTGATGGCAGGGCACAGGCCAACGGCCAAGGCGGCACCATGAATCGAAAACGTATTGTCTGGGGAAGCGTCCTCCTGGGGCTTCCGTGTGTCCTGCTGCCGGTGTTGTTGATGGGCTATCTGGCCTGGGTGTTGAATCTGCACGCTGCCCAGCAGCGCCTGGACACTTTGGCTGCGGTTGCTTCCAGCCGGGCCAGCGGCACCTTCCACGAGGCTGGCGAAGCACTCAAGAGCATCGCCGGCTCCAGCTTCGCGCCGTGCACACCAGAAGGTATCGACGCGATGCGTCTGTTGACCATCAACACCTTCTCGGTGAAGTCGGTTGGCTATGTCGAGGAAGAAATCTACGCCTGCGATTCTTGGGGCGCGGTGGGACACTCTGTGACGCCCTGGCAAGAGGACTTCACCACCGCCGACGGCGTACGCGTGTCGCTCGGCGTGCAGCCGAACCTTGTCTCGGCGAAACCGATGATGGCGCTGCAATACGCGGCGTTCAATGTATTGGTAGACCCCGAGCAGTTCCTCCAGGTAATGGTCGAAGACGATCTGCAGTTGGCCGTCGGTACTGCTGCAGGCCACTTGGTCAGTGCGTCGCGGCCGGGGGTGGAGCGATTTTTAAGTCGCGTGCATTCGGGCTCGGCCAAGGGGCTTGAGGAGGGGTATCTCTATACCGTGGTACACAACGGCGACTGGGTGGCCATTGCCGCACTGTCGCGTCAGGAGTTACTGCAAGGCCTGGTTCGCAAAGAGATGCTGTTATTGCCCGTTGGCGGGCTGCTCGCCGGCGTGCTGGCGGTGATGCTCATCAAGCGTACGCGTCAGCGCTTGTCGCCGCTGGCCGAACTCGGCAGGGCGGTGCGCAATCGCGAGTTCATCGTGCATTATCAGCCGATCATGAACCTGAGTGATGGCCGCTGTGTGGGGGCCGAAGCGCTACTGCGCTGGCGCCGCTGCGATGGCAGTTTGGTGCGTCCTGACCTGTTCATTCCACTGGCTGAGCAGAGCGGCTTGATCTTGCCGATCACCGACCAGTTGATCGACAGCGTACTGCATGACCTCGGCCCACTGCTGGTGCAGGAGCGCAGCCTGCACGTGGCGATCAACCTGGCGGCCGAAGACGTTAGCAGTGGCCGCTTCCTGCCCAAACTGGAGATGGCCCTGCGCCGCAGCGGAGTGCTCCCGAACCAGATCTGGCTGGAGGCTACAGAGCGTGGCTTTATGCAGATCGATGCTGCCTGTGCAACCGTTGACCGCGCACGGGCGTTGGGCCATCTGGCCGCCATCGATGATTTCGGCACCGGTTTCTCCAGCCTCCAGCACCTGCAGCAATTGCCGTTGGATATTCTCAAGATCGACAAATCGTTCGTGGATAGCATCGGCGCGGATGCTACGGCGGGCCCAGTGACCAGCCACATCATCGAAATGGCCAAGAGCCTGCAGCTGAAAATGGTCGCGGAGGGCATCGAGACCCAGGCCCAGCTGGACTACCTGCGCGGACAAGGGGTGCACTTCGGGCAGGGCTGGTTGTTCGCCAAAGCGTTGCCTGCTGAGGCGTTCGAAGCCTTCTATCAGGCCCATGCGGGCATGGCTGTTGAGCACGCGGCATAATAAGTGACGTCTAGCCGGGTTACACCACACGCTGTAGCCGCTGCTCACCCAAGACCGCCCAACCTGATGCGGTTCGGCAAATGACCTTGTCGTTTTCACCGTTGCGAGCTAGCACCACACGATATTCCTCATTGTTCTACCGGCAGTGAGAAAACGCACTAGCACATGACCTTGATTGTCATCGGCCAGCCACTAGCCTCGACAACAGTGTCAGCACCCTGAGGACATCCGCTGATGAACACGCGCAGCCATGCAGTGCTATTGAGCTTTGATCCGGCGTTAGCGTCATTGCGCGATGGCCTTTCGGTTGCTCAGCAAATTGGCGACACACTGTGGGTGGCCAACGATGAAACCACGAGCCTGGAACGCCTGAAAATTCAGGCCGCTGCGCCCGGTGAAGTGTTGATGTGCGATGCGCACCGGTCATTTCAGCTCCAGGCGTTTCTGGACTTGCCCATACCCAAGTCCGACGCCGAGATCGACATCGAAGGCTTGGCCTATGACAGGGGTTACCTCTGGGTGGTGGGTTCTCATAGCCTCAAGCGCAAGACGGCTGAAGCCGACAAGCCTGCGCAGAAGAACATCAAGCGACTGTCGACGGTGGAGGCGGACGGCAATCGTTTTCTGCTCGCTCGCATCCCTGTGCTGCAGGAGCCTGACGGCTATGCACTTGTCAGGAAGGTGGACGCTGATGGACGCACGGCTGCGCAGCTACAGGGCAACACGATCGGTAACGACCTGACCGCGCAAATTACGGAAGACGATCAGCTGCGCGACTTCCTGCGCATCCCCGGTAAAGACAACGGTTTTGATATCGAAGGTTTGGTGGTAATCGGCTCGCGCCTCTTGCTGGGGCTGCGTGGCCCCGTGCTTCGCGGTTGGGCTGTACTGCTGGAGATCGAGCCCGAGCTGTCCGATGGTTCTACTGACACGCTGGTGCTGAAGAAGATTGGCCCCCAGGGACGCCGCTACCGCAAACATTTCTTCGCGTTAAACGGACTGGGTGTACGCGACCTGTGCATCAGCGGCGACGATCTGCTGATCCTCGCGGGCCCGACCATGAACCAGGACGGGCCGGTAACGGTGTTTCGCTGGCGCGGTGGCTTTACGTCCGACGCGGAAAATGTGGTCTTTGTCGATCAACTGGAGCAAGTAGTGGAGGTGCCTTTCGGCCAAGGTGACGATCACGCTGAGGGGATGTGTTTGTTTGAGTCGGGGGAACCACCCGGGGAGCAGCTGTTGATCCTCTACGACTCTGCGTCGCAGGGGCGCAAACACGGCGATACGGAGGTGGAAGGGGATCTGTTCGTTTTGAGTTAGCCGCGCAACTCGACGTGCTCGCGCTCGCTTGCACTGTTAACGCTTTGTGCATTCAGGGCCCGCCAACGACGGGCCTTTCTTGCTCAGCTCCGGCGGTAAGCCCGCGCTGATAGGTACTCAATAACCAAGCGGTGTTTAGCGCCCGAGCATGACCGCCTGCATGCGTACTTGAGCCTGTTGAATGGTTTGAGCCTGGGCGTTCAACTCCTGCAGCAGCGTGTTCAACTCCGCCTGCACGTTAGGGTCCTGGACCTTGACCACCGGGCCATTGATTTCGATCTGTGCCTTGTGGGCATTGACGTAATCGGCCACTTTCAGGCTGCTGTCGAGGGTGCTGTTGATTTGCGGCAGCACTTGCAGGAAGGTGTTGGCCGGGACGCTGACGGTTTTTTCGAAGGCTTTGTCATACACCACCTTCAAGTCTTCCGGTTGCTTGAGCTGGGCGTGGGCGCTATCGGCTTTTGCCTGTTGCTGCTTGAGCTGCGCGGCCATGTCGTTCAGGCCGGTTTGAATCGCCTTGATATCGTCACGGCGTGAAATGACATCATTCAATGAGCGCATCGAGCCTTTCTGCACCAGGCTGCCCAGGGGTTTTACCGTCGCGTCCATCTCGCCATTGAAGTCGGTGATCACTGCGTAATGTACGCGGTAGTCGCCAAACGCCTTCGACTCATCCGGCGTCAGCTTGGGGACGCGGACACCGGGCTTGTCGATGATACGAGTTTGCAAAAACTGGGTGAACGCGGCGCGCTGTTCAGGTTCATCATTGCCGCAGGCGATGAGGGCGAGGGGAAGGGCGAGGGCGAGTAGCCAATGAGGGCGAAACGAGACGTTCATGTCTGTGGAGCTCCTGTAAGGTATGAACACGCACACGGTAGAGGTGTGCGCTGTGTAGCGCGGGCAAGTTTATCGTTTCTGTAGTATGGATCCAATCAGCACATTTGCGGTATGAGGATTAGCTCACGGTTGTCCTGTACCATGCAAAACCCTGCCAATCACTGATGAACCGGAAAAATGGATTTTCACGCGCTTCTCGCTTTTACCCTGGTTGCGGCGATTGCCATTGCCAGCCCGGGGCCTGCCACCTTGATGGCGATCAACAACAGCCTCGCTTATGGGCCGCGTTATGCACTGTGGTCTTCGCTGGGCAATGCCTGCGGCCTGTTTTGCCTGTCGGCGGCTGCCATGCTGGGGCTGGGCGCCTTGCTCGCCAGCTCTGAATGGATGTTTAACGCGGTGAAGATCATGGGCGCTGGTTACTTGTTCTATTTGGGCGCCAAGCAGTTGATGAAAAAGAGTCCGATGCTCACGGACGCTGTTCAAGCGGATCAACATGCACTTAAACCATCGCGACTGAAGCTGTACAAGTCGGCCATGCTGACCGCAGCCACTAACCCCAAAGCGACGATGTTCTTCACCGCGTTGTTCCCGCAGTTCATCGACCAGAGCGCAGCCCTGCTACCGCAGTTTCTGATCCTTACGTCGATATTCATGGCTTTGTCGTTGGCTTCATTGAGCCTGTATGCCGCACTGGCTGCCCGGGCCAAGGGCATGCTGACACGGCCGAAGTTTTCGCTGTGGGTCAGTCGGCTGGTGGGTTCGACGTTCATTTGTTTCGGCGCTGCCATTCTCACAATGCGTCGCCAGGTTGCTGCGTAACACCCGGTAGAAAAGCGGAAATTTTCCAATCCAAAACTGAGCCACATTAGCTGCCTATCCTGCTGAGAAACTCAACAGGGAAGTGCGGAGGTGATCAGCGCGCAGACTCTGCGAAAACTCCGGTATCTGGTACACCATGAAGGTGTCTCGGTGCGTGAAGCTGCCCGACGCCTGTGTATCTCCAGAAACACTGCCAAACGTTGGCTGTCCGCACCGCAAGGGGGACAGCCACGTTACCCGCAACGCGCAACGGCTGCGGGGCTGCTTGACCGCTACAAGGAGCACCTGCTGCTCTGGCTCAAGGCGGGTATCGACAGCGGCGAGCGTCAACGCAGCAGCGTTGCCACCTACTTCGAGTGCCTGCAGGCCATCGGTTTTCCTGGTAGCAAGAGCCTGGTTTACCGCTACTGCCGGTCCTGGAAGTTGCAACTGAACAATGCACCCGGCCGTGCGGGTTCTGTGCCACTCAATGTTGAGCCTGAAGAGGCTTGTACGTTTGTCGGGCTGACCACCCGGGAGCGGGAGGTGCTCAGTTGGGTTGCCAGGGGCCGGTCCTGCCGGGAAATCGCCTCATCGATGGGGATCGCGTCCCTTACCGTGCGTAAACATCGATGCAACATTCTTGGCAAGTGTGGTCTGCATAGCACTGCGCAGTTAGTCGCATTCGCCGTCGGCACGCTGCAACGGCAGGGCCAGGCCCAGGATCAGTTGGCACTTTCCCGGCTCAGCGCGCGTGAGCGGCAAGTTGTGATGTGCCTGGCTAAAGGATTGACCAGTAAAGAAATTGCCAAATGCCTACGTATCAGTCCTGCAACGGTGCGCAAGCATCGTGAGCACGCCATGAAGTCTATGGGGGTGCACACCATGGCATCGCTCATGTGGTATGCCGTTGGCGGTGAGCGCTCATGATTACTTGCATTAAAACACTACGCCATCGGCGTTATTTAAGTACTGACGGTGCACGCACAAGATGATGGCGACGCACGACTAACCATCCTTGTCGGGCGTTATGCGGCTTTTTCAAGTCGTACAGTCGCATCAGTAAAAAGGATCTTTCAATGCGCAGCACTTAAGGCGAATAAACATGATCAACTGGAATGGGCAGTTTACTCAAATTATCAGGAAATCTAACCCGACGCTCTGGGGCAACTGGACGCTGAGCAGTGAAGTTGCTCCCGGTGCAGTCGGCATCTTGGACCCGCTGACAGGCACCTTCAAACTCATTGCCGATACGCTGCCGGGATTAACGCCTGGCGATTTTAAAAAAACCGCAGTCAGTTCAGATTGGGACACGATGTCCAGCGAAGTATCTCGCACCGAGACCGAAGTTGACCTGGGGGCTGAAGTCACTGACCCGGAGACGGGCGTTACCGCCAAAGCCGGTTTGGAGATTGCCTGGAAGTTTGGCCGAGAGGGGTCAATGGTGTCCAAGTGTGCGCTGGACTCAGAGTCGGTCCTGAACAACCCGGATGCAGTGCTGGCCAATCAACTGGATTGGTTGGTCCAGCGTGCCGGCCAATCCGGCATGGGTTCGGGCAACGGCATCGCGCAAGGCTTTGGCATTATCACCAGCGTGCTGTATGCCCGCAGTGGCTTGAATGTCGGTTCGATGGCCAGCGATAACTCGTTCACCTTGAAAGGCAATGCCTCAGCTGTACAGAAGATGGTCGGTGAAGCGAAAGGCAAAGGCTCCTTTACCTCGGCAAGTTCCAGTAAAAGCGTCGACAAGCACTTGTGGCCAAGCGAGTCAGGCGTGCTGGCAGAAGGTTCGGCGCCGCTGGCGTACACCTTTGCCTCTTTCGACGGGCGGCTGTTGCTGCCGCGCTGGATCACCCACATCAGCGCTTTTCAGTTGATCATCAGTAACGCTAACGGTGGCACCTATATCGTCGACGCCCACTTGGCCTACGACACGGCGGGCGGACGCAAGCGTGCCGAAGGTACGGCTTCGGGCGGGTTGACCGTGACCTTCAGCGATATCCCGTTGGACGCCAGCAATGTTGTTCTGGAGTGTGGGTTTCGCGGCGTGATGACGACGGAAAAACACACGCTGCAATGGAAAAGCCCGCGTGGGCAGTGGATCGGTGGCGTGCGGCATGTCCAGTTGTACGGCGTCTGGCCGGGTAGCACGCGCGCTGTCGATGTTGAGGCTGGAACGGCTTGACACCTTAACAAGGCTCATACTTCAACGTAGGAGATATCTCCATGGTCGTTAATTTGAACAGTATTCCAACCGCCAACCCTCCAGGTGCAATTAACTTGCGCGTAACGTTCTTTCTAAAAAAGAAGCCGGTGGCAAGTTTGAATGTCGGCGAAGCGGTAACGTTAACTATTACTTTCGATTCAATAGGTGTGGGTACGTCTGAGCCCATGGCGATGTATCGAAAAGAGTCGCCAGCAGACGTTACGATCAATCCCGGTAATCTGGCCTTCATGGAAAGGAATGGCGATACCCAGATCGCGTTGCGTTACGGTGCGCCGGGTGGCGCCGAGCAGAGTGTTGTTTTTAGCCGTTAAGGGCTGCCTGTGGTGAAAGTTGCTCGCTTGTAGGGGTAGCTTTTTCAGCCGATATCGATAACGAGGAATGACGTATGCCAATTGAATTTCATGGTGATGATTTAAAACTCACCGGCGTCTCGTGGGATCATATTTTGACGGTGCACGGTCTTGAAGGGTGCGACTCCGCCATGGCCAATGGATGGCAGCGCAAATCCAAATGGTATGGCGATGAAGAGCAGATCAAAGCACGGGTCAATAGTGCTTTTGACCTGTTTCGCCAGCAGGCAAAAAGCATTGGTACCATGACCCTTGCGCAAGATGCCAATAAACGTAGTACCTACGACGTCGACACTCAGGTGCAATGCGGGACGGGGAGGAATGGGGTGGATACCCAGTCAGTGCGCCTGGTGATGGAGATAAAACACTCGGGTGATACCTTCATTGTTACCGCTTTCCCTTGGTAATGCTGGCAAGACGTTTAAACGTAACCGACCGGCGCTGTCGATCGGTTACGTTACATTAGTGCGAGGCCTGTGCCCTTGGGAGAAGAGTGCCATTAAAGCGTGGGCAACTGCCCGATACGGCCCATCATCTCGGTCACGATCTGCAACCACACGCAAACGGTAGAGGAGCCCTCGGTGAGCGAACTGTCGCAAAGAAACGCCAAAGCGGCACAATGGCGGCAACGGCTACAGACGGTCACCGTCCAGCAGTCGCCTGACATCGTCATAAACCTGCCGGTCTACGTCCACCCCCTGCGCAATCGAGCGCCTGCGCGCTGCAAAGCGTCGCTGTGAGGGCAACCGTGCACCTTGCTCGGTGATAGCGCGGAACATGCCCTCAGCCCGGTGCAGTCCGGCCTCAAGCTCGTCACCCAAAAACACCTTGGGATCAAACGCCAGCAGCAATTCGCCATGACACGGCGTGGCGCCAACCCCTTGGTCAAAGGCCATTGACTCGGCGCTGGTCAGGTCGCCAATAAGTGCCGCTGCCAGCAGTTCAATCATCGCCGACAAAGCCGAACCCTTGTGCCCACCAAAGGTCAGCATTGCGCCTTCCAGCGCCGCGCGTGCGTCAGTGGTTGGCTGCCCCTCGGCATCCACCGCCCAGCCCGATGGAATCGCTTTACCTTGGCGTGCATGCAGTTCGATGTCGCCGCGGGCAATGGCGCTGGTGGCGAAGTCAAACACGAACGGCTCGCCTACAGGCCGAGGCCAGGCGAACGCCAGCGGGTTGGTGCCGAACACGCCGCGGTTGCCACCGGCCGGTGCCACCCAGCTGTGGCTTGGGGTCATGGCCAGGCCCGCGAGGCCGTTGGCGGCGATGGCTTCGACCTCTGGCCACAGGGCCGAAAAATGAAAGCAGTTGCGAATGACCATGGCGGCCAGGCCAAAGGTGCGGGCCTTTTCCACGAGCACCGGCAAGCCGGTTTCGAAGGCGAGCAGGGAGTAGGCGTGGTGGGCATCGACGCTGACGATGGCCGGGCTGAGTGTGTGTAGGGCTGGTAGGGCAGTGGGGTCGACCTTGCCGCTGCGCAGCGAGTGTACGCACACCAGCACCCGGTACAGGCCATGGGAGTGGCATTCGTCACGCTGGCCCTGGGTGATCACCCGGGCGATGGCCTGGGCGTGGGCATCGCCCATGCCGTTGTGGGTCAATGCATGTACAGCAAGGTCATGGACTTCTTCAAGGCTTAAGTGGACGGTATCGCTCACGAGCGCAGTTCTCCATTCAGGCGACGGGGCAGGTTGAGGGGGTTAGCCTGTTGCAGTTCGGGCGGCAACAGCGCGTCCGGCAGGTCCTGGTAGCTGACTGGGCGCAAGAAGCGTTGGATGGCCAGGCTACCCACCGAGGTGGTGCGGCTGTCTGAGGTGGCGGGGAAAGGGCCGCCGTGAACCATGGCGTGGCCGACTTCCACACCGGTACCAAAACCGTTGACCAGGATCCGTCCGGCCTTGCGCTCCAGCAGCGGCAGCAGGTGCGCGGCCTGCGGGTGGTCGGCGGCGTTCAGGTGCAGGGCGATGGTGAGCTGACCTTCGAGGGTATGGATGACCTGTTGCAGCTCCGACAGGTCTTTGCAGCGCACGATCAGTGAACAGGCACCGAAGACTTCTTCGCGCAATGCCGGTTGTGCCAGAAAGGTTTGCGCACTGGTCACAAACAGGGCGGCGCGCGCTTGCTGTTCGCTGCCACTGTCACCCTCGGCCAGTAGCTGGACATCGCCGCGCTCGCGCCAAGCGACAACACCGGCGCGGTAACTTTGGCAGATCCCGGGGGTGAGCATGGTTTGTGCTGGTACCGCTTGCAGGCGGGCACTGGCAGCGAGTTCAAACTGGCGCAGGGTCGGGCTGTCGATGGCCAGGATCAGGCCGGGGTTGGTGCAGAACTGCCCGGCGCCGAGGGTCAGCGAGGCAATGAAGCTGTCGGCAATGCTGCTGGCACGCTCGGCCAGGGCAGAGGGCAGCAAGATCACTGGGTTGATGGCGCTCATTTCTGCGTACACCGGGATCGGTTCGTGGCGGTTGGCGGCGATCTGCATAAGCACTACGCCACCGCTGCGTGAACCCGTAAAGCCGACGGCCTTGATTCGCGGGTCGGCCACCAGGCCCTGGCCGATTGAGCGGCCGCTGTCGAACAGCAGGCTGAACACGCCTTCGGGCAGGTCGCAGTCGCGTACCGCTTGTTGTATGGCGCGGCCCACCAGTTCCGAGGTGCCGGGGTGCGCCGAGTGGGCTTTGACGATCACCGGGCAGCCAGCGGCCAGGGCTGAAGCGCTGTCGCCACCGGCCACAGAAAAGGCCAGGGGAAAGTTGCTGGCACCGAACACCGCCACCGGGCCAAGCGGAATGTTGCGCAGGCGCAGGTCGACTTTCGGCAGCGGTTGGCGCAGCGGTTGTGCCGGGTCGATACGACAGTCCAGGTAGCTGCCTTCGCGCAGTACTTGCGCGAACAGGCCAAGCTGGCTGACGGTGCGCCCGCGCTCACCTTCAAGGCGGGCGCGGGGCAGACCGGTTTCGCTCATGCAGCGTTGAATCAACGCGTCACCCAAGGTGAGGAGGTTGCTGGCGATAGCGTCAAGCAACGCGGCGCGTTGCGCCGGGGTGGTGGCGCGGTAATGATCGAAGGCTTGTGCGGCCAAGGCACAGGCTTGATCGAGGTCGTCGAGGCTGGCACCGCCGAACACCGGAACCAGCGCTTGGGCGCTGGCGGCGTCGATGGCCTGGAAGGTGCCGTTTTGGCCTGGGCGGGCCGTGCGGCCGATCAGCAGTTCACCGAGAATGGGCATGCAGTCCTCACTTAGTTGGGTTGCGGCTGGCCAAGAGGGCGGCCGTGAACGGGTTGGGCTTCGCTGGTTTCTTCATCACCGTCCAGGCGTACCAGGTGCGCCGGTACACCGGTGCGTGCGCCCCAGTAGTAGATGACCAGGGCACTGGCAGCCACGGCCAAGGTATCGAACGGGTGGCTGAGCACGCCCAGGCCACCGAAACTGCCCAGGCCCGAGAGAATGATGGTGGCGGCGTAGAAACCGATCAGCCAGGCCGAGCTGCGCACTTGCTGGGCGATGCTCAGGTGGTCAGTAGGCACCAGGTGCTTGCACAGCAGGTAGACGATGAACATCAGAATCTGCAGGCCAAGCAGCCACGACACGGTGTTCCAACCCGACCAGTAGACGATCAGCGCAGCGATGATGAACGACACCGGGCCGAGCACGGCAAAGCCTTTGACCCGGAACGGCCGCTGCAGGTCTGGGGCGTTACGGCGCAGGGCCGCGACAGTGACCGGGGCGATCGCATAGCTCAGCACCAGGGCAGCGGAGACCACATTGATCAGCGCTTCCCACGAGGGGAAAGGCAGGGTCCAGAATACCGACAGGGCGAAGGTCAGCCACAGGCCAGGGCGTGGAATGCCGGACTTTTCATCAATGCGGGTGAATATCTTGAAGAACGTCCCGGTGCGCGCCCAGCCGTAGACCACGCGCGGCGTGGCGTTCATGTAGATGTTGCCGCAGCCGCTGGGTGAGATCACCGCATCAGCCACCACCATGTAAGCCAGCCAGCCGATGCCCAGGGTCAGGGCGATGTCGCGGTAAGGCAGGGAGAATTCCTTGGCGATGCCGCTCCAGCCATTGGCGAGCATTTCGGTGGGGATGCTGCCGAGAAAGGCCACTTGCAGCAGCACGTAGATCAGGGTCGAGAGCAGGACTGAAAGGATCAGGGCGATGGGGATGGTGCGTTGCGGATTGCGCACTTCGCTGGCCACGGAAATGATCGGTGTCAGGCCTAGGTAGGCGAAGATGATCCCGCCTGCCGACACCGCCATTTCAATGCCGGACAGGCCGTAGGGGGCGAAGCCCTGAACCGTGAGATTTTCTGGTTTGAAGAAGGTGAACAGTACGCCGATCACCAGCAGCGGCACGATGAACTTGAACAGGCTGATGAAGTTGTTGGCTTTGGCGAAGGTCTTGACGCTGTAGTAGTTGAGCAAGAAAAACAGGCACAGCAGGCCGAACTGCAGCAGCCAGCCCACCACCGTCGGGTTGCTGGAGCCCGCTTGAGTCAGGCTGGGAAACCAGGCAGCGGCGTATTGGCGGGCGGCGACCACTTCGATCGCCACCAGGCTGGAAAAGGCGATCAGGGTGATAAAGCCCATCAGATAGCCGAGTAGCGGGCCGTGGGAAAACACTGGGTAGCGCACCACACCACCGGCCCGCGGCAGGGCGGCGCCCAACTCGCAATAGACGATGCCTAGCAGCAACACGGCGAAGCCGCCCAGCAGCCAGGAGAAAATACCGGCGGGGCCGGCGATCGTTGAAACATGACTGGCGGCGAACAACCAGCCGGAGCCGAAGATGGCCCCGAGGCCGATGAACGTGAGGTCGGTCAGCGACAGCTGCTTCTTGAATTTACCTTGGCCGGACATAGCGCTTGCCTTCTTGTGGGTTATTGGAGTCGGCAGTTCGTTGAGTCTTCGTGGTGGTGCTGTGTGTGGTCTTCCTCCTTGAGCTTCAAAGCGTGCTGTTTTCATGTGGGAGCCAGTCTTGCTGGCGATGGCATCGGCGCGGTGTCAGCTGTTACGTGGCGTCTGCATCGCTGGTAAGTCCAGCTCCCACAGGTTCGGTACAAGGCTTTATTTGAGGCCCACCTCCGGCAGCTGCGGCCGCTCAGCCAGGGCCTTGCGTACGGTGGCTTGGACCTCGGCCAGGGTTTCACCCTGCAAGGCCAGACGCGGAGGTCGAGTGATCGCCGAACCACGACCGACCATCTCTTCACACAGCTTGATGCACTGCACCAGGTCCGGGCGCGCGTCCAAATGCAGCAACGGCATGAACCAGCGGTACAGGGCCAGGGCTTCGTCATAGCGCTTTTGCATGGCCAGGCGGAACAGGGTTTCGCCTTCTTTCGGGAAGGCATTGGACATACCCGAGACCCAGCCTTCAGCGCCGACGGCGATGGATTCGACCACCACGTCATCCAGGCCGGCGAACAGTACAAAACGATCACCAACAGCGTTGCGCAGGTCGATGAAGCGGCGGGTGTCCCCCGACGAGTCTTTGAAGCAGACGATGTTTTCGCAATCCTGCAGGGCGATTAGCACGTCGGGGGTCACGTCGTTTTTATAGATCGGTGGGTTGTTGTAGACCATCACCGGCAAG
The DNA here is from genome assembly GCF_002845275.2 of Pseudomonas sp. S06B 330. Lineage (NCBI taxonomy): Bacteria > Pseudomonadati > Pseudomonadota > Gammaproteobacteria > Pseudomonadales > Pseudomonadaceae > Pseudomonas > Pseudomonas tussilaginis. Next base: position 3,638,434 of record NZ_CP088149.1, on the reverse strand, counting down.
TCGGTGCCCGTGGCCACGGCACGAAAGTGCGCCGCGGTTTCGTGAGGCTTGGCCGAATACACCAGCGCAGGCATCACCATCACCCCATCGACGCCAACGCGGGCGGCTTCGCGCACGGTGTTGCGGGCAAACTCGGTGGTGAACTCGGCGACTCCAGCAATCACCGGCACACGGCCACGGGAAGCGTCTTTGGCCACTTCGATCACGGCGAGCTTTTCGTGGGTGCTCAGCGAGGTGTTTTCACCCACCGTGCCGCACACCACCAGGCCCGAGACACCATCGTCGACCAGGTTGCTGATGACCTGGTGGGTGGCCTCCAGGTTGAGGGAGAAGTCGGCGTTGAACTGAGTGGTAACGGCAGGGAAGACCCCGCTCCAGGCAATGGATTTACGGCTCACGTTGATTGTCCTTGTTGGTTTGCGGTGGGGATAGGTTGGACGGATCAGAGGGGATGCGCTTGAGGGTTTTCCCTGCTGAGTGGGACGAAATCGGCACAGTTGGCCGGGGCTTCATGAGTGGTCGGTAGGAGGGTTTCATCAGTAAGGGCCTCTCGCCGGCAAGGCCAGCTCCTACAGAAGAGTGGGGCGGTGCTGGCTGAAAGGGCAGGCGCGACTGTGCCGATTTCGTCATCAAAGCCTGCGAAAACCTACAAGCGCCAAACCCGGCAACGCGCCACGCTTTCAGGCAACTTGAACAGGGGGCGTCATGAAGCAGATCTGCATCGTCGATTCACATACAGGCGGCGAACCGACCCGGTTGGTGGTCGCCGGTTTCCCCGATCTTGGCACCGGCTCGATGGCCGAGCGTCTGGCGCTGCTGCGCCGCGAACACGATCACTGGCGCCGGGCCTGCATGCTCGAACCGCGTGGCAATGAGGTGCTGGTCGGCGCCTTGCTCTGTGCGCCGCAAAGCGATGGGGCCTGTGCCGGGGTGATCTTTTTCAACAATAGCGGCTACCTCGGCATGTGCGGCCACGGCACCATCGGCCTGGTGCGTTCGCTGCACCACATGGGCCGGATCGAACCGGGCCTGCACACGATCGAAACGCCGGTGGGTATCGTCGAGGCCACCCTGCATGCAGACCTGTCGGTCAGTGTGCGCAATGTGCCTGCCTACCGTTACCGCCAGGCCGTGGCCGTCGAGGTGCCGGGGCACGGCACGGTAGTGGGTGATATCGCCTGGGGTGGTAATTGGTTTTTCCTGATCAGCGAGCACGATCAGCGTATCGCCGGGGACAATGTCGAGGCGTTGACGGCTTACACCTGGGCGGTGCGACAGGGGCTGGAAGCGGCAGCAATCACCGGCGCTGAAGGTGGTCTGATCGACCATATCGAGCTGTTCGCCGATGACGATCAGGCCGACAGCCGCAACTTCGTGCTGTGCCCCGGCAAGGCCTACGACCGCTCGCCGTGCGGCACGGGGACCAGTGCCAAACTGGCGTGTCTGGCGGCAGACGGCAAACTCTCGCCGGGGCAGATCTGGCGTCAGGCCAGTGTCATCGGCAGCCAGTTCAGTGCCAGCTACGAATGGGTCAACGGTCAGGTGGTGCCCACCCTGCGTGGTGATGCCTACATCAGCGCCGAAGCCACGCTGCTGATTGATGAGCGCGACCCCTTCGCCTGGGGCATTGGCTCGTGAGCGTCGATGCCATTGTCATCGGTGCCGGCATCGTCGGCGCCGCGTGTGCCCACGAGCTGGCCGGGCGTGGGCTGCGGGTACTGGTGCTGGACAATGCCAGCGGCGGCGCAACGGCGGCGGGCATGGGCCATTTGGTGGCGATGGATGACAATCCGGCGGAGCTGGCCCTGAGTCATTATTCGATTGGATTGTGGAATGCCCTGTGCGAGCGTTTGCCCGGTCAATGCGCCTATCGCAATTGCGGCACCCTGTGGTTGGCCAATGATGCCCAGGAGCTGGACCTGGCACGGGCCAAGCAACAGACCCTGGCCGCGCAGGGGGTGGTCAGTGAGCTGATTGACAGCGCTACCCTGGCCAGCCTTGAGCCGATGCTGCGCCGCGGCCTCGGTGGCGCCTTGAAAGTGCCCGGCGACGGCATTCTCTATGCCCCGGCCACCGCCAACTGGTTGCTGCAAGACAGCCCGCGTATCGAACGTCGACAGGCCACCGTGCAGGCCGTGGAGGGTGATTGTGTCGTCCTCGACGACGCTCAGCGCCTGAGGGCACCCAGGGTGATTGTCGCCAACGGCCTGGGGGCGAAAGCGCTGGTGCCGGAGCTGGCCTTGCGGCCGAAAAAAGGTCACTTGCTGATCACTGATCGCTATCCACCGCAGGTCAGTCATCAGTTGGTCGAGCTGGGCTATGCGGCCAGCGCTCACAACAGCGACGGCACCTCGGTGGCGTTCAACGTTCAGCCGCGTCCGACCGGGCAATTGCTGATCGGTTCCTCGCGGCAGTTTGACACCCTTGACCCGGCGTTGGAGCATCCGATCCTCGCGCGCATGTTGCAGCGGGCCGTCGACTACTTGCCAGCCTTGGCTACCTTCAATGCCATTCGTGGCTGGACCGGCTTTCGCGCCGCCAGCGCCGACGGTCTGCCGATTCTCGGCCAGCATCCGCAGCGGCCGGGGCTGTGGTTGGCGGTCGGCCATGAAGGCTTGGGGGTCACCACCGCGCCGGGCAGTGCACGGCTGTTGGCTGCGCAGATGTTTGGCGAACGTCCCGACATCGACCCCACCCCGTACCTGCCCGAACGCCTGCTGATAGGAGCTGCAGCATGATCATTTACCTGCAACACCAAGCCCTTGAAATACCGGCGGGCATCAGCGTGGCGGCAGCCCTGGCGTATGCGGGCAACAGCGCCAGTCGCCATTCGTGCAGCGGCCAGTTGAGGGCACCTTTTTGCGGCATGGGCATCTGTCAGGAGTGCCGGATGACCATCGATGGCCAACGTCAATTGGCCTGCCAGACCCTGTGCCGTGAAGGCATGCAGGTGGAGTGTTGGTCATGAAGTGTGAACTGGTGATTGTCGGTGCAGGCCCGGCGGGCCTGGCTGCGGCGCAGGCCGCTGCGAGCCGTGGCTGCGATATCGTGATCATTGATGACAACCCACGTGCCGGTGGGCAGATCTGGCGCAATGGTCCGCAGCATGCACCTGGGACCGCTGCGCGGGCGCGTTTGTGTGTGCTGCAGCTGCCTTCGGTGCGCTACTTGCCTGGTACCCGCATTATTGCTTCGCCAGCACCTGGCTGCCTGCTGTTGGAGAATGCCGAACAGGGCTTGTTGCTACATTACCAGCAACTGATCCTGTGCTGTGGCGCCCGTGAATTGCTGCTGCCGTTTCCCGGTTGGACCTTGCCCGGGGTGACGGGGGCAGGGGCCTTGCAGGCGCTGGTCAAGAACGGCATGCCGATGAAGGACGAACGAACGGTAATCGCCGGCAGTGGCCCGCTCTTGCTGGCCAGCGCCGCCACCGCACAAAAGGCTGGGGCCAAACTGCTGCGGGTGCTGGAGCAGGCGCCAATGGCCAGGCTGCTGGGTTTCTCCGCGCAGTTGTGGCGCTGGCCGAGTAAGGCCGTGCAGGCAATCAGCCTCGCTACCGCCTCGTACCGCACAGGCGCGCTGGTGCTGGAGGCGTTAGGTGATCAGCGTTTACAGGCCGTGCGGATTCAACAGGGCCAGCGCGTAGAGGAAATCGAATGTGATCACCTGGCCTGTGGCTACGGGCTGATCCCCAACACCCAGTTGGCCAGTCACCTCGGTTGCCAGCTCAACGGCAATGCGGTCGCCGTCGATTTACTGCAACGCACCAGCCGCCCAGCTCATCTGGCGGCCGGGGAGTGTACCGGTGTGGGTGGCAGCGAACTGGCCCTGATCGAAGGTGAGATTGCCGGTTGGATGGCCGTCGGAGAAGAGCGTAAGGCCCGGGAGCTGCTCACCCGTAAGGCCCAATGGCAGCGCTTTGCCGATCAACTGCGTGAATGTTTCACGTTGACGCCGAAGGTCGGCAACTTGGCCCGCGCCGACACGCTGCTATGCCGTTGCGAAGACATTGCACTGCGCGATATCCAGGGCCAACCCGGTTGGACAGCGGCCAAACTGCAAAGCCGTTGCGGTATGGGCGCCTGTCAGGGGCGAGTATGCGGTACGGCAGCCCAGGTCTTGTTCGGCTGGACACCCACCCCGCCACGGGCGCCCCTGGTGCCGGCACGAATCGGTACACTGCTGCTTGAAGGGACTGCCCAGGAGCGTTGACCTATGAGCCTTGCTGCACTGAACACCTTCTGCGACGGCATCGGTGCCCAGCGCCCGGAGAGCATCGATGCACTGCTGGTGGGCATCGCGCCGATCCTGCCGCTGCTCGATGACATCCCCAATACGGTGTTTTTCATCAAGGACCTCAAGGCGCGTTACCTCAGCGCCAACCTGACCCTGGCCCTGCGCTGCGGCTTCAAGACCGTGCAACCGCTGCTGGGCAAAACCAGCGCCGAGGTGTTCCCGGCCCAGCTCGGCCCGCGCTATACCGAGCAGGACCAGCGTGTGCTGGAACAGGGCCTGACCCTGCAGGACCAGCTCGAACTGCACCTGTATGGCAGTCGTGAGCCAGGCTGGTGCCTGACGCACAAACGGCCATTGCGCGGGCGTCAGGGCCAGGTGATCGGCATGGCCGGGATCTCCGTGGACCTGCAAGCGGCCCGCGATACTCACCCGGCATATCAGCGCCTGGCGGCAGTCGATGGGTATATCCGTGAGCGCTATAACCACCCGGTAGCGCTTGAAGACCTGACCCGTATCGCCGGCATGTCGGTGGCGCAACTGGAGCGGTACTGCAAGCGTATCTTCCATCTCACACCGCGACAGATGATTCACAAAGTACGGTTGGAGCATGCTCATCGGTTGTTGCAGACCGACACACCGATCACCGAAATAGCCCTGCAGTGTGGCTACACCGACCACAGTGCCTTCAGTCGCCAGTTCAAGACCCTCACCGGCGTCTCGCCGCGCCAATACCGTCAGGCCACTCAGGGCTGACCGCCTGTCGGTTGTTGCCTGGGGCTGTCGATTCACCGCATGACGAATCGACTACTGCACAGATCAACCTGATCGTTTCCACCTCTGTGCAGGAGTAAGCGTCATGTCTTATGTCGATGGTTTTGTCCTGGCCGTACCTACCGCCAACCGCGAGACGTTCAAGCAGCATGCCGAGGAAGCTGCTGTGGTGTTCAAGGAGTGCGGCGCCCTACGCGTGATCGAGTGCTGGGGCGACGATGTGCCTGAGGGCAAGGTGACGTCGTTTCCGCTGGCGGTGAAATGCAAGCCGGATGAGACAGTGGTGTTTTCCTGGATTCTCTGGCCCTCGCGCGAGGTGCGGGATGCCGGAATGAAAAAGATGATGGAAGACCCGCGCTTGCAACCGGATAAGAATCCGATGCCGTTTGATGGGCAGCGGCTGATCTTTGGCGGATTCACTATTTTAGTTGATGTGTAGCGACGGCAGGCCTGATCGCCGGCATTGCCAGCGATCAGGCGATCCCGCTCAAACCCTGAACCGCGCCACTAGCCCGGTCAGTTCCTGGGCCAGCCGCGACAATGCCTGGCTGGCCTCCCGTGTCTGTTGTGCTCCATCGGCCGAGCGGGTCGACAGCGCTCGGATGTTCAGCAGGTTACGGTCCACCTCCCGGGCCACTTGCGCCTGTTCTTCCGCGGCGCTGGCAATCACCAGGTTTCGTTCGTTGATTTCGCCAATGGCACTGTAGATCCCTTCGAGCACCTGACCTGAAGCCTGGGTGATACCCAGGGTCGACTGCGCACGCTGAGTGCTGGACTGCATGGCGGCCACCGCCGCTTCCGTACCCTGTTTCACCCCCGTCATCATCTGTTCGATTTCCTGGGTCGACTGCTGGGTACGGTAGGCGAGGGTGCGTACTTCATCGGCAACCACGGCAAAACCACGCCCGGCTTCCCCGGCACGTGCCGCTTCAATGGCGGCGTTGAGGGCCAGCAAGTTAGTTTGCTCAGACACCGAACGGATCACATCCAGCACTTGGCCAATGTCGCGAATCTGCCCGGCCAGTTGCTGTAGACGCTCGCTGCTGGTGTGCACTTCGCTGGCCATGGCGCGGGTGCCATCGAGGTTTTCCGTGACCTGTTGGCGACTTTGCTCGGCCAGTTGGTTCGAGGCATTCGCGGCTTGTGAAGTGGACACTGCATTGCGCGCCACTTCTTCCACTGCGGTGGTCATTTCGGTGACGGCGGTGGCCGCTTGCTCTAGCTCTTGGTCTTGCTGGCGCAGGCTGTGGGTGCTTTGCTCGGTGATGTTGTCCAGGGTCTGGGCGGCGCGGGCCACTTGTGTGGCGTAGTCGGTGAATTGGGCCAAGGTGGCGCGCTGGCTCTGTTGCATGCGCGCCAGATCGGCGAACAACTGGCCGATCTCGTCGCGACGGGTGACGTGTACGGTTACGCTCAAATCATCTTTGGCAAAGCGCTGAAAGTGCTGGCTGGCATCGAGCAATGGGCGCAGCACACGGCGGGCGATAAACCCCCAGCACAGCACCGCCAGCAGCAGACTCACCATCACCAGCGCCACGCTCAGCACCTGTGCAGCACTCAGGCGGTGGTCGGACTCAAGCATGATCTGTTGGCTGCGTTCGCTCAGGGCGGCCACCAGTTGCTGGCGCAATGACTGCAGGCGGGCCATGGCATTGCCCGCCTCAGTATTGACGACAAAGTAGCGTTGCAGATCGTTTTGCCGAGTCGCTTCGCGTTGCCCGGCAACCGCCTTGGCGTAGGTCTCGAAGGTCCCTTGCAGGTCGACGGCCAAGGCCTTGAACGCCGGGTCCTGGGCGTTGCTGACCAGCTCGTCGATCAGCGTGCGGCTGTTAGCAATCAGTTGCTCGGACAGCGCCATGCGCTTGTTGGCACTGTCGCCGTGGCCACCGCTCTGTTCGACAAAACCGGAGGAGACGTTGGCGCTGGCGCGGATCGCCATCAGCAGGGCGTTGTTCAGCCGGTCCGACTGGTGCGCGGTGCGATCCAGTTCGGTGATCTGCTGGTCACTGCCCACCGCCGCCTGCCAGGCACTGACGGTGGAGAACAGCAAGGTCAGGGTGAACAGCGACAGCACCCAGAACATCCCGGTGCGGATTTTCAGGTCGGCGAACATGCGGGCAGTACTCCTTTAATTATTATCAGCGCCACGCTGTGCCGATCGATCGGCGGTGGGTGTTCTGCTATCGGAGTGTGCGCAGGTGGACTTGAGGGCTGGAATCCGCTTGTGTTCGATTACCGCACGCAGTTTGCTTCAACGGCCCTCATGCTGGCGTCGGTAGGCCCCGGGCTGTACCCCCATGGCCTTACTGAAGGCACGGGTGAAGGCGGCAATGGATTGATAACCGACGGCGGCACCAACCTGTTCGACCGTGTTGTGGGCTTTGAGCAACTGGCAGGCGTGGCGCATGCGCAGGGCCAGCAGCACTTGCCCCGGTGATTGGCCGGCCAGTTCGCTGAAGCGCTTGAAGAAGGCTGAGCGCGACAGCCCTGTGCAGGCCGCCATGCTTTCCAGCGGCCAGGGGTGTTCGGGGTGTTCAATCAGTTGTTCAACCAGGGCCGCAAATTGCGGGTGGCGAGCCAGTGCCACCAGGCCGCCCATGGTGAGGTCGGTTTGGACTTGCTGGCGCAGCACGTAGAGAAACAGCAAATGGCTCAGGCGCTCGAGCAACGTCGAGGAGGGCGCCGGTTGGCGTTGGCACTCGGCGAGGATCAGTTCGAACAACGCGGTGGCGGCGCTCAGGGCCGGATCGCCGGCGCGCAGGATGATCCAGGCGGGCAAGCCTTCGATGATCAACGACGACAGCCCCGGCTGGAAATGAAAGAACCCGCACACCAGGCCCACGCCGTCGCTGGCGTCGCTGTCCAGCGGCAACATGCTCATGCGCGGTTGCTGGCGTGCCAGCTCGGGGTCAGCGGTGCCAGACAACCGGTACTCAAGGTCGCGCAGCAAGAACACCGCATCACCGGCTTCCAGGGCAACGGCCTGGGGCGCGTCGGCGATGTGCAGCCAGCAATGGCCCTGCACCACCAGATGAAAACTGGCCCGTGCCAGACCCTGGGTGCTGGCGTGCCAGCCACCGCAGTAACGCCCGATATGGAACAGGCTGGCGTCTAGCTCAAGGCTTTCTAATAACCAATCGACAAGGGGGCTGGAGGAAATCATCTAAGGGAAAGACTCAGGAGCAAGTAATAACGACTCTAGAATATGGAAGGTATTTCTTATAACCAACAGACTTATGCGACACCCCTAGTATGCAGGAGTCCAACCCATGTCGCGCGTTACGTTACACACGCTGCAAAGCGCCCCTGAGGCCGCCCGTCCCTTCCTTGAAAACGCTCAGAAGAACTCGGGCTTTATTCCCAACCTGCTCGGTGTACTGGCCAACGCCCCGGCGGCACTGGAAACCTATGTCACCGTTTCGGCCCTCAACGGCAAGGCCGAGCTGAGCTTGGCCGAGCGCGAAGTGGTGCAACTGATCGCCGCCACCAACCATGGCTGCGACTTCTGTGTGGCTGGCCACACCGCCGTGGCCCTGAACAAGGCCAAGCTGCCGCAAGAGGTGGTTGACGCCCTGCGCGCCTGCGGCGAACTACCGCAGGAAAAACTCGAAGCGCTGGCAGCCTTCACCCGTGAAGTGATCGCCACCCGTGGCAATGTTAGTGACGCCGGGTACCACACCTTTCGTGAAGCAGGCTACAGCGAAGGCCACGCCCTGGAAGTGATTCTCGGTGTGAGTCTCGCCACCCTGTGCAACTTTGCTAATGTGTTCGCCCAAACGCCGCTCAATAACGAGCTGAGCAAGTACCGCTGGCAGCCTTCGGCATAACGATCCCTTGGCGCCAGCGCAGACTGGCGCATTTTTAAAGGAGTAAACGACATGCTCGAACCCGCATTGGTCACGTGGCTGGATGCTCAGGCCGAAGCCCTTGATTTGGGCCACTGCGACCCGCAAACCGTGTTGGCACAGTTGGCCGCAGCGCAGGTGCTGCGCGTCGGCATCGATCAGACCCACGGCGGTAGCGGTGGCACGGTGGCTGACGCGGTAGAAACCATCGCCAACGTTGCTAGCCACTCGTTGGCTGCCGCGTTTGTATTTTGGGGCCAGCGCGCGTTTATCGAATACTTGCTGCACAGCCCAAACGCCGCCCTGCGCGAGCGCCTGCTGCCGGCGCTGCTGAGCGGCGCCCTGGCCGGTGCCACCGGGTTGTCCAACGCGATGAAGTACCTGTCCGGGATTGAAGCGCTTCAGGTCAAGGGCCTGGCTGATGATCAGGGCTGGACCCTCAACGGTCGTCTGCACTGGGTCACCAACCTGCGCAAGGGTGGTTTCGTGGTCGCGGCGGCAATTGAAGAAGAGGGTGGTTCACCGTTCGTACTGGCGATTCCTGATCATGCTGTTGGGCTCACCCGTTCGGATGATCTGCAACTGATGGGCCTGCAATCGAGCAACACCGCGGCGTTGAATTTTGAGCAGGTCGCCATCAGTCGTGACTGGCTGCTGCACGAGAACGCCAAGCAGTTCCTGCCGGCTGTTCGTCCTGCATTCCTTGGCCTGCAATGTGCCATGGCCATCGGCCTGGCGCGGCGTTCGCTGGCTGAGGTGCACCTCCACCTGCAAGGCGCACGCTCGTTTCTCGGCGAAGCGCTGAGCGTGCTGCACGAACGCCTGGAAAACACCGTCAGTGAGTTGAAAAGGGGCTTGCTTGACGGGCGCTTCCTGAGCCAACCGGCAGCCTTGTTCAAGTTGCGTATCACCCTGGCCGAGACGGCGGCCGATGCTGTACAGCTAGAGTTGCAGGCCAGCGGCGGCAAGGCGTACCTGAGCGCCTATGGCGCAGGCTTTGCCCGGCGCTGGCGTGAATCGGCTTTCGTCCCGATCGTTACCCCAAGCCTGGTGCAATTGCGCGCCGAGCTGCAGCGCCAGGCGTCAGCAGCATGACCGAGGTGTTACTCGAAGCCCGTGGGATCAGCCTCGGTTACCCGCGCGAACAGGGCTGGCAAAGTGTGCTGGAAAACTTCGACCTGCAACTGGCGCCGGGCGAGGTGATCACCCTTCTTGGCCCCAGCGGGGTCGGCAAGTCGAGCCTGCTGCGGGTGTTGGCCGGGCTCCAGCAGGCGCGCAGTGGCAGCGTCAGTTTGCTCGGCGAGCCGCTGCAGGGGCCGCATCCGCGGTTGGCCGTAGCCTTTCAGGACCCCAGCCTGTTGCCTTGGTTGAGCCTGGAAAAGAACGTCGCCTTTGGCCTGGATTTCGCCCGTCAACCCAAGCTTGCCGCCAGCGAACGCCGGGCCCGGATTGACCACGCCATCGAAGCGGTCGGCCTGCAGCATGCCCGCGAGCAGTACCCGGCGCAGCTGTCTGGCGGCATGGCCCAACGTACCGCGTTGGCCCGTTGCCTGGCGCGTCAGCCGCAGGTCTTGCTGCTCGACGAGCCGTTCGGTGCCCTCGATGAGGTGACCCGCGCCGACATGCAGCAACTGTTGCTGCAACTGATCGCCCAGCACAACACCGCGGCGATCCTGATCACCCACGATATCGACGAAGCCTTGCTGTTGTCTGATCGCGTGTTGCTACTGGGCAACCACCCGGCGCGCACCCTCGGCCAATGGCACATTGACCTGCCGCAGCCACGCGAGCAGCGGGTTGAGGAACTGGGCGCGCTGCGTATCGACATCCTCAAAACCCTTCGGCGGGCCAGCCGCACACCCGAACCTACTTCTGAACCTTTGCCGCTGCCGTCGGAGACTGCCCATGTGCCTGGACGACTTCACCCACACGCGTCGTGATTTCATCAAACTCAGTGCCTTGCTGACTGCCGGTGGCGCCATGCCGCTGCTGAGCAGTTTGCAGGCCCGTGCGGCCAGCGACCCGGATGCGCCGGTGCGTATCGGCTACTTGCCGATCACTGACGCCACCCCGTTGCTGGTGGCGCACAACAACGGCTTGTTCGAAGCCGAAGGCATCAAGGCTGAACGCCCCGTGCTGCTGCGCAGTTGGGCACAGGTGATTGAGGCGTTCATTTCCGGCCAGGTCAACGTCATCCACCTGCTCTCGCCGATGACCGTCTGGGCGCGCTATGGCAGTAAGGTGCCGGCCAAGGTGGTGGCCTGGAACCATGTCGGTGGCTCCGGCCTGAGCGTCGCCCCCGGTATCACGCAGATCAAGCAGCTGGGCGGGCAGAGCGTGGCGATTCCGTTCTGGTATTCGATTCATAACGTGGTGGTGCAACAGCTGTTTCGCGACCACGGCCTGACGCCAGTGTCCAAGCCGACCAGTGCGCCATTGGCTGCCAACGAGGTCAACCTGGTGGTGCTGCCACCGTCTGACATGCCGCCGGCCCTGGCGAGCAATCGCATTGCCGGCTATATCGTCGCCGAACCGTTCAACGCCCTGGCTGAAGACCTCAAGGTCGGTCGCGTGCAGCGCTTTACCGGTGACATTTGGCGCAACCACGCCTGCTGTGTGGTGTTCATGCACGAGCATGACCTGAACAACCGACCTGAATGGTCGCAAAAGGTGGTCAACGCCATCGTCAAGGCTCAGTTGTGGACCCGCGATCACCGTGCCGAAGCCGCGGCCTTGCTGTCCAAGGCCGGTCCAAACCGTTACACCCCGCATACCCCACAGGTATTGAGCCAGGTACTGGCGCCTTCTGACGCGGCGCGTTCGGCCTACATCGCCAGCGGCGCAATCGAGCATGTGCAGTGGGACGAGCAACGCATCGACTTCCAGCCCTATCCCTTCCCCAGTTACACCGAGGAGCTGGTGCGGCGCTTGCAGAACACCCTGATCGAGGGTGACAAGGGTTTCCTCGCTGGCCTCGATCCGCAACAGACGGCGCGTGACCTGGTCGACGACCGCTTTGTGCGTAACAGCATTGCCGCGGTGGGCGGGCTCAAAGCCTTTGGTTTGCCGGAGAGCTTCGAGCGCAATGAGGAGTTCGCGATCTGATGGTTAAGCATGTAGTGCATGGCGCCCTGGGGGCTGCCGGCTTGCTCGGCTTGTTGTTGCTGTGGTGGTCGGGCGTGCATGTGTTTGGCGAGGCGGATGGCCTGTCGGCGCGCTTTTCTCCCGAGGCCACCTTGGCCAGTCTGGTCGAGTTGCTAGGGCAGGGCGAGGTCTATGAGCATGTCTGGGTGAGCCTCAAGCGCATCCTGATTGGCTTGTTGCTGGCGTTGTTGATCGGGGTGCCGCTAGGATTGCTGGTGGGCAGTTACCGTCACCTTGAATCAGCGACCACCCCGGCGTTTCAGTTCCTGCGCATGATCTCGCCGCTGTCATGGATGCCAGTGGTGGTGATGTTGATGGGCGTGGGCGATCAGCCGATCTACTTCCTGTTGGCCTTCGCTGCGTTGTGGCCGATTTTGCTCAATACCGCGGCGGGGGTGCGTCAGCTTGATCCGCGCTGGTTACAGCTGAGTCGCAGCCTCAGCGCTACGCGTTGGGAGACTTTACGCAAGGTGATTATCCCCGGCGTGATCGGGCATGTGCTGACCGGCGTGCGTTTGGCCATCGGCATCCTGTGGATTGTGCTGGTGCCGTGCGAGATGCTCGGGGTCAGTGCCGGGCTGGGTTACTTCATCCTCGACACCCGCGATCGCCTGGCGTACTCGGAGTTGATGGCCATGGTGCTGTTGATCGGGGTGCTTGGCTTCATGCTTGATGCCCTGGCCCGTGGCCTGCACCGGCGTTGGGTGCATGCCTGACAGTAGCCGCAGCCTGGCGGCAGCGGCTACAGAGGGTCTGCGGTCAATGCACGAAAAACCGCCGCATCAGGCAACCGGAATCTGCGGGTCAGCGGCGGCCAGCGCGCTGGCGCGGTCGGCGGCAGGCGGGTAGATCCAGGTGGTGTTGATCTGGGTCTTGAGGTCTTTGGCCTCTTTTTGCAGCAACTTGACCTGACGGTCCCAGCCTTCGGTGTACACCGCACCCCAGGCGCCCAGGTCCAGGCAGGTGACGTACTTGGGCTGGCTATAAGGCATAGGCTCAACACCGAGCAGGTCCGCCGCCACGTTGTTGCCGCTGTAGCGGCCCAGGGCAATGGCATGCTGGCAGGACATCACCGCGAAGTTGCCCAGGTCGTCGGTGGCGGCATAGGCCATGTCTCCGGTGGCATAGACATGCGCCTGGCCTTTGACTTTAAGGTTGCGATCGACATGCAGGCGACCCTGCGGGTCACGCTCGGCGGGCACTTGCGCGGTCAGCGCATTGGCGCGTACGCCGACGGTCCAGATCACCGTCTTGGCCTCGATGCGTTCGCCATCGGCCAGGGTCACACCGTCAGCATCGACCGCCGCCACCGACGCATTGACCCGCCACTCTACGCCCAAAGCCTCGCTGGCTTCGATGATCGCGGGGCTGATGCCTTCACCCAAGGCCGCGCCGATTTTGGCGCCGCGGTCGACAATGATCACCTTGACGTCCGTCTCGGTACCGAGGATGGCGCGCAAGCGGCCAGGCATTTCGGTAGCGGTTTCAATCCCGGTAAAACCGCCACCGGCAACGACCACGGTATTGCGTGCGTTCGACGCCGGCAACTGGGCCAGTGACTTGAGGTGCTGTTCCAGGCGCGCCGCCGACTCGATCTGATCGACATCGAAAGCATGCTCGTTCAGGCCATCAAGGTTGGGGCGCCATACACCACTGCCGGCGGCCATGACCAGGCGGTCGTAGCGGATGTCGGTGCGTTGGCCTTGGGCGTCGGTGTAGCTGACACGCTTGCCGGCGACGTCGATCTGCTCGGCGGCGCCCTGGATGAAGGTCACGCCGACGGCGTTGAACAGGTCGCCCAGCGGCGCTTTCATCTGGTGCACGTCGGGTTCGTAGAAGCGTGGACGAATGCGCAGTTCGGCTTGCGGCGCGAGGACGCTGATGGCGACATCGTTGCGGCCATGCTGGTCGAGCAGGCGGGCTGCGCTCAACGCGCTCCAGACACCACCAAAACCTGCGCCGACAATCAGAATGTGCTGTTTCATTTTGCTGCTCCACATAAAAGAGATTGTTGTTTGAACGGGTGCTCACAGGCGTTGTAGATCAAGTACCTGTGGTGGCTGTTGGCGGACTGTTAAAGAAGCCCTAGCTGCGCCGAACAACTACGACTTTATTGGTCGTAGTTTATTCGTGCAAGTCATTTTTCCTCTCGATCACCGAAGGGATCCGGGTAACCTTGCCCTCAGGGCGCTCTGTTTCTTGGTTATACCTAAGGATTAAGCGCTTCGTCTGCTAGGGATTAGCCGACGGACGGCGGCTGCGGGAGACGGTCGGATCCCGTTTAGGTAGAAATCATTGTTATTATTTACGACAAAGTTAGTCGGAGATTGTCATGTCACTGTACAGCGCAGGGGTGGAGTACGGCATCCACTGCCTGGCCTTTTTGGTCGATGAGTTGGGCGATAGCCGTGAAGCCAGCGTGCGCGACCTGGCCGAACTGCAAGGGGTGCCTCAAGAGTACCTGGCCAAAGTCTTCACCAAGCTGGCCAAAGCCAAACTGGTGGTTGCCACCGAAGGTGTGCGTGGCGGTTTCAAGCTGGCCCGCCCTGCTGACGAAATCACGGTGCTGGATATCGTCACCGCCATCGACGGGCGCAAGATGATCTTCGAGTGTCGGGATGTGCGTGACCGCTGCGCGTTGTTCGAAGGCTCGCCACCCTCGTGGGCGCAGGAAGGCACGTGCTCAATCCACGCGGTGATGCTCACGGCGCAAAAACGTATGGAAGAAGCACTGGCCCAACAGACCATCCTCGACATCGCCCGACGGGTGGGGCGCAAGGCCCCGGCCGAGTTCGGCGAACAGCTGGCCAGCTGGATGAATGACCGCCGTGCCGGTAAGGCCACGGGTGCCGAGCAAGGGGATATTTCGCTGGTGGACGTCAGCGAGTAGGTGAGATTAAACCACGGTTACCGCGCCGTTCCGTTGCGCGGTTTATAGAACAGAAAGTCGCTGGTTTCTGTGGTTTTCACATACGCATGCGCCCAGTTCGGGGACACGTTGCGGTCATGGAAATACAGGGCACCCTGAGTGCGGTCATCCAACTGCCGGTTCAAGGCTTTGCGTGCGATTTCCTTGGCAATCGAATAGCGGGTTTCCTCCTGCACTGAGTCAGAGCGCCCGTCGCACCACCAGGAAAACTGACAATTACCGGTCTCGGAACCTTGCTTGACTACCCCGCAGACGGTATCCGGAAACCCCTCATGGCCCAGGCGGTTCATCACCACGTTGGCCACCGCCTGCATGTCTGAGGACTTGCCGCCTTTCGATTCCCAATAGATGCTGCGTGCCATGCAGGTGATGGCATCGTCCAGGGCTGCCTGGCCAGCGGGGTCCACTGCCTGGACTTCGGTCTGGCTGATGGCTTTACTTTTAGGCGCTGGTGGCGCATCCGGTTGTACCACCGCTTTTTGCTCCAACACGTGAGCTTTCTCTTCGGCCACCTTGGCTTTAGGCTCAGCGGCCACCGCCAGCGGTGCAGAGAAGGCCAGAAAAAGGCAGGTTACCATCGTGGCAAGGCGCATGTAGGGACCCTTGGCAAGAAAGGGAAGCAGCACTTCCCGTTACAAGGTCGACCACGCCGCGCTCAAAACATTCCAGCTGTTCGACGACGGGTGACATCGCGCATCATGGGCGCAGTCCGTCCAAGGGAGATCTTCATGTGCGTCCTGTCATCCGTTCTGCGTCTTGCCAGCCTGCCCGTGGCGTTGGCGCTTGCTGTTGCAGCCCAGGCCAGCGAGCCTGAGCAACTGATTGATTCGATCAACAGCTACCGCAGCCAGGCTCAGCGTTGCGCCGGGCAGGCATCGTTGGAGCTGCCGCCGCTGGCCAGTGACCCGCGGCTGGTGTTGCCGGTTAGTGGCAGCAATGATTTGCGTGAGGCGCTGGCCCAAGCCAGCTACCCCATGGTCAATGTCCAGGCCATCACCCTCAATGGCCCTCGCGATGCTCAAGCGGCGATGAAAGCGGTGCAGGAAAGCTTTTGCCAGGTGGTGCTCAATCCGCAGTTCATCGATATCGGCGTGAGCCAGCAAGGGCGTGAATGGCGCATTGTGTTGGCACGGCCGTTGTTGGCTGCACGGCTGGGCGACTGGCAGGCGGAAGGGCAGAAGCTGTTGGCGCTGATCAACAGTGCCCGTGGTCAACAGCGCCAATGTGGCAACCAGGCCTTCAGCGCCACTGCGCCGTTGGCTTGGAACGCCGTCTTGGCCGGGGCCGCTGAGGCGCATACGCGGGCCATGGCCAACCAGAACTTTCTCGACCACGTCGATCGCGATGGCCGTACGCCAGGAGACCGGGCGGAACTGGCGGGCTATGCCGGCCAGGTGAGCGGCGAAAACATCGCCGCGGGCCAGGACACCCCGAGCAAGGTGGTCGATGGCTGGCTGGCCAGCCCTGGCCATTGCGCCAACCTGATGAACCCGCAATACAGCGAGCTGGGCGCGGCCTACGCGGTCGATCCAAAAAGCGACGCCGGGATTTACTGGACCGCGATGTTCGGTGCGCCGTAAGTACGCTTTTTAGCTGTAGTGCAGGTCGGTACGCTTGAGCAATTGCTTGCAGCGCTCGGACAGATGCACCACGCGCAGATGCTTGCCGTTGTTGCTGTAGCGCTCGCGCAGGGTTTTGAGCGCCGCAATCGCCGAGTAGTCAACGAAGTTCAAGTGCTGGCAGTCGAGGGTCACTTGGGCCGGGTCGTTGACCGGGTCGAACTGGTTGAGAAACGGCGTGGTCGAAGCGAAGAACAAGGTGCCGTGGACCCGGTACAGCTTGCTGCCATCGGTTTCCAGGTGGCTATCGGCATACAGTTCGCGCGCTTGCTGCCAGGCGAAGTTGATCGCAGCGATGACGATACCGAACAGTACGGCGGTGGCCAGGTCGGTGAGTACGGTGACGACGGTCACCGCAATGATTGCCAGGGTGTCGCTCGCCGGCACCTTGTGCAGCACCCGCAGCGACGCCCAGGAGAAGGTCTGCTGGGCGACCACGAACATCACCCCGACCAGCGCCGCCAGGGGGATCCGCTCGATCAGTGGCGACAGAAACAGCACGAACATAAGGATCATCACCCCAGCCACTACCCCGGACAGGCGGCCGCGGCCGCCGGAGCTGAGGTTGATCGCGGTCTGGCCGATCATTGCGCAGCCGCCCATGCCACCGAACAGGCCGGAGGTCATATTGGCCACACCCAAGGCGACACACTCGCGATTGGGGTAGCCGCGGCTTTCGGTGATTTCGTCGGTGAGGTTGAGCGTCAGCAGGGTTTCCAGCAGGCCGACCAACGCCATCAGGATCGCGTAGGGCGCGATGATCTGCAGGGTTTGCAGGTTCCACGGGATGTCTGGCCAAGTCAGCATCGGCAAGCCACCGGCGATGTGCGCCAGATCACCGAGGGTGCGGGTTGGCAGGTCGAGCAGATAGACCCCGGCACCCACACCAAGGATCGCGATCAACGCCGGGGGCACACTGCGCGTCAGGCGTGGCAGCAGATAGACAATCGCCATGGTCAGCGCCACCAGGCCGGCCATCAGGTACAGCGGCGAACCGCTGAGCCAGGCGCCGTCATGCTTGAAATGTTCCAGCTGAGCCAGGGCGATGATGATCGCCAGGCCGTTGACGAAACCGAGCATCACCGAATACGGCACCATCCGTACCAGCTTGCCCAGGCGCAGCAGCCCGAAGGCGATCATGATCAAGCCACCGAGCAGTACCGTCGCCAGCAGATACTGCACGCCGTGCTGCACCACCAGCGCGACGATGACGACCGCCATAGAGCCGGCTGCGCCGGAGATCATCCCGGGCCGGCCACCGAGCAAGGCGGTCAGTGTGCAGATGATGAATGCGCCGTAGAGGCCCATCAACGGATTCAGGTGCGCGACCAGCGCGAAGGCGATGCACTCGGGCACCAGGGCGAAGGAGGTGGTGAGTCCTGCCAGGACGTCGGTGCGTATGGAACGTGTTTTCATGAACTACCCGAAGCGCGGAGCGGCAGCGCTGGGCTGCTCGCGAAAAAAGGGTAGGATGCTACGTAAATTCACAAGAGCCGGCCAGTGCTGGTTGGCAATTGGAACCTGTGCAGTCATACGGAGGTGACAGAAGGTGAAGTTCATAGCACTCAGCAGCCATCGAAACGAGTACCCCGAACCCATTACCCTGTCCAAGGGCGATCTATTGGCCATTGGTGAACGCTACTCAGGTGATGAAGGCTGGGATAATTGGTACTTCTGCACCACCCCAGGCCAGCCAGGCGGCTGGGTGCCGGACCAAGTCCTTGAGCGCTTGGATGAAGGCCACGGCAGGGCGCTTGAGGATTACTGTGCCAGGGAGCTGGAGGTGGACCCGGGCGATAGGCTGGAGGGTGGCAGGCAGTTGAATGGTTGGGTGTGGTGTTGCCGGACCCGCGATGGTGTGGCGGGGTGGGTGCCGTTGGCGGTGGTGCAGCGGGTCGATTAGGTCTGGCGCCAACCCCCACCTTGTGGGAGCTGGTCTTACCGGCGATGGGGCGCGCAGCGGCCCTGAATCAGGCCATCGCCGCCAACATCAGCTCCAGGTTCTGCACCGCAGCCCCCGAGGCACCCTTACCCAGGTTGTCAAACACCGCCGTGAGCAGCACCTGCCCATGGGCCTCATTGGCAAATACCGCCAGGCGCAGGTTGTTGCTGTCATTCAGCGCTTGCGGATCAAGCATTGGCGTTGCTTCGCCATGCTCCAGCGGCGCTACCTGCACATAACGCGAACCGTGGTAGTGCTCGCGCAGGCAATCCTGCAAGTGAGCAGCGCTGACGCCGGCCGGTAGCAGCCGTGTCTGCAGGGCAATGGTCAAGGCAATGCCCTGACGGTAACTGCCATAGCTGGGCACAAACACCGGCCGATGGGACAAGCCGGCATGCTGCTGGATTTCTGGCACATGCTTGTGATCCAGGTTCAAGCCATACACCAACACCCCTTGTGCCGCGTACAGCCCAGGCGTCTCGTGGCGCTCGACCGCCGCGCGGCCACCGCCGGAATAGCCCGACACGGCGTTGACGGTCAATGGATAGTCCGTCGGCACCAACCCGGCAGTCACCAAGGGGCGCAACAAGGCAATCGCCCCGGTGGGGTAGCAACCGGGGTTGCTCACGCGCTTGGCCTGGGCGATTTGCTCGGCCTGCTGTTGATCCAGTTCAGGCAAGCCGTACACCCAACCGGCGCTGGTGCGGTGTGCAGAACTGGCGTCGATCACCCGTACGCTCGAGTTGACGATCGCTGCCACCGCCTGGCGCGCGGCGTCGTCAGGCAGGCACAAAATCGCCACATCGGCACTGTTGATGGCCTCGGCGCGGCGCTGTGGGTCTTTGCGCTCGGCGTCGGGCAGGGTCAGCAAGCGCAGGTCATCACGCCCGTGCAGGCGGGCGTGGATCTGCAGGCCGGTAGTGCCTTGGTCACCATCGATAAAGACAAGAGGCTGGTGCATGGTGTTCTCAATGAATCAATTCGGGAAGTGCCTATGCTCGCGCCGATCTGGACGAAAGAAAATTTGAATATCATGATGTTGTCATTCATAAATACTGAATGAAAATATCCCATGCGTGAAATCAGCCTCGACCGTCTGCGAACCCTGGTGGTGATTGCCGACCTGGGTTCCTTTGCCCAGGCCGCCCGCGTGCTGAACCTGGCCCCCCCTACGGTCAGCCTGCACATTGCTGACCTTGAGGCGCGCATCGGCGCACCATTGCTGACGCGCAAGCGCGGGCAGATCCACCCCACGGCGATTGGTGAGACATTGCTGGAGCGTGCACGCCGGCTATTGGCTGATGCCGAACAGGCGCTGGATGAAGTGCAACGACAGGTGCAGGGCTTGAGTGGACGCGTGCGTCTGGGGGCGTCGACCGGTGCCATCGCCCACCTGTTACCCCAAGCACTGGATATTCTTGGCGTGCGCCACCCTGGCATTGATGTGCAGGTTCAGGTGCTGACCTCGCGCGAGTCGCTCGGCCGCCTGCAGGACGGTACCCTCGACCTGGGCTTGGTGGCCTTGCCGCAAGCCGCAGTCAAGGGCGTGCAGATCCAGCCGTGGCGTCGCGATCCGATCATGGCCTTTGTCCCTTCCAGCTGGGCGCCGCCATCGCGTATCACGCCGGCCTGGATGGCCAGCCGCGCGCTGATTCTCAATGACAGTACGACGCAGCTGTCACGGGTGACCAGCGAGTGGTTCGCCACGGCAGGCCTGCAACCGCAGGCGCGCATCCAGCTCAACTACAACGACGCGATCAAGAGCCTGGTGGCCGCCGGTTATGGCGCTACCTTGCTGCCCCACGAGGGTAGCGCGCCGGCGCCTGACTCACGGTTGTGCATGCGCCCGCTACGCCCTGGCCTATGGCGCCATCTGGGAATTGCCAGTCGGCAAGGGCAAGTGGAGCAGAGCACCGGGTTTGTCTTGCAGGTGCTGGTCGAGTTGGCGGCGCAGGTCGGCCATTAGACCAGGTGCACCGTGGTGCCACGCTGCTGCCAGGCGCGCTCGCCCAAACGCTCCTGGACAAAGGCCTGTGCCTTGCGTTGCAACTGGTCAAGGTGGCGGTCGCGTTGCTTTTCAGCATCGACCATGGCCCGCTTGCCGTGCTGTTTGAGCAGGTAGGTATGGATCTGCTGCACTTCCAGGGTACGGTAGATCGGTGCCACGTCGAGCATGGCCACTTGGCCCTCGCTGGTATGATCGCGGGTGTTCATCAGCACCTGAGGTCCGCGCGCCGCCAGCACTGTAAAGCCCATGGCCTCGAAGTACCCCACCTTGTTCACCGCGCAGGCCAGTTCTGCATGCGGGTACCGTGCAGTCATTTGCGCCAGCATGGCGCGGGCGATGCCCAGGCGACGGTAGCGGCTGTGCACGGCAAGGTAGGCCACGCTGCATGCTTGGGAATCGCCCTGTACCGGCAGGTAGAGGAGAAAGCCGGTGACGGTCTGTGGGTCCCGCGGGTCGCACGCCACAATCAGTTCGACTGACAGGTCGCGGGTTCCGGCCATGGCCTCCAGGTACAGGTGCACCTCAAAACCGATACCGTATTGGTAGAGGCTGTACAGCGGGTTGCTCGGGGTGATGCCAATCGCGCTGATGTCGGTCAGGTTGTCGACCACCAGTTGCAGGATCTGGCTCTTGATCGACTCCTCAGGCGGGGCGACAAAGTGGGTGAGGGCGAACATCGGGGGGCAAACTCCAAACGAAAGACGGCCGGTGACTTGGCTTTGCAGGCAAGTCTACAGGTCTGGTGGGCAAGGTGGGAGCAACTCTATTGCCCGAGCGCGATCGATTCGTAGCCGTTGCCGCCAGGCTGCGATCGGCTGCGAACGGTCGTCATCCCGCCACCCTGATGGGGTGTGAGTGGCGGGCGTTTCACGCCCGATCGCAGCCTGGCGGCAGCGGCTACAGGCCTTATCCCTGTTTTTTGATAATCGCGTCCGCGATGCTTGCCGGGGCTTCGGCGTACTTGGTGAATTCCATGGTGTAACTGGCCCGGCCCTGCGTCATGGAACGCATTTGGGTGGAGTAACCAAACATCTCGCCCAGCGGCACTTCAGCCCGTATCACCTTGCCGGCAGGGGTTTCGCCACCTTCCTGGATCATTCCGCGACGGCGGCTCAGGTCACCCATGATGTCGCCCTGGTATTCCTCTGGGGTCACTACCTCGACTTTCATCACCGGCTCCAGCAACACGGCACCGCCTTTTTGCGCCAGTTGCTTGGTGGCCATGGAGGCCGCGACCTTGAACGCCATTTCGTTGGAGTCAACGTCGTGGTACGAGCCATCAAACACCGTTGCTTTCAAGCCAATCAGCGGGTAACCGGCCAGCACACCGTTCTGCATCTGCTCTTCGATGCCTTTTTGAATTGCCGGGATGTACTCGCGAGGAACCACGCCACCGACGACTTCGTTGACGAACTCCAGGCCTTCCTTGCCTTCTTCACCCGGTGCGAAGCGGATCCAGCAGTGGCCGTACTGGCCGCGACCACCGGACTGGCGGACGAACTTGCCTTCAATCTCACAGGTATTGCGGATCTTCTCGCGATAGGCCACTTGCGGCTTGCCGATGTTGGCCTCGACACCGAATTCACGCCGCATGCGGTCAACGATGATGTCCAGGTGCAGCTCGCCCATGCCGGAGATAATGGTTTGTGCGGTTTCTTCATCGGTGCGCACGCGAAAGGACGGGTCTTCCTGGGCCAGCTTGCTCAAGGCGATGCCCATCTTCTCCTGGTCGGCCTTGGTCTTGGGTTCGACCGCCACCGAAATCACCGGGTCCGGGAAGTCCATGCGTTCGAGGATGATTGGTTTGTTGATATCGCACAGGGTGTCGCCAGTGGTGACGTCTTTCATGCCGATCAACGCGGCGATATCACCGGCGCACACGGCCTTGATCTCGGCGCGCTGGTTGGCATGCATCTGCACCATACGCCCGACCCGTTCCTTTTTGCCTTTGACCGAGTTGAGCACCGCGTCGCCGGAACTGAGTACGCCGGAATAGACGCGGGCGAAGGTCAGGGTGCCGACGAAGGGGTCGGTGGCAATCTTGAACGCCAGGGCAGAAAACGGCTCGCTGTCGTCAGCGTGGCGCTCCAGGTGCTTGTCTTCGTGATCCGGATCGGTGCCATTGATGGCGGGGATTTCCGAGGGCGCTGGCAGGTAGTCGATGACCGCATCGAGCATCAGCGGCACGCCTTTGTTCTTGAACGAGGAGCCGCAGATCGCCGGGACAATTTCATTGGCCAGGGTGCGTTGGCGCAGGCCGGCCTTGATCTGCTCATTGCTCAGCTCTTCACCGTTGAGGTAAAGCTCCATGAACTCGTCATTGGCCTCGGCGGCCGCTTCGATCATGTGTGCGCGCCACTCGTTGGCCAGCGCCAGCATGTCTTCAGGAATGTCTTCTTCGCGATAGCTGGTGCCGTTGTCATCTTCATTCCAATAGATGGCCTTCATCTTCACCAGGTCGACCTGGCCGATGAAGTGCTCCTCGGCGCCAATCGCCAGTTGGATCGGTACCGGATGGTGGCCCAGGCGCTGGTCGATCTGTTTGACCACCTTGAGGAAGTCAGCGCCCTGGCGGTCCATTTTGTTGACATAGGCCATGCGCGGCACATGGTATTTGTTGGCCTGGCGCCAGACCGTCTCCGATTGCGGTTCCACGCCATCGGCGCCGCTGAACACCACCACGGCACCGTCGAGTACACGCAGCGAGCGCTCCACCTCAATGGTGAAGTCAACGTGACCGGGGGTGTCGATGATGTTGAAACGGTATTTTTCCGGGAACTGCTTGGTCGAGCCTTGCCAGAACGCCGTGGTCGCTGCCGAGGTGATGGTGATCCCGCGTTCTTGCTCCTGGGCCATCCAGTCCATGGTTGCGGCGCCGTCGTGCACCTCGCCCATTTTGTGGTTGACCCCGGTGTAGAACAGGATCCGTTCGGTGGTGGTGGTCTTGCCCGCGTCAACATGGGCGACGATACCGATATTGCGGTACAGCTCGATGGGGGTGGTGCGCGCCATGATGGGTCACCTGTAGATGTGTGCGTCAGACGATGAAGAGGGTATTCCCAAGGTAGCAGAAGTGCGCCGGTCTGCACGTTGGCGCATGGCTGAACAGGGATCATCCATGGCCTGAGTAACCATCGGTTGTAATGCACCCGGCGCCTGACGCTTAATCGTTCTATCCGCTTGCCAATGGAGTATGACCATGCCGCTGCAACGACCTGTGAACGACTGGTGTCAGAGCCACCCGCTGATCGCCGAGCTGGTGGCGTTGCGCCCGACCTGCTGGTTCAACCCGCACTGTGCGCCGACTGCTGAAGCGTTGGGTGATGTGCCGTTGACTGCGCAGGATGTGCGCGAGGCCAGCGAGCGATTGCAGCGTTTTGCACCGTTCATCCAGTCGGCGTTTAGCGAAACCGCAGCCAGCGCCGGCATCATCGAGTCGCCCTTGTTGCCGCTCCCGGCGCTGCAGGCTGTGCTGCGCGCCGAGCATCAGTTGCCCGAGGGCGGTGCCCTGTGGCTCAAGGCCGACAACCTGCTGCCAATTTCCGGTTCGATCAAGGCCCGTGGCGGCATCTATGAAGTGCTTAAGCACGCGGAAGACCTCGCGCTGGCCGGTGGACTGCTGCAGCCGGGTGATGATTACGCCACGCTCGACAGCGAGGCGGCACGGGCGTTCTTTGCCCAGTACAGCATTGCCGTGGGCTCGACCGGCAACCTCGGCTTGTCGATCGGTATCATCAGTGCGCGCCTGGGCTTCAAGGCCACGGTGCACATGTCGGCGGACGCTCGGCAGTGGAAGAAAGACCGCTTGCGCGCCCATGGGGTCGAGGTGCGCGAATACAGCGCTGACTACAGCGTAGCGGTGGAACAGGGGCGTCAGGAAGCTGAAGCCGATCCGCGGTGTCATTTCGTCGACGACGAGAACTCGCACAACCTGTTTCTTGGCTACGCTGTGGCGGCCGAGCGCCTGCAGCGCCAATTGATCGAGCAGGGCATTGCGGTGGATGCCGAGCATCCATTGTTTGTCTACCTGCCGTGCGGCGTCGGCGGTGGCCCTGGCGGCGTGGCGTTTGGCCTGAAGTTGGTGTTTGGCGATGCGGTGCATTGCCTGTTCGCTGAACCCACCCATTCGCCGTGTATGTTCCTCGGCGTTTATACCGGGCTCCATGATGAGGTCTCGGTGTATGACGTTGGTATCGATAACCAGACCGCGGCCGATGGCCTGGCGGTGGGGCGGCCTTCAGGCTTTGTCGGCCGGGCGATGCAGCGCCTGATCGACGGTTACTACACCGTCGACGATGCCACCCTGTACCGCTTGCTGGCGCAGATGCAGGCCTGTGAGGGCTATGAACTGGAGCCGTCGGCACTGGCCGGGGTGCCCGGCATGGTGCAGGTGCTGCACGAAACCCAGGGCTATCGCCAACGCCTGGGGCTGGATGACGCGCGTATGCAGCGGGCCACTCACCTGGTCTGGGGTACGGGCGGCAGCATGGTGCCGCGGGCAGAAATGGACGCGTATCTGGCCAAGGGCCGTATCGTGCTGGCCGGGCAGTGAGCATGCTCAACCTGCCACCACGCCTTGGCAACCGTCTGACCGGGGCGCAGTTTGCCAACCTGCACACCTTCGCCGTGGCCGCGCGGCACTTGAGTTTTACCCTGGCAGCGCAAGAGTTGCACCTGACCCCCAGCGCAGTCAGTCACCGTATTGCCCGGCTCGAACAGGTGCTGGCGTTGCGCCTGTTTGAACGCCTGACCCGACGCATTCGCCTGACGGACGAAGGTGAGCGCCTGTACCGATTGGTGCAGGGGCTGGTGGAGGACCTGGAAGAAGCCCTGCAGGCGGATTCCACCTCGACCGTCAGCGGCGCCCTGACGCTCTATGCCCGGCCGTCCATTACCCAATGTTGGCTGGTACCGCGGCTGGCGGACTTCCAGCAGCGCAATCCGCAGATCAGTCTGGACATCCGTACCGGCAACGAGGCGGTGGATTTTCGTGCCCGGCATATCGACCTGGCACTGCTGTATGGCGACGGGGACTTTCCGGGGTTGGTCAGTCAATTGCTGATGGCCGAACAGGTGGCGCCGGTGTGCAGCCGCCAATACGCCGAGCGTCATGGCCTGATTGATGCGCCCGAGCAATTGCGTCAATGCACGTTATTGCACGATGCCCTGGCCTGGGAGCATGCCGCCTTTGATGCCGAGTGGCAGCGTTGGGCGCGCCAGCATGATGCGCAGGCGCACCTGCCAAGTGCAGCGCTGACGTTCGATCGTGCTGATTTATGTGCGGTGGCTGCAAGCAATCATGTCGGCGTGGCCATGGGCCGTCGGCAATTGGTGCAACCGCTGATCGATCAAGGGTTGTTGATCCTGCCGCTGGGTGAATTCGAACCCGCGGTGGGGCAGGGCTATTACCTGGTGCATCCGCCGCGTGATCCGTTGCCGTTGCGGGTTAGGGTGATGATTGAGTGGTTGCGTGAGTGTGCTGAGTGAGGTGTCGACCTTATCGCCGGCAAGGCCGGTGCCCACACTGACCGCCTTCACTCATCGGCACCGCTCTTCCACTGCCGGTAGGCTGCTCGCATGCACACCGCACAGGGTCGATACCCCGCGGCCCGCGCAGCCTCGACATCGAGAAAGAACACCCGGTGCTTTACATACCCGCCCCGCGCGATAGCCCGCAACGCCCCCGGACAGTCCAGTCGTCCATAGATCTTGCTGCGACGATGGCCACCCAGTTCGCCGGGTTGCGCGCTCAGGTACTCAATGCCATCGGCGCCGAGCAGCCGCCAAGGCCCGCAGCTCACGCGCACGCCTGACGTTCATGGTCCAGCAGCCAGCGTTTGCGTTCGATACCCCCACCATACCCAGTCAGCGCACCGCTGCTGCCGATCACACGGTGGCAGGGAATAGCCAGGCTGATCGGGTTCAAGGCATTGGCCAAGCCAACCGCCCGTGCCGCAGCGGGGCTGCCGATCATTGCGGCAAGCTGGCCATAGGTTCGGGTGCTGCCCACAGGAATGTGCCGCAACGCCGCCCACACGCGTTGCTGAAACGGCGTGCCACCGGCATCGACCGGCACCGCGTCCAGTGCATGCAAGTCGCCAGCAAAATAGGCGCGGATCGGGTCACTCAGTTGCTTCAGGTCAGTGGTGTCATGCAGGGTGAAACGCCCCCTGAAGCGCGTCTGCAGCAGGCGCAGCAAACGCTTTTCCGGCTCGTCGAATTCCAGGCCTAACAACTGTCGACCGTCACTGACGATCAGTACCTGGCCGATGGGGGCGGGCAGCGCAATGCGCTCCAGCAGAAGCTCACAAGCGGGCATGCGGCAATCCTCGTTCGACAGGTTTGGCTGGCCACTGTAAGGATTGTGCCGCGTTGCGTCACCCCGCTGCTTGTGTTCGAACTCAGAACCAGCGGTCGTTACGTTTGCGCCCACGACTCAACGCCGGAAGGATCAGGCCGGCGAGCAGGCCTGCGCCCGCGATACCGCCGCCGTAGACCATGTAACGCATCAACACGTGTTTGTTTTCATCGCCCAGGCGTGCCTGGGTGCTGCGCAGCTCCGACTGGGTGTCGCTGAGCTCGGCATTGAGCGCCTTGCTGCGTGCCTCCAGTTCGTCAATCAGGGCTTTGCGTGAGTCCAGGGTCTCCTGCATGCCTTGCACGCGTGCTTTCCAGCTGTCGTCGATGGTCTTGAGTTGCTCGCTCAGTTGCGTGACCTGCTCGGTCAGTTGTGGCAAACGCTCGGCTTGGCCGGGAACCGCTTGCAGGTCGCTGCTGGTGATCCAGACGATATCGCCGGATTCGCCACGCACCTGGCTGTAGTTACCCTGGGTGCTGAGCAGGGTGACTTTCTGCCCGGACTTGAGGTTGCCGACGATGCGGTGGCCATTGGTCGGCCCGCTACGCACGAAGGTGGTCAGGCTGTCGCTGACCCAGCGCTCACCCGTGTCGGTGGTTTCTTCGGCCTGCAAGGGGCCGCTCAGGGCAATCAGGGCACCGATCACGCCAAGGGAAAGTCTGTTGCGCGGGCGCAGCAAAGCAGGGGAATCGGGGGTAAGCGCCGCAGGCACAGGACGAGAGATAGGCATGATGGTCTTCGCGTGAAGTAAAAATTAAAAGCCCGGTGACTGGGCCAGTGAACGTGGGCGTGCACGCAAGCCGCCAGCTGAAAGACCATTTTTCTGCAGGCAGGTTCACTGAGGGAGGTAGGAAAATGGCAGCAAATGTTGCGGGCACAGCCTGTGCCCGCCATCAGGGGAGGCTCGAAGTCAGGTCACGACACGGTAGCAAGGCACGTACTCGGCGCCGCCTGGCAGCTTCATGCGGTGCTGGGCAACGAAGGCTTCCAACAACTTGCCGAGCGGGTGCAGCACGGCCGCATCGCCATGAATTTCGTAAGGACCTTTCTCTTCAATCAAGCGGATACCCTTGTCCTTGACGTTGCCGGCAACAATCCCGGAAAACGCCCGACGCAGGTTGGCCGCCAGTTCATGGGCGGGCAGGTCCCGGCGCAGTTGCAGGCCGGCCATGTTCTCGTGGGTCGGATCGAACGGGCGTTGGAAACCTTCTTCGATCTTCAATAGCCAGTTGAAGTGGAAGGCGTCATTACGCTCGCGGCGGAACTGCTTGACCTCCTTGAGCCCTTCGACCATCTGTCGGGCCACTTCAGCCGGGTTGTCGATGATGATCTGGTAATGGCGCTGGGCGGTGTCGCCGAGCGTGGCTTGCACAAAGGCATGCAACTGCAGCAGGTACGGCTCGGCGCTTTTCGGGCCCGTAAGGATGACCGGGAACGGCAGGTCGCGATTGTCCGGGTGCATCAGGATGCCGAGCAGGTACAGGAACTCTTCGGCGGTACCGGCGCCACCGGGGAAGATGATGATGCCATGGCCGACGCGTACGAACGCTTCAAGGCGCTTTTCGATGTCCGGCAGGATCACCAGCTCATTGACGATCGGGTTGGGCGCCTCGGCGGCGATGATGCCGGGTTCGGTCAAGCCCAGATAGCGGCTGCCGCTCATGCGCTGCTTGGCGTGGGCGATGGTTGCGCCCTTCATCGGGCCTTTCATCACGCCCGGGCCGCAGCCGGTGCAGACATCCAGCTTGCGCAGGCCCAACTCGTGGCCAACTTTCTTGGTGTACTGGTATTCCTCGGTGCTGATCGAGTGACCGCCCCAGCACACCACCATTTTGGGCTCAACGCCAGGGCGCAGGGTGCGGGCGTTGCGCAGCAGGTGGAAGACGTAGTCGGTGATGCCCTGGGAACTCTCCAGGTCGATGCGCTGGCTGGCCAGCTCGCTCTCGGTGTAGACAATGTCGCGCAATGCGCTGAAGAGCATTTCGCGGGTGCTGGCGATCATTTCGCCATCCACGAAGGCATCGGCCGGGGCGTTCAGTAGCTCCAGGCGCACGCCGCGATCCTGTTGGTGAATGCGTACTTCGAAGTCCTTGTAGGCTTCGAGGATGGTTTTGGCGTTGTCGACATGCGCGCCGGTGTTGAGAATTGCCAGCGCGCACTGGCGGAACAGGGTGTACAGGCTGCCGGAACCGGCTTCACTCAGTTGCTGTACTTCACGTTGAGACAGTGTTTCCAGGCTGCCTTTTGGGCTGACAGATGCATTGATAACTTCACGTTGGGGCATTCTGGGTTTCCTGTGAGCGGGTAAACGTCCATCTTCAGAACACCACCATACCGACAAATTGTCGCAGCAACGAGTGCCTTTAATGCTCAGGTTGTTGGCACTGCGCGAGGACCAGCCTTCCAACCGACGGCCGCTAAGGCTTCTAGCAGTTGTTCGGGCTTCAGTGCGAGTGCTTGGTGGCCATTGGCCTGAAGGTCGCTGGCGGCGAGCAGCGCATTGAGGATCGCTTCCTCGACGGCATCGGCCGCGGCGCTGAACAAGGCTGAAATGTGATCGTTATTGACCATCTGCACCGTGGTGGTGGGTACTCCAGGGCGACCGACATTGGTCACCGGCAGGTCGCGGTTGCCCACTGAGAACGCCACGAAGATGTCGCCGCTGCTGTCTTCAGTACCGCCGCCGACCCGCGCCAGGCCCACGCTGGCACGCTGAGCCAGGCGCGTGCATTGGTGCGGCAGCAGCGGTGCGTCGGTGGCCAGGGTCACGACAATTGAGCCCATGCCAGCCTCACCCACGGTGTCGCTGCCGCGAAACGGCGAGGGCAGTTCGCTTAACGCTTCGCCCACCGGGTAGCCGCCGACTCGCAGCGCTTCGCGTACGCCATAGTTGGCTTGCACCAGCGCGCCGACCGTCCAGCCGCCGATTTCCGCGTTCAGTACCCGTGACGAGGTGCCGATGCCGCCCTTGAACTCGTGACAGATCATTCCGGTGCCGCCACCCACGCAGCCTTCGGCCACCGGCCCTGAGCGCGCATCGGCCAGGGCGGCCTGGACGTGCTCGGCAGTGACATGCTGGCCCCAAATATCATTGAGCACGCCGTCATAGGTTTCCAGCACCGTCGGCATGCACCAGTAGGTGCGTTGCTTACCCAACTCGCGCTCGGCAGCCACCAGGGCATCACGGACCACACCCACGCTGTGAGTGTTGGTGTAGGCAATCGGTGTGGTCAACAGGCCAGCTTCGCGAATCCATTCAAGGCCAGTCGCATCGCCATTGCCGTTGAGCACGTGCACGCCGGCAAAGCATGGCTGCAGGTGCGCCGACTGCGGTCGCGGCTCGATGACGGTGACACCGGTGTGCACCGCCTGCGCACCGCTTTCATCATGAAGGGTGTAATGGCCCACACGCACGCCAGGCACATCGGTGATGGCGTTGTAGACGCCAGGTTTGCCCATGCCAATACGAATGCCCAGGTCACGAATACGCATTGCTTCACTGCTCCATCGGGAAGGTTCGAAGGCCGGCGGTTGCCGCACTTGCCGCAGCATCATGCGGTGCATGACAAACCGGGCGGGCAACGGCAATACTGCGTGCCGGTGTGCAGAGTCTAGGAACTCGGCCCGCCGTTGGCGATTACCCCCAGTTGTTACCCCCGAGGAGTTATCGGTGCAGATGCTATTCGAAGCCGCCGCCCATCATCACGGGCTGGCCAAGGTGATCGCGCAGTTGGGCCAGCCAGGATTCTGGCACCAGACCCTGGCCCTGCTGAACCAGATGCTGCCGTTCGACAACGGGCTGGTGATCTTTGCCGAGCATGACCACGCCCCCGTGGTACTGGCCGAATTCGACCGTGGTTTCAGTAACGCACCGTCACCCATGCCGCTGTACCTCAGTGGCCTGTATTTGCTCGACCCGTTCAACCAGGCCATGCACGAAGGCCTGGCCGATGGCGTTTACCGCATGGAAGAGGTGGCGCCGGACGAATTTCGCCAGAGCGACTATTTTCAGAACTACTTTCGCTCAGCCATCGGTGAAGATGAGCTGCAACTGGTGCTGAACCTGGCGCCCGGACAGTTGTTAGCCATTTCTCTAGGCGCCAATCAGCGCTTCGAGACTGCGCACCTGGGCCAGATGCAGCTGTATGCGCCCTGGTTGCTGGCGCTCTTGCGTCAACACTGGGCGCTGCAGAATCCGGCCCTGGCCAACCGCAGCCATGCCACGCCGGTGGAGCGTGCACTGGAGCACTTTGGCAGCGATACGCTGTCGGCCCGCGAGCTGGAAATCGCCCGCCTGGTGCTGCGCGGTAATTCCAGCAAGGCGATTGCCAAGCGCCTGGCCATCTCTCAGGAAACGGTAAAAGTGCACCGGCGCAACCTGTACGCCAAACTGGGTGTTTCGTCGCAATCAGAACTGTTCAGCCTGTTCTTGCAACGGCTGGGTCAACACGAGTCACAGGAGTGAATGATGGTGCGGATACTGGGCAAGGCGTCATCGATCAACGTGCGTAAGGTGCTGTGGACCTGCGCGGAGCTGCAGCTGGCTTTTGAGCGGGAAGACTGGGGCTCGGGGTTTCGTTCGACCCAGGACGAGGCCTTTATGGCGCTCAATCCCAATGCCATGGTCCCGGTGATCCAGGACGGCGATTTCGTGCTGTGGGAGTCCAACACCATCATTCGTTACCTGGCCTCGCGTTACGCGGGTGAGTGGCTGTACCCGTCAGCGCCTCAGGCACGGGCGCGGGTCGACCAATGGATGGACTGGCAAGCCACCGATCTCAATGGCTCGTGGAGCTACGCTTTTGTCTCCCTGGTGCGCCAATCACCCGCCCATCAAGATGCTGACACGCTGGCCGCAGCCTGCCGCAATTGGAATCGGCATATGACCATCCTCGACCGCCAGCTTGAACGCACCGCAGCCTATGTCAGTGGTCAGGACTTTTCGCTGGCCGATATCCCTATCGGCCTGTCGGTCAACCGTTGGCTGCAGACCCCGTTGGAGCGTCCGCCGTTGCCCGCCGTCGAGGCGTACTATGAGCATTTGAGCACCCGCGAAGGCTACCGCCTGCATGGACGCAACGGCACCCCTTGAGGGCGACTACTGGTCCAGCGCAGTGAGAATGGCATGGGCGACTTTTACCCGCTCGGTATTCGGGTAGTTCTTGTTCGCCAGCAAGACAATGCCGATCTGCCTGGACGGCACGAACAGTACGTACGCACCGAAGCCATTGGTTGAACCGGTTTTGTTCAGCAGCGTGTTGGCGTGCAGCGGCTGGGCCGGTTTCAGCCAGGTTGTCGGGTGTGGCTCAAGGGTCATCGAGGAAAAGTTCCCTGCCAGTAGTTGGTCGAGGCTGATCGGGTAGTCATACATTTCCCAACCCAGCCCCTGGGTCATGGCGCCGACGCGGTAATAGCCGGTTTGAGTGGTGGCGATGGCGCGCTGCAACGGCGGACTCAGGCGCTGTGGCTGCATGTTCACGTCGAGGTAGTGAAGCAAATCAGCGGCGCTGGTTTTCACCCCGTAGGCTTCGGCATCCAGCGCGCCCGGACCGACCCGCAGCGGTTGATTGTCTTTGTTGTAGCCTTGGGCGTAGCGGTCCATTTGTGTCGCGGGTACTTGCAGGTAGGTGTGTTGCAAGCCCAGTTGTGGCAGCAGCTGCTGTTGCATCAGCTCAGTGAAGGGTGTGCCCATGCTTCTTGCCGCCAAATAACCGAACAAGCCCAGGCTTGGGTTGGAATACAGCCGCTGTGTGCCGGGGGCATAGGCAGGCTTCCAGTGCGCGTAGTAGCGGAGCATGTCGTCCTGGTCCTTGACCTGGTCAGGGAACTGCAGGGGCAGGCCACCGGCGCTGTAGGTTCCCAGGTTGAGCAGGGTAATGCCGTCAAAAGGCGTTTTGGCCAACGCCGGCCAGTGCTTGCTCGCTGGGTCGCTGAGCGACAGCTTACCGCTGGCCTGGGCAAAACCGGCGAGGGTGGCGGTGAAGGTCTTGCTCACCGAACCGATCTCGAACAGGGTGTCGGCGTTGACGGCCTGCCCCGTCTGTATTGAGGCCACCCCGTAGTTTAAGTAATGCTGCTTGCCCTTGACGCTGATGGCGACGGCCATGCCGGGGATGGCGTGTTGCTGCATCAATGGGCGCACGGCAGCGTTCACGGTCGATGCCACTTCTGCGTCAGAAAGGGGAGACGCGAGCGTCTGACTGGTAAACAAGAAAAGTCCTACAGCTGCCAGAATCCCTGGCTTGGCCTTGATTGTCTTGGGCATCATCGGGCAAGGTTCCATGTGCGTTGATTGTAGTGAGCCTGTCTGCAGCAGGGAGCGCCAATCTAGGTGCATTGCCGGCTGGGGACAACCGATGATATTTCGCAGCAGTCATTAGAAAAATTAGGGGTTATGAATGATCCGACCGCATCTGCCGCTGAATGCCCTGCGGGCTTTTGAAGCTTCGGCGCGGCACTTGAGTTTTACCCGTGCGGCGATCGAGTTGTGCGTGACGCAAGCTGCGGTCAGTCATCAGGTCAAGAGCCTCGAAACCCAGCTCAATGTCACCTTGTTCAAACGCTTGCCACGGGGTCTGATGCTGACCCGCGAAGGCGAGACTTTGTTGCCGGTACTGCGCGAAAGCTTCGACCGCATTGCCCAGACGTTGGAATGTTTTGAAGGCGGGCATTATCGTGAGGTGCTGACAGTGGGGGCGGTGGGTACGTTCGCTGTCGGTTGGTTGTTGCCACGATTGGCGGATTTCCAGGCCCGTTATCCCTACATCGACTTGCGTCTGTCGACCAACAACAACCGTGTCGATGTCGCTGCTGAAGGGCTCGATTATGCGATTCGTTTCGGCAGTGGTGCCTGGCACGGTACCGAGGCATTGCCGTTGCTCGAGGCGCCGTTGTCGGTGCTCTGTACACCGCAGATTGCTGAGCGATTGCACACCCCGGCGGACCTGCTGCAGCAGACTTTGCTGCGCTCCTACCGGACCGATGAGTGGCAGGCGTGGTTCCAGGTCGCCGGTGTACCCAGCGCCTTGCAACCCTCGCGCACGGTGGTTTTCGACTCGTCGCTGGGTATGATGGAGGCTGCGCAGCAAGGGGTTGGCGTGGCCCTGGCGCCACCCTTGATGTTCGAACGGCTACTGGCCAGCGATGCGATTCGTCAGCCGTTCGCCTTCAGCATCAGCACCGGCAGTTACTGGCTGACACGCTTGCAGTCGCGGGCCGAGAGCACCGCGATGCAAGCCTTCAAGGATTGGCTGCGCGGTGCCGTGGCGACACCTGGCAGCAATCTCAACGCTCGGCTATCTGATCGGTGATGGTCGGATCACTGATTTTGTCGTCATCGATCAGCAGCAAGGCTTTGGAGAGGATGATCGATAACAGCGTGTCACCTTCAAACGGCAGGTAGTGCGGCATGGCCTGGGTGCGCGCCTTGGCGTCAGGGACGATACACAGGTACTGATCGTTCGGCTGCATCAGGATGTTGCCCGAACCCAGGTGGATTTTGTAGCTGCGCAATTTGCCAGTGACTTCCAGGAAGCGTCCGCGCAGGGACCATTTGCCTTTGAGGCGGGTCATGCGCGGTAGCAGTTTTTCCAGCAGTTGCTTGCGGGTTTGCGCTGTAGCGCCCAGTTCTGCAAACGCCTCTTGTCGCCAATAGTCGCGCAGGCGGCCGTCGGCCCCGCCATCGGCCCATTGCGGGTCATTGGCCAGCGACGCCACGCCGACAAACAGGTCGATGTCGCGCATGACTTCGCTCAACACCAGCGCTGGCACCTGGGTCAAAGGCAGCGGTGCGGCATCTTCGGCATTACGCCAATGCTCTGGGGTGTAACCACCGCCAGCGGCAGGCGCAGTACGTTGCTCGGCATCGATGGGGTAGAAGCGCACCTGGTCAGTGCTCAGGTGCAGGAAGGTGCCAGAATCGTTGGTGTCGACTCCAAAATTGTCACCCACACCCTCGATCCAGAACTCCGCCCGCAGGCCCCAGGTCGGCAGTTCGCGGCTGGCCGCAGGGTAACTGTCGTCAACCAGCAGGCGTAGTTGATTGCGCCAGCCGCGGCCGGTGGCCAGCGCATGGAACTGGTGCTGGCGCAGAATATGGGCGGCGAAGCGGTTGGAGTAGGTCGCAGTGTGACGCTCGGCGTCGGTCAGCAGGTAGACCTCACGGTGTGCCTGCTTGAACGGTTGGGTGATGTGCAAGGCTTCGATGCGCTCGCGCCAGGCAACAATCTCTTCCAGGGGGCGGCCGATGGGGTGCCAGAGGCGTACCTGCGCCTCGCTGGAGGGCATGACGATGCTGCCATCGAGGGTTTGCAGGCAAGCGTCGTTGAAGATCAGCGCACGGTCCTGGCCGGATTCGCTGACCGTCCAGATCAATCGACGCGCCAGGGTGCCTATCAGCGGGTGGTCGAGGTAACGTTCCTGCCACTCTGCGAGGGGCCAGTGCTTTTCCAGCAGGAACAAGGTGTCCAGTCGCGCCGCCTGGGCCGGGAGCATGGCGCTGATGTCTTTTACCGCAGCCTGCAGGTCTTTGAGTGCCTCTGTGTGTTCGGTCTTGACCTTGGCGGGCACCGATTTCTGGGGCGTACCGTCAGCGTGGAACCAGTTCAGCGTTGCCTGCTTGCCATCAACGCTGACCTCGGCAATGTAGGCGCCCTCGGCAAAGGTTTCCCGGCGCAGGCCCACCTGCTCCAGGCCATAGGTGGGAACAGCGAGTTCTTCGATCTGATCGCGTGGCAGTTGCAGCGCTTGGGCGGCACTGGTGAAGGCTTTTTCGATCTCTTTTTGTGCGCTGCTGAGCTTGACCCGCGCCTTGAGCACGGCCAACTGGCCGACTGCTTCACGGGTCGGGATTGATGCCAGAGCGAACACCGCCGCATTGCCCACCTTGGGCGCCCGCGCGCCAATGCCGCGGACTTTGCGGTAGCCACTCAAGGCAACCCGGGTCAGGGCGCGTGTCAGTTCGCTGTCGGCCAGCATTGGAGTGATCCACAGCAAGCCGCGCAAAACTGTGGCATTGCCTTGGCTCATACGCGCGCGATCATCGACACTGTGCCAGCGGTCAAACAACAGCGCCCCGGTGCGACCGCTATCAACGCTGGCGAACCAGCGCAACAGCGCAGAGCGTAGCGGCGCTTCCCCGACCTTGTGCACTAAGGATTGAGCGTGCTTGAGCCACTTTGCCGCAGGCCGCGCCGAGGTGGCAGTACCGGCGTGACGCAACAGGTCCAGCCACTGAGCTTGGCTATCAGCAGGTAACGTTTCGACGTCCTTGAAGGCCAACTGCGTCCAGTGTTCGCAGGGCACAAGCACCTGCCAGATGCCGTCGCCCAACAGTGGATCGAGCTTGGTTGCCAGGTGTTCGCCATAATTGCCGACTATGACGGCATTACCGTACTGGTCGGGATCGGTGCATTGGCTGCGCAATACCCTGAGCAGGTCGCGCAGAGCTTCAGGCAGTTGAGGCAATGGCTGGGTACTGATCCAGTTGATCACCGTCAGGGTCGGCACAACGTTGTAATAGCCGAAACGGTAGCCGGTGATCCACTGCAGTACCGGGACAGCCAGTTGTTCGAGCACCTCATCGCTTTGCATCAACAGACTGACCAGCGTCGGCATGACCCCGTCGTCGAAGCTATGGGCAAAGCCATAGGTGATGCTGGCGCTGCTCAGGCCGCCATCGTAGGCAACGATCCGCTCGATCAGCGCCAGGGCCAGACGCATACGCTGTTGCGGTTGTGCCAGTGTGGCAATGGCCGGCAGTTTGCCCAGGGCGGCGAGTATTTCCTCGGGACGGCCGTGGATGTCTTGCAGCAAGGGCAGCAGTTCGCTGATCAACTGGTGTTCGTGGCGCAGTTCGCTGGTGGCCAGCAGCGGATAGCCGTCCGGGCCGATGTGCTCAGCCACGCCAAGGTCGGTTTGCGGGAGGTCGAGGACAAACGCCTGAAGTTGTTCGAGTGCCATGATTCAGCCTCCCACCAGCGGTGTCAGTTTGATGAAGTTGACCACGCTGTCATGGCGGATGGTCAGGGTTTCGTCGAGGCTTTCGGCCTGGTGCTCATCAAAGAGAATGACGAAGCCATTGCGTTCGAACGCCTGGTAGGCGATGTCGACCTGTTTGCGCCAGTCCACCGGCTCATGCTCAGGGGTCTTGCGCACACCGTTGAGGGCGACCTCCAGCGGATCGGGGATCACCAGGCGTTGACGACGGCAAGTGTCCTGAGCCTGCAGTTGGACTTCCTGATGGATACGCTCACGGATTAACTGGCGTACGGTGATGTTGTCGCTAGGAAAGTGCAGGGCGAACGTTTCAAACACTTCCCCTGAGACTGATTCGTCGCGGACGGTGAGCGTTGTCATGGGAACTCCTTTTCTGACAGGCGGCTTAGCGGACGGGCGCAAGGGTAGCAGGCCGGGCAGAGGATTTCGACGCGATTACTGCTGCTGTTGGGCATCCATTCGTGCCCGCAAGAACGCGCCCGGTGGCAACCCGAACTGCTGGCCGAACGCGGCAATGAAGGCAGACAGCGAGTCGTAGCCGCAGGCCAGCGCCACATCGGTAACCCGCTCACCACGCTCCAGTGCTGGCAATGCGCTGAGCAGGCGCATGCGCTGGCGCCAAAGGCGGAAACTCAGGCCGGTTTCGCGCTGGAACAGGCGGCTCAAGGTCTTTTCCGATACGCCTGCTTGCCTGGCCCAGGCGCTTAGGCTGGTTGATACATCGGGCTGAGCCTGAAGGTGGCTGCACAATGCGCGCAGGCGAGGGTCCTGGGGGAGGGGCAGCATCAGTTGTTGCTCGGTCGCCATCGCCAGTTGGTCGAGCAGTACTTGCACCAGGCGTCCATCGGCGCCGTTGATGTCGTAATGCACCGGCAGTTCGCTGAAGGTTCGGATCAACTCGCGCAACAAAGGATTGACTGCAATCACCCGGCAGAGGCTAGCCGACCAGCCGGCGGGGGCGTGTTCAAGATACAAACTGCGCAAGCAGGCATCGCCGGGGCAACTTACCCGGTGCTGGACCTGTGCCGGCACCCACACCGCACGCTGCGGCGGCACCAGGTAGAAACCGCTGTCGGTGTGTACCTGCAGCACGCCGCCAATGGCGTAGGACAACTGCCCCCAGGGATGCGCATGGCGGTAGCCCAGGACGATGTTGGGCAACGTCTGGAGATGACCGTAGAGCGGGCGTGGCAGCCGCTGCAGGTGCTCGAGCACTTGCGGCTCGGGCAGGGAGGATTGTCCGTTTGGCGACACTGTCAGGGTTCTGGCGTTAGTGAAGTCGGTGCAAAGACCTTATCGTCTGCCGCGCCACAATAACAAGTCAGGATCGACCATGAAGTACTTGCGGATGCTGTTCGACAATTTCACCCTGGCCCTGCTTGGGGTGATCCTGGTTGCAACCTTGCTGCCCTGTGAAGGCAGCGGTGCGGTGCTGTTCGGTTGGCTGACCAACCTGGCTATCGGCCTGCTGTTCTTCCTGCACGGTGCGAAATTGTCTCGCGAGGCAGTGGCGGCCGGGGCCGGCCACTGGCGTCTGCATTTATTGGTGTTTGCGTGCACCTTCGTCATGTTCCCGGTGCTGGGCATGGCGCTCAAGCCGTTGCTGTTGCCCCTGGTGGGTGACGAACTGTACCTGGGTGTGCTCTATCTGTGCGCCTTGCCAGCCACTGTGCAGTCGGCGATTGCCTTTACCTCGCTGGCCCGCGGCAATGTGCCAGCGGCGATTTGCAGCGCGGCCGCCTCGAGCCTGCTGGGAATCGTCTTGACGCCTGTGCTGGTGGTGGTGCTGATGGGCGTGGAGGGCGACAGCGGCTCAAGCCTGGATGCCGTGCTGAAGATTGTTCTGCAGTTGCTGGTGCCCTTTGTCGCCGGGCAATTGGCGCGGCGCTGGATTGGCAGTTGGGTGGCGCGTAATGCACGCTGGCTGAAAATCGTTGACCAAGGCTCGATCCTGCTGGTGGTCTACACCGCGTTCAGTGATGCGGTGGTCAGTGGCCTGTGGCATTCGGTGGCGCCCTCGCGGCTGGCCGGCCTGGTGCTGGTCTGTTGTTTGTTGCTGGCGCTGGTGCTCTGGTGCACGGCAGCCCTTGGGCGCTGGCTGGGGTTCAATGTCGAAGACCGCATCACTATCCTGTTCGCTGGCTCGAAGAAGAGCATGGCCACTGGCGTGCCAATGGCCCAGGTGCTGTTTGTCGGCGGCGGCATTGGCGCGATGATCCTGCCATTGATGATCTTTCATCAGATCCAGCTAATGGTCTGCGCGGTGTTGGCCCAGCGCTACGCGGCGCGCAATGAGGCAATCGGGGATTCGGTTCGACAACAGTAGCGTGTTACATTATATCGTTATATTTGTCTTGAGCCCGTCATGCCTTCGAGCCACTCCCGCCTGCAATCGATCGACGCCTTACGTGGTCTGGTGATGCTGTTCATGTTACTTGACCACGTGCGCGAAACCTTCTTCCTGCACCGTCAGGTCAGCGATCCGATGGATGCCTTGAGTGTTGAACCTGAACTGTTCTTCACTCGTTTGCTCAGCGCCCTGTGTGCCCCAGTGTTCATCTTTCTGACCGGCTTATCGGCCTGGCTCTACAGCCAGAAGCACAACCGCCGTGACACCTCAATGTTTCTGCTCAAGCGTGGCCTGTTTCTGGTGCTGCTGGAGCTGACTCTGGTCAACCTGGCCTGGAATGGCACCTTGATGCCGCAGACGCTGTGGTTGCAAGTGATCTGGTGCATCGGCATCTGCATGATCGTCCTGGCGGCAGCCCTGCATCTGTCGCGCGGGGTGTTGCTGGTGCTTGGCGCATTGATTGTGACCGGGCACAACTTGCTTGATCCGCTGCTGTTCAGCAGCGACTCACCCTGGTTCGTGCCATGGGCGATCCTGCACCAGCGCGAATTTATCGACGTGGTCGGGGACACTCGGGCGCGTACCACCTATCCAGTACTGCCATGGATCGGTGTGATTCTGCTGGGGTGGGGCGCCGGGCCCTGGTTCGCGCAACGCACCGAACCGGACGAGCGCCTCAGGCTATTGGTGCGCTGGGGTGCAGGGTTGCTGCTGGCGTTTGTGGCCGTTCGTTATGTGAATGCTTATGGCGAGCAACCTTGGGTGGCGACCGGGGATGCCTTGCGCACCAGCATGAGCTTCCTCAGCGCGCGCAAGTACCCGCCGTCGCTGATGTTCCTGCTCCCGACCCTGGGCCTGTGCCTGTTGTTGCTGGCCATGCTGGAGCGGTACCAGGCCCGGCGTTGGGTGCCCGTGCTCGCGCTGTTTGGGGCCGCGCCGATGTTTTTCTATTTGCTGCATCTCTATGTGCTCAAAGCGCTGTACTGGCTAGCGCTGGCGCTGTGGGGCGCGAACCAGGGCGACTACTTCGGCGTTGCCCACGTCCGTAGTCTCTGGTTATGCAGCGTGGTCCTGGCAGTTGTGTTGTATCCCCCGACGCGCTGGTTCGCGGCGCTCAAACAGCGACGTCGGGATATTGCCTGGCTCAAGTACTTCTGAGGTGGAGTCAGTCGTGGCAGCACTGCGCTTTGACGGCGTCGGCCCCTTCATAACGGTCGTGATGGCGTACCCAGTCCATGGTGCCTTCTTCGTTGCGGCCCTTGGGCATCAGGTCGAGGAAGTTGTAGGCGCCGACCAGGATGTCCAGGCCGCGGGCATAGCTTGAATAGGTATGAAAGATCGTCCCGTCGGCATCGCGATAGAACACGCTCAAGCCGGGCAGTTCGGTTTCGTCGCCAGTGTACGGCTCGTAGTTGTACTGGCTGCTGCCATCGTCGCTGACACTGACACCGAATGCCTTGTTGAAGGGGCTACCGTGGGACGAGACCCAGGGGAATTTCCAGCCCATGCGTTGCTTGAACGCCTGGAACTCGGCAAACGGCGCCTGTGACACGGCGACCAGTGAAACATCGTGATGGGCCAAATGCAGATTGGCGCCGTCGAAGTGATCGGCGAGATACGAGCAGCCGGGGCAACCTTCGCTCCAGCCCTCGCCGAACATGAAGTGATAGACCAGCAGCTGACTGCGCCCAGCGAACAGATCGGCCAGGCTCAGCGGGCCGTGGGGGCCCTCGAAGCTGTAGGGCTGTTCGACGCGAACCCAGGGCAGGGCACGCCGGGCTCTGCTCAGCTCGTCGCGCTGATGGGTCAGGGCTTTTTCATGCAACAGCAATTGCCGGCGGGCACTGAGCCATTCGCTGCGGGAAACCACTTGCGGGTTGCGGTAGTTGTCCATGGTCACGCTCCAGCGGAGGAATGTAACCCTGGTCGTTCGGGCGCGAAGCGAATCGACAGGATGGGCAGAAATGACCGATCGGGCTGATGAGCGGTAAGGCGTGCGCAAGCTAAACGTTTCAGCTGGCGTTTGGCCA
Organism: Pseudomonas sp. S06B 330; assembly: GCF_002845275.2. Classification (NCBI taxonomy): domain Bacteria; kingdom Pseudomonadati; phylum Pseudomonadota; class Gammaproteobacteria; order Pseudomonadales; family Pseudomonadaceae; genus Pseudomonas; species Pseudomonas tussilaginis. Next base: position 3,597,206 of record NZ_CP088149.1, on the reverse strand, counting down.
TTCTCGACATTGTCGGTGACGCGGGATGGGCCTACTATTCTTAGGCTTATGAAAAAAAAGCCTAAGCTTATAATAAAAGAATGGAGTCCGTGATGATCCCAATGGATCGAATCCTGATGAGTAGCCTGCTGCTGTTCTCAGTCACTGCCGTGCATGCCGCCGATGGTCAGAAAATCTTTACTCAAGGCGGGCAAAACCCTGCTGCAATGGCCTGTCTGAGCTGCCATGGTGCAGACGCCAAGGGCATCGCGGCGGCCGGCTTTCCGCGCCTGGCCGGGTTGCCAGCCGCCTACCTGAGCAAACAACTGCACGATTTTCGCTCTGGTAGTCGCAAGCATCCGATTATGGAGCCCCTGGCCAAGGCCCTTAGTGATGACGAAATCCAGGCGGTGACCACCACGCTGGCAGCCATGCCTAGCGATGCAGTAGCTGATACGCGCAGGCAGCAGATGGCTGCCGATGCCACGCAGAAGCTGGCGTTGTACGGCGACTGGAATCGCAAGATCCCGGGGTGTGTGCAATGCCATGGCCCCGGCGGTGCCGGGGTGGGCGAGCATTTCCCGCCGTTGGCCCATCAGCCAGCCACTTACCTGGTTGCGCAGCTCAATGCCTGGCGTGACGGCAGTCGCAGCAATGACCCGAACCAGCTGATGGTGGGGGTGGCCAAGGCTATGACTGACGAGGAAGTCAAGGCGGTGGTCGAGTATTTCGCCAATCCCGCCAGCCAGGAGGTCAAACCATGAAACCACTCATGTTCGCAGCCCTGGCGCTGACCCTGGGTACTGCCCACGCCGCACCCATCGCTATGGAAGATCAGTCGCAGCTCAAGGTGCCAGCGGCCAATAGTGCACCGGGATTTGCCCCGCCATCGGAAAGTGAATTGCCGGACAACGCCTTTGGCAAGATGGTCCGTCAGGGCCATGCGCTGTTTGTCGATACGCGGCGGCTGTTGCCGGATAAAGTCGGCAACGGTCTGAACTGCAGCAACTGCCACCTTGATCAAGGCCGTCTAGGCAACTCGGCGCCACTCTGGGGCGCGTATCCCATGTACCCGGCTTATCGTAAGAAAAATGACAAGGTCAACACCTTTGCCGAACGCATCCAGGGGTGCTTCCAGTTCAGTATGAACGGTACACCGCCGGCCGCTGACAGTCCGGAAATGACCGCGCTATCGGTCTATGCCTACTGGTTGGCGAGCAAGGCGCCGATTGGCGTAGAAACCCCCGGCCGTGGCTATCCAGAGGTGGCGCAGCCAGCCCAGGGCTATGACTTCAAGCGCGGCGAGCAGGTGTACCAGCAGCAGTGTGCGATCTGTCACGGCGCCGACGGGCAGGGGCAGAAGGTGGCGAAGGATTATGTTATGCCGCCCCTGTGGGGCAAGGACTCGTACAACTGGGGCGCTGGCATGCACCGGATCAACACCGCAGCCTCGTTTATCAAGTACAACATGCCGTTGGGCAAACCGGGCAGCCTGAGCGACCAGCAGGCTTGGGATGTTGCCGCATTTATCAACCGTCATGAGCGGCCGCAGGATCCGCGTCTGGTGGAGGGGTCGATCGAGAAAACCCGGCTCAAGTACCACGCCAATGATGGGGTTAACCTGTATGGGCAGAAGGTTGAGGGTGTGCTGATTGGGCAGGGGGCCTTATAACGGAACACGTGCAAGCCCGCCTCTACAGCGCTGTAGACGCGGGGCTGCCTCTGCGATTTGGCAGGTGGCAATGCCCACGCCTAGTCCCAATACCCACAATTTTTATGTTCCATGGGAACTATCTCTACTAGGATTTCTCTATCATGGCAGCGATTGACCGTTGGCGGGGCATTGTAAGCTGACCGCCGCCTGATTAGACTGCGCCGAATTTCGTACGCAAAGCCCTTGTTAAGGACGTATATGATCAAGAAATGCTTGTTCCCGGCAGCCGGTTACGGCACCCGCTTCCTGCCTGCTACCAAAGCCATGCCCAAGGAAATGCTGCCGGTGGTAAACAAGCCACTGATCCAGTACGGCGTTGAAGAGGCGTTGGACGCTGGGCTGAACGAGATCTCCATGGTTACCGGCCGCGGCAAGCGCGCCCTGGAAGATCACTTCGACATCAGCTACGAGCTGGAAAACCAGATCAAAGGCACCGACAAGGAAAAATACCTGGTCGGTATCCGTCGTCTGCTCGACGAGTGTTCGTTCTCCTACACCCGTCAGACTGAAATGAAAGGCCTGGGCCACGCGATTCTGACCGGTCGCCCGCTGATCGGTGATGAGCCGTTCGCCGTGGTGCTGGCGGATGACCTGTGCGTCAACCTCGACGGTGACGGCGTGCTCAAGCAAATGGTCAAGCTGTACAAACAATACCGCTGCACCATTGTTGCCATCATGGAAGTCGACCCGCAGGAAACCAGCAAATACGGTGTGATCTCCGGTGACCTGATCGGCGATGACCTGTACCGTGTACGCAACATGGTCGAAAAACCAAAACCTGAAGATGCCCCGTCGAACCTGGCGATCATCGGCCGCTACATCATGACCCCGGACATCTTCAAACTGATTGAAGAAACCGAGCCGGGCAAGGGCGGTGAGATCCAGATCACCGACGCACTGATGAAACAGGCCCAGGATGGCTGCGTTATTGCCTACAAGTTCAAGGGCAAGCGCTTTGACTGCGGCGGCGCCGAAGGCTACATCGACGCCACCAACTTCTGCTTCGAGAACTTGTACAAGACCGGTAAGGCTTACTGAGCCCGGTACTAGCGGTTTGACAAAGCCACCTTCGGGTGGCTTTTTTGTTCCTGGCCGTTACTGGAGGTATGCTGACGGCCTGCCAAGGAGACTGAGATGGCCTACGATTTTGATCTGTTCGTGATTGGTGCCGGGTCCGGCGGTGTGCGCGCTGCGCGTTTTGCTGCGGGTTTCGGGGCAAAAGTGGCGGTTGCTGAAAGCCGTTACCTGGGGGGCACCTGTGTCAATGTCGGCTGTGTGCCGAAAAAACTGCTGGTCTACGGCGCGCATTTTGCCGATGACTTCGAGCAGGCCGCAGGCTTTGGCTGGTCGTTGGAAGACGCCCAATTCGACTGGGGCCAGTTGATCGCCAACAAGAACCGCGAAATCTCGCGGCTTAATGGCATCTATCGCAACTTGCTGGTCAACAGCGGGGTGACCTTGCTGGAAGGCCACGCCAAGCTCACGGGCGCCCATGAAGTGGAAGTCGATGGCCAGCGCTACAGCGCCGAGCACATTCTGATTGCCACCGGCGGCTGGCCGCAGATTCCGGATATTCCAGGCAAGGATCTAGCGATCAGTTCCAACGAGGCGTTCTTCCTCAAGGACCTGCCCAAGCGTGTGCTGGTGGTCGGTGGCGGCTATATCGCCGTCGAGTTTGCTGGCATCTTCCAGGGCCTGGGGGCGAAAACTTCGCTGCTGTACCGTGGCGACCTGTTTTTGCGCGGTTTTGACGGTGCCGTGCGCACGCACCTTAAGGAAGAGCTGGAAAAGCGCGGCATGGACTTGCAGTTCAACAGCGACATCCAGCGCATCGATCGCCTGGACGACGGTAGTCTCAAGGCCACCCTCAAAGACGGCCGTGAGCTGGTCACCGACTGTGTGTTCTACGCCACTGGGCGCCGACCGATGCTCGACAACCTGGGCCTGGAAAACACCGGCGTGGAGCTTGACCCGCGCGGGTTCATTCGTGTCGATGACTTGTACCAGACCACCGAACCGTCAATTCTGGCGATTGGCGATGTGATCGGTCGTGTACAGCTGACGCCCGTGGCCCTGGCCGAAGGCATGGCGGTGGTCCGGCGTTTGTTTAAGCCCGAGCAGTACCGTGCGGTGGACTACCAGAATATTCCAACGGCGGTGTTCAGCCAGCCACCTATCGGTACCGTTGGCCTGACCGAGGAGCAGGCGCTGGAGCAGGGGCACAAGGTGCAGATCTTCGAAAGCCGTTTCCGGCCGATGAAGCTGACCTTGACCGAGGTTCAGGAAAAGACCCTGATGAAGCTGGTGGTCGATGCTGACACCGACCGGGTGCTGGGCTGCCATATGGTTGGCCCGGACGCGGGTGAAATCATCCAGGGCCTTGGCATTGCGCTGAAGGCCGGCGCGACCAAGCAGCAGTTCGATGAAACCATTGGTGTGCACCCGACCGCTGCCGAAGAGTTCGTCACCCTGCGCACGCCCGTTTCGCGTTGAGTCACGCCCCTGCGAGTCGACCTCGCAGGGGCAGTGTCATTTCCTACCACAGCCGTAACGAAAAACGCTTTTCCTGGCTACCACAGCTGACATTCGTCGATAGGGACATTCCAGATACTGACCGGGCGATGCGTAGTCGCATCCAATCAGGTCAGGGCCTGATTGCTCCCTACAAACAAACGACGGAATGTCACGATGAACGCTACAAAAAAATCCCTTCTGGCGCTGGGGTGCAGCCTGCTGCTGAGTGTTGGGGTAGCCCAGGCCAGTGGCCAGATGAGTTTCAGCGGTACCGTTCTGGCAGGAACTTGTGAAGTCAATGGTGGCCACAACAACGTTGCGGTAATCCTGCCTCCTGTGTCCTCCAGCCTGTTGCGCAATCCGGGTCAGATCGCTGGCAACACGCCATTTGAGTTGAGGCTGAGCAACTGCTCGGCCGGTTTGAATCGCGTTGCCACCTATTTTGAAGCCGGTCCGACCGTTAACCCGCAAGGGCGACTGATCGTTGATACCGGTGGCAGCAATAACGTTGAAGTGCAACTGCGCAACCACAACAACGTCGCAATGAACCTGGCAGGTGCCCAAGGCAGCCAGAACTCCCAGGTGGTCGACATCACTAGCGGCCAGGCACTGCTCAGCTACTCGGCTGAATACTACTCATTGGGTAACACCACCCCAGGGCTGGTGAACACCCGAGTGCAGTACACCTTGATCTACCCGTAAATCCCCCCGGCAGCCCGCCAAGGGCTGCTTTCTCCCTGGTCTGGTCGCCTCAGGAAAACACCGATGAAACGAAACTGCCTGCCATTCTGGTGCGGGTGGCTGCTGGCTGCCTGTCTGTTCAGTGGTGCGGTCAACGCCAATGTGGTCATTTCTACTACCCGCGTGATTTATCCCGCCGAAGCGTCGGAAGTCACAGTAAGCCTGAGTAATGCCGGGCAGCATCCCTCGTTGGTCCAGGTATGGATCGATGACGGCGGGGCAGACGTCGCGGTCGAACAACTACAGGTGCCTTTGAGCCTGACTCCGGCACTGTTTCGCCTCGAACCGGGCAAGGGTCAGACGCTGCGGTTGTTTCAGGGCGAGCATAGTCTGCCTGCAGACCGCGAGAGCCTGTACTGGCTCAATGTGCTCGACATCCCGCCCAAGGCCCAAGGTAATGCCTTGCAGGTGTCCCTGCGCTCGCGGATCAAGCTGCTCTACCGCCCTCAGGGGCTGCCGGGCACCGCCTCACAGGCTGCACAAACGTTGAGTTGGCGCCTGGTCAAGTACAACGACGCGTGGATGCTTGAGGCGCATAACCCCAGCCGCTTCTTCGTCAACCTCAGTGAACTGGCGGTGCAAGTGGGCACGCGTCGACACGAGGCAGCCAGCAGTCATATCGCGCCCATGTCAACGCAACAGTTTGCAGTGCCGGGTTTGCTGCAAACCCGGCACGAGACGGCCACCGTGCACGTTGCCAGCGTCAATGACTATGGCGCCGTCTTGCCAGCGCAGCAGCCTGCCGTGGTTGTGCGCACGCCCTGAGCGCGCTGGAGTCCAGATCAATGAGTACGATTTCTGCCGGCCTCCAGCGGCTGGCGGTGCGGTTACTGCTGTGCATTGCCATTGTGTCGGCGAGTCGTTGGGCCCAGGCGGACGCTCTGGAATTTGATCCCAGGTTTCTGCACGGTGAACGCGGCACGGGTACCGATGTCAGCCGTTTTCAGCACGCGAGTGCAGTCCCTGAAGGTGACCCGCTCCTGGACCTGGTGATCAACGAGCAGTGGAGCGGACGTTGGCCAGTGCCCCTGCGTCGGCAAGGCCAAGACGTGCAAGCCAGCCCTTGCTACAGCGACGCCTTGCTTCAAACCCTGGCCATTGACCAGGCACAGCTTGCAGCGTCTGTTCGCGAGCAATTGCAACAGGCGGATGGCTGTTTGCCGTTGTCGGCACTTGGGCTTGAGGCCAGCGAACACCTGGATTTTTCGGGGTTACGGCTAAGCCTGAAGGTTGCCCAGCAGGCAATGCTGTACACCCCGCGCGATTACTTGCCGCCGGAGCAGTGGGACAGTGGTACTCCTGCGGCCTTTGTCGATTACCGCCTTAACCTGTTCAGTCAACACAACCGCAGCGATGATCAGCGCTGGAGTCAGACGTTTCTGGGGCTGCGCAGCGGTGTCAATGCCGGTGCCTGGTATTGGCGCCATGAAGGGACGCTACAGGTGGGAGACGGCATCGAGCGTGGTTATCAACCGGTGCGCACCTATGTGCAGCGCGATGTTGTCCCGTGGAGGGCGCAACTGACCCTCGGGGAAGCCTATAGCCGGGGCGAGGTATTTGACAGCATCGCCTATGTAGGCCTGGGCCTGGGCAGTGACGAGCGCATGCTGCCAGCGTCGCAGCGCGGTTTTGCACCGACCGTCAGTGGCATTGCCTACAGCACCGCGTTGCTGACCATACGCCAGCGTGGGGTGGTGTTGCATGAGTCGACGGTGCCGGCCGGACCGTTCGAAATCAACGACCTGTATGCTAACGGGTTCAGTGATGACCTGCAGGTGACGTTGCGGGAAGCCGATGGAAATGAGCGTACATTCATCGTGCCTTACCAGGCGGCGCCACTGGCCTTGCGCCCCGGTGCCAGTCGCTTTGATTTCAGCCTCGGACGCTGGCGCGATGGCCTGGGGGCCACCGCAGCGGAGCATGTTCAAGGCAGTTGGCAGCAGGGCTTGAACAACCGCTTGAGTCTGCATGGCGGTGTGCTGGGGGCTGACGGCTACCAGTCCGCGGCGCTGGGGGCGACCTTGAACAGCCCTTTGGGGGCCGTGGCGCTGACAGTGCTGCAGTCACGTGCAGCGCTAGGCGAGCCCGATCAAACCAGTGGTCAGGCGCTGCGCCTGAACTGGCGCCAGGTAATGGCCTCATCAATGACCGACCTGAACGCCAGCTTGACCAGCAGTGATTACGGTTATCTAGGTTTCAATGACTTTGCCCGTACGCAGCACAATCCCAGTGTGGCCCTGCTTGAGCTGCCGCGCTCACGCCTTCGCGCAAGCCTTGCGCTCAATCAAGGCCTGGGTGAGCAGGGTGGACGGGTGCAACTGCAGGCCACGCGCACGCAACGGTGGGGACAAGCGGGAAGCGACTTGAGCTACTCAGTGGGTTATTTCCACCATCACGGCGTGATGGGCTATGGGATCACGGCCAGCCGTGAGCAATATGCTTCGACCGGGCACCGCAACCAGGTCGGCTTGACCTTGAGCATGCCACTGGGTGACACCCGACGTAGTTCGTTAGTCAGTACCCTCAGTAGCGATGGCAGGGGCCAGGCCGTGAGCAATACCCGGCTAAACACCACCGCCGGTGAGCATAGTCAGTGGGGGTACGGCCTGGGGCTGACCACGCGGCATGCTCCGAACGACGACACAGCCGGGCTGGATGCCAATCTGCTCTATCGCGGTCCGGTGGCGGAAGTCAGCGGTTCGTTAGCCCAGCACAGCGACTACCGCCAGGCCTCATTGGGCGTTCGCGGTGCGCTTGTTGGTCACGCCGCCGGGCTGACCGGTGCGCAATCGCTTGGCGAGAGTTTTGCCATCGTGCATGCACCGGGCGCGGCGCGGGCACGGCTCAAACAGGCACCGCAGGTACAGTTGGATGCACGTGGTTATGGCGTGCTGCCGCACTTGACGCCTTACAGCGTCAATACCGTGGAGCTGGACCCCAAAGGTACCTCGCAGGATGTCGAATTGCAGATCAGCAGCCAGCGCGTGGTGCCGCGTGCCGGTGCCGCATCGTTGTTGTATTACCCGACCCGCAGCGGCCGCAGCGCCTTGATCGATGCGCGACGGGAGGATGGCAGTGCCTTGCCGTTCGGTGCCCAGGTGCTGGATGAGCGCGGTGAGGAACTGGGGATGGTTGGCCAGGGTAGCCGCTTGCATGTACGCGGCATCAATGAGCAGGGGCGCTTGCAGGTGCGTTGGGGGGAGGGCCTGGAGCAACACTGCACACTCTTCTATCAACTACCGGACAGCAAACAGAAAGCGAGAGCGCCAATTGTGCTGACGGCCACCTGCGGCGCAGCCGGTAACGATCGCCTGCAGGCCTGGTTATGAGGGTTCAACCTATTTGGCACGGTACTTATAGCCAAAACCAATCAACAACATGAGCTTTACCAATGAGCATTGAGCGAATGTATTAGATACGATTTCCCCATCAGATTTTTCAACCCCCTGAAGGAGAGTCACTCATGCCTATCATCAACAGCCAGGTAAAACCGTTCAAAGCCACTGCTTACCACCAGGGCAAGTTCGTCGAAGTGTCTGAAGCCGACCTCAAGGGCAAATGGTCCGTGGTGTTCTTCTACCCAGCCGACTTCACCTTCGTCTGCCCGACCGAGCTGGGCGACCTGGCCGACAACTACGCCGAATTCAAAGACCTGGGCGTGGAAATCTACGGTGTGTCCACCGACACCCACTTCACCCACAAAGCCTGGCACGACACCTCGGACACCATCGGCAAGATCCAGTACCCACTGATCGGTGACCCGACCCACGTGATTTCGCGCAACTTCGACGTGCTGATCGAAGAAGCCGGTATCGCTGACCGTGGCACCTTCGTGATCAACCCAGAAGGTCAGATCAAGATCGTCGAACTGAACGACGGTGGTGTAGGCCGTGACGCCAGCGAACTGCTGCGCAAGATCAAGGCTGCCCAGTACGTTGCCGCTCACCCAGGTGAAGTCTGCCCGGCCAAGTGGAAAGAAGGCGAAGCCACTCTGGCGCCATCGCTGGACCTGGTCGGCAAGATCTAAGACCGTGAGCCAGCTGAGGGCGGTGGCCTACCGCACCTGACGTTGTCACCGCCCCGCAAAACGCCCGGGCGCTTTCGCCCGGGCGTTTTTATTTCTACCGTTTGAAAAAGGAATCGCCCGTATGTTGGACGCCACGCTTAAAACTCAGTTGAAAACCTACCTGGAGCGGGTCACTCAGCCGATCGAGATCGTTGCTTCCCTCGATGACGGCGCGAAGTCCCGCGAATTGCGCGACCTGCTGGTGGAAATTGCCAGCCTGTCCACATTGATTACCTTGCGTGAGGACGGCAGCGACGCCCGTCGCCCATCGTTCTCGCTCAATCGCCCTGGTGCCGACATCAGCCTGCGCTTTGCCGGTATTCCCATGGGCCACGAGTTCACCTCGCTGGTGCTCGCGTTGCTGCAGGTCGGCGGTCACCCGTCCAAGGCCAGCGCCGAAGTGATCGAGCAGATCAGTGCCCTTAAGGGTGAATTCAACTTCGAAACCTACTTCTCACTGTCATGCCAGAACTGTCCGGACGTGGTCCAGGCGCTGAACCTGATGGCGGTGCTCAACCCTAATGTGCGCCATGTCGCTATCGACGGTGCGCTGTTCCAGGACGAGGTCGAATCGCGCAAGGTCATGGCCGTGCCGAGCGTCTACCTCAATGGCGAAGTCTTCGGCCAGGGCCGCATGGGCCTGGAAGAGATCATCAGCAAGCTGGACACCAGCGCTGGTGAGCGCCAGGCCGAGAAGATCAATGCCAAGGACGCCTTTGACGTGCTGGTGGTCGGTGGTGGCCCGGCCGGTGCCGCAGCGGCTATTTACGCCGCGCGTAAAGGCATCCGTACTGGGGTCGCGGCTGAACGTTTTGGTGGCCAGGTACTCGACACCATGGCGATCGAGAACTTTATCTCGGTCCAGGAAACCGAAGGCCCGAAACTGGCCATGGCCCTGGAAGAGCACGTCAAGCAGTACGACGTCGACATCATGAACCTGCAGCGCGGGGAAGCACTGATTCCCGGCACCGACGGTGGTCTGCACGAAGTGCGCCTGGCCAGTGGCGCCTCGCTCAAGGCCAAGACCGTGATCCTCGCCACTGGCGCGCGCTGGCGCGAAATGAACGTGCCAGGTGAGAAAGAGTACCGTAGCCGCGGCGTTGCCTACTGCCCGCACTGCGATGGCCCGTTGTTCAAAGGCAAGCGCGTGGCCGTGATTGGTGGTGGTAACTCCGGTGTCGAAGCAGCGATTGATCTGGCCGGTATTGTTGCCCAGGTCACGCTGATCGAATTCGACAGCCAGTTGCGTGCCGACGCGGTCCTGCAGCGCAAGCTGCACAGCCTGCCGAACGTCAAAGTAATCACCCATGCGCTGACCACCGAAGTGCTGGGTGATGGTGAGAAGGTCAACGGTCTGCGTTACAAGGACCGCAACAGTGATGAACTGCATGACATCGCGCTGGAAGGGATCTTTGTCCAGATCGGCTTGCTGCCTAATACTGACTGGCTCAAAGGCACCGTAGAGCTGACTCCGCGTGGCGAGATTATTGTCGATGCCCGTGGCCAGACCAACCTGCCAGGTGTGTTTGCCGCCGGTGACGTCACCACCGTGCCGTACAAGCAGATCGTGATTGCAGTGGGCGAGGGGGCCAAAGCTTCGCTGGCGGCCTTCGATCACCTGATCCGGACGTCAGCACCGGCGTAACGCTCCACATCGCGGGGCCAGCCCGTTCCTACACAGTCGGTAGGAGCGGGCTGGCCCCGCGATTGCATTGCTAGGCTCTGTACAAAAAGCCTTGATACTCGGTGATGCTGCGTTGAAAACAGCCTCGGAATGCTCATTTACAACCCGTAAACTCCGCTTCCTCGGCTGTTTTCGCCTTGCCTGACCTTCGTCTCAGAACTTTTCATACAGAGCCTAGATCAACCGCTCACCGACGCACGCCCGCCGATACTCGCCGGGCGTCACGCCATACGCCTGCTTGAACTGTCGGTTCAAATGGCTCTGATCAGAAAAGCCCAAGGCAAAGGCCACGTTAAACGGCAGGCAGTCGTTTTTCAGGAGCTCCCGGGCACGGCTCAGGCGCCGTTGCTTGAGCCAAGCATGGGGCGGCACGCCGGTAGCCTGGCGAAATACTCGAGCGAAATGGAAGGGCGAGAGGTTGACCGAGTCGGCCAACTCTTGCAGTGACGGCGGGTAGGCCAGGCGACTGTCCATCAGTTCCTTGGCCCGGGCCACGGCGCAGGGTTCGTTGCCGGGCTGGCGCACACTGGCGACGCGGGCATGGCGTTGCACCAGCAGCAACACGGCCTCGCGCCAGGCGGTTTGTTGCTCCAGGGCACTGGCGCCTTGTTCAGCCGAACAGTGCAGCCAGCTGAACGCCTTGGCCAGTTGTGGGTCATGAAGGACGCTGGCGTCGAAAAAGGGCAGGCCGTCACGCTTGAGCTCCAGCTCGTCCAGCACACCAGTGATGCGCTCACTGTCCGGGTAAAAGCCGCGGTAGCGCCAGCCTTGCTCGTGTGCCTTGGCGCCGGTGTGCAGTTCATCCGGATTGATCAGCACCATGCTGCCCACCGGTGCCAGGTGCTCACTGCCGCGGTGCCAAAAGCGCTGGGCACCGGACTCGATGATGGTGATCACATAGCCTTCATGCACATGCGGGGCAAACCGTTGCTGGAAATACCGAGCGTGTAACAACTCGATATCGTCCAACGCCGATGCTTGCCAGAAGCGGGTCTGTTCCTGTGGGGCGAGGTTCATGGACTGCCGTTTAACCACCAGCGAAAGACGAAAAATAAAGCCATGCTCACCAGCATGCTGATCAAGGTGCTGCGGGTCAACAGGACCAGTACCACTGCCACTACCGAACCGAGCAGGTAAGGGTTGGTCAGGCTCAGGTCGAGTTGATGGCCAGGCAGGAAAATGATCGGCCCGCAGATCGCGGTGAGCATGCCCGGTACGGCAAAGCCGAGAAACTGCCGCGCATTGGAGCTCAGGCGCAGTGGCAAGCGCGGCTCGAGAAAGGCGTAGCGGTTGAGAAACACCAGCAAGCCCATACCGATAATCAAGGCAAAGATCATGTGCGTGCCCCGCTGAATTTCTGACAGATAAAGCCAGCGCTCATGCCCAATAGCCCGGCAGCTACCAGGCCGGTTTCCCACTGCCAGAAACTGAACAGTACCGAACTGAACAACGACACCGCGACGCAAACCACCGTAGGCACGTTGCGCACCAATGGCGCGATCAGCGCGACAAAGGTGGCGACGATGGAGAAGTCCAGGCCAAGCTGGTCCAGGTGCGGGATGTTTTGGCCGAGGATGATGCCCGCCAGGGTGAACAGATTCCAGGCGATGTAGAAGGTCAGGCCCACACCGAGCGCATACCAGCGATTGAACTGTTGTTGATCATATTGGCTGGTAAGGGCAAAGAACTCGTCGGTGAGCAGAAAACCCAGGCCCAAGCGCCAGCGGGTGGGTAGCCCTGACAGCACTGGGCGCATCGACAGACCATAGAGCAGGTGCTGTGAGGTCAGCAGCAAGGTGGTCAACAGAATCGAAAACAGGTTGGCCCCGCCCTTGATCATGCCAATCGCCACCAACTGGGCGGCGCCGGCAAAAACAATGGCCGACAGGCCCTGGCCTTCCCACGGGCTAAGGTTGGCTTCGATGGCCATAGAACCGGCCAGCAGGCCCCAGGGGGCAACGGCCAGCGACAAGGGCAGGATAGCAATGGCGCCCTGGATAAAGGCTTGGCGGGCGAACGGCGGATTGGACATGGAGATCTGCGACAGCTGAACAAGGTTGCACAGCATGCCAGAGCCGTGCGCAGGTGACTTGAACGATCTTGCTGTGCAACCTCACCCGCTCGTTACGCTTAACCTCAGGGATGGCTGCTGAGCATGCGTTGTCGGACCGCGAAACAGCCGTTCAGATCGACGGCTTTCTGCCAATAAGACTGACGTAGGTCCGGGTTGCTGTTGCCTTGCAGCCGGTAGATTTCTGCCTGGTAGTCGCGCTGACGACCCCACTGCAAGGCCAGCCCCTGCGGCTGTTCACGGTTGCACAGCAAGCGTTCGGCCGGTTGCGGGTAGTAGGGTGCGTAGCGGGTGGCCATGCTTGGGATATTGTCCAGAGCCTTGGCAAATGCTGCACTTTCCCGGTAATCCGAGCACCAGGCCTCAATCCCCAGGGCTGAGGGTGCAAAGCCTTGGCCAAGGCTGGTTTTCAACAGCGGGCAGGCCGCTGACGGTATCTGCTCGGCAGGCAGGTAGGTCATGTAGTAGAGCGCCAGGCGGTAGCGTGCCACCGGATGGTCCAGCTCCACGGCTTTCTTCAACAGGCTCACGGCAGGTGCCAGGGTGCGGCCCATGGCCTGGCCCTGTTGTGCCAGGTCTTGGTCGGTGGTGCTGGTCTTGAGACTGAAGCTGTTGTTCTGATTGTCGGCTTGCTCCAGCAGGGGCAGGGCCTGGCGGTACAGCAGGTCGGCATGGGGGTCGATGCGCAGGCCATCAGCTATGGCGCATGCCGGTGCAAGCGTGCCAAACAGGGCAGCTAACAGCGGTGCGCGGAGCAGGGTGAAGGCTGCGTGGCGTGGTGTCTGGTGGCTGGGCATCAAAATAGTAATGTGACGGTGATGTTCAGGATTCAAGCCAACTGTCCGTAGTGGGGTTCGAAGGTGCCTGTCATGGACTCAAGCATTCTACCCGTTGTAGGACCGGTCTCGAAAGCCATGAAACCGTCGAGCCAGAGCGTATGGAGATTATAAAGCAGGCCCATAGCAGCCATCACCAGTAGCAGCGCACCGCTGGTCAGGCTGATCAGCTGCTGGCGCCGTGGGGTTGCCAGTTTGTTGGTCAACAAGATGAGCAGCCCTAGTATGGCGATATCGAGCATTAGCCAGACCAGAGAAAGTAGTAACAGGCTGTGACTCACCTGAGAAGTGATCTGGATGAACTGTGGGAATAAGGCCACGAAGAACAGAATGTCCTTAGGGTTTGACACCCCGATGGCAAACCCTTGCCACAGGCCTCCTTGCCCAGACACGGTCATCGCGGCATCGGCTGTTGGCGCTACTGTCTGGCGCAGGCTGCAAGCCGCCCGATAGCCGATGAACAGGCAGCCCAGCACGCTAACCAGGGTCAGCCAGCGCGGATCAATCACCGCACTGGTGAGAATCAGGCTGGCGGCCATGGCAATCAGCACGAGTGAAGCGCCGTTGGTGCCCAGGGCCGTCAACAGCGCCTGGCGCCGACCACCGGTGGCAGCGGTGTGGATCACCAGTGCCACGACCGGTCCTGGTGTGGCAATCAACAGTGTCACAGTCAATACATAGGTCAGCAGCAACGCAGTATTCATCAGGGCGCTCGGCAACAAGAGGGGGAGGCGGGCATTCTTGCCAGCCCATTGAACCTTGTAAAACGCCTGTTGCTATGGCTTTCTATTAGTATTACTCATGCTTGAGGCTGGCCATGTCCGAACGAATTCCTGCCCTGCAGGCCCTGCGGGCGTTCGAGGTGGCGGCGCGCTATGGCTCCTTTACCCGTGCGGCTCAGGAACTGGCGCTGACCCAGGGTGCCATCAGTCACCACATCAAGACCCTTGAAGGCTTGTTCGATTGCGCGCTGTTCGAACGCCGAGGCCCGAAGCTGGCGCTGACCGAACCCGGCCGTACATTGGCTCAAGAACTGAAAGTCGGCTTCAAGATCATCGACAATGCCTGCGCCGTGCTCAAGAAAGACCGTAACGGCATTCGCCTCAAGGCACCTTCAACGCTGACTATGCGCTGGCTCCTTGAGGGGCTTGGACAGTACCGTCAAGCAGCGCCACAGAGCAGGGTGCAGCTGTCCAGTGTGTGGATGGACATCGACTGCGTGGACTTTTACAGCGAACCCTATGACGCCGCGATCCTGTTGGCCGACGGGCGTTTTGGCCCTGATGTAGACAGCCTCAAACTGTTCGATGAGTGGTTGCTACCGGTCTGCAGCCCTGCTTATCAAGCGCTGATTGAAACCGGAATTGCCGGCTTGCAGCGTGCTGAGCATCTGCACTGCTCCGCGGATCGCCGGGACTGGCGCCGCTGGCTGGCGCGGGTTGGCGCGTCGCCAAGTGGGGGCGAACGTGGGCAGTTGTTCGACACCCTCGACCAGGGCATGTCCGCTGCCCAGCAAGACGCAGGTGTTGCCGTGGTCGATTTGTTGCTGGCTCGCGGCGAGCTGGATGCCGGGCGTTTGGTCGCGCCAGTGCCCCAGGCGGTATCTACCGGTGAGGGGTACTACTTGACCTGGCTGACGTCTTCTCCTCAAGCGCGGCAGGTGCAGGCGCTGGGCGATTTTTTACTGGCCAGGGTGCCGCAGCTGCCTTTGCTGGGTATTGACTATTTGTATGACTAATAGCAGTGCGGAACCTGGCGGGCAGGCTCGGCAAACACCCGCTCGGCCATGAAATCGATGAAAACCGGTAAACGCGTCCGGTGCCCGGCAGTACGGCTTTAAACCGGGCATTCGGGTGGCTGGCTAAGGTAGAATCCTCACTTACTCAGTGGTTCAGAGGTTGCAGCGGTGGAGTTACAGCAGGGCTTTGTCCTGACTCGGCATTGGCGCGATACCCCGGCAGGCACCTGCGTTGAGTTCTGGCTGGCCACCGATCAGGGCCCACGGCGCTTGCGCTTGTCGCCGCAGACGTCAGTGGCCTTCATTCCTGCAGCTCACCGTGAGCAAGCACAGGCGGTACTGCGTGGTGAGCGTGGGGTGGAGTTGCGCCCGCTTGAGCTGCGTGACTTCGAGCAACGGCCGGTACTGGGCTTGTATTGCCGCCAGCATCGTCAATTGATTCAACTGGAAAAGCGTTTGCGTGCCGCCGGGGTGCAAGTTTACGAGGCTGACATTCGTCCCCCCGAGCGCTACCTGATGGAGCGTTTCATCACCGCGCCGGTCAGCTTCAGCGGCACCGTGGACGAGCATGGTGTGCTGCAGGATGGCCAACTCAAGCCCGCCGCCGATTACCGGCCGACACTGAAGCTGGTATCGCTGGATATCGAAACCACCGAACGTGGCGAGCTGTATTCCATTGCCCTGGAAGGCTGCGGCCAGCGCCAGGTGTACATGCTCGGTCCGGCCAATGGTGATGCCGAGGGCATCGATTTTGACCTTGAGTATTGCGACAGCCGTGCGCAGTTGCTCGAGCGCTTGAACCACTGGCTGTCAGTGCATGACCCGGATGCAATTATTGGCTGGAACCTGGTGCAGTTCGACCTGCGCGTGTTGCAGGCCCACGCCGAGCAATTGCAGGTGCCGCTGCGCCTCGGGCGTGAGGGCGAGGTGATGGAGTGGCGCGAACAGGGTAGCCGCTCGCATTTTTTTGCTGCGGCCAGTGGCCGCTTGATCATCGACGGCATCGAAGCGCTGCGCTCGGCAACCTGGAGCTTCCCCTCGTTCAGCCTGGAGAATGTCGCCCAGACCCTGCTTGGCGAGGGTAAGGCAATCGATACGCCATACCAGCGCATGGATGAAATCAACCGCATGTTCGCCGAGGACAAGCCGGCCCTTGCCCGCTACAACCTCAAGGATTGCGAGCTGGTCACGCGCATCTTCGCCAAGACCGAGCTGCTGACCTTCTTGCTCGAACGGGCTACGGTCACCGGTTTGCCGGCCGATCGCAGCGGAGGTTCGGTTGCCGCCTTCGGCCACCTGTACATGCCCTTGATGCACCGCCAGGGTTTTGTTGCGCCGAATCAGGGGGAGCGCCCAGACGAGGCCAGCCCCGGCGGCTTTGTCATGGACTCGCGGCCTGGCCTGTACGAGTCGGTGTTGGTGCTCGATTACAAGAGCCTGTATCCCTCGATCATTCGCACCTTCCTCATCGACCCGCTGGGTTTGGTGGAGGGCCTTCGAGAGCCCGGTAATGAGACATCGGTACCGGGTTTTCGAGGTGCACGCTTTTCTCGCACCCATCATTGTTTGCCGGCCATTGTCGAGCGGGTCTGGCAAGGCCGCGAGACCGCCAAACGCGAGCAAAACGCGCCGCTGTCCCAAGCCTTGAAGATCATCATGAACGCGTTTTACGGGGTGCTGGGCTCCAGTGGTTGCCGTTTTTTCGATCCACGTCTGGCGTCGTCAATTACGATGCGCGGCCACGAGATCATGCGCCGCACCCGCGAGCTGATTGAGGCCCAAGGCTATGCGGTGATTTATGGCGACACCGATTCCACCTTTGTCTGGCTCAAGCAAGCCCACGGCGAAGCCGAAGCCGAGGCCATCGGACGGCACCTGGTGCAGCAAGTCAACCAATGGTGGCGCGAGCATCTGCGGGCCACCTATGACCTGGACTGTGCTCTGGAGCTGCAGTACGAAACCCACTACAAGCGCTTTCTGATGCCGACCATCCGCGGTGCAGAAGAGGGCAGCAAGAAGCGTTATGCCGGCTTGGTCCAACGTGCCGACGGGCATGAAGAGATGGTCTACAAGGGCCTGGAAAGCGTGCGTACCGACTGGTCGCCGCTGGCCCGACAATTCCAGCAGGAACTGTACGAGCGTATTTTTCGGCGCCAGCCCTACCAGGCGTATTTGCGCGAATACGTGCGCAAGACCCTGGCCGGTGAACAGGATGAGCTGCTCATCTACCGCAAGCGCTTGCGTCGGCCGCTGGCGGACTACCAGCGCAATGTTCCGCCTCATGTGCGTGCTGCGCGCATGGCCGATGCGTTCAACCAACGCGAGGGGCGGCCACGGCAGTACCAGAATGGTGGCTGGATCAGTTATGTGATTACCGTGGCAGGTCCTGAACCGCTGGAGACCCGGCACTCGGCCATCGACTACGACCACTACCTGACCCGGCAACTGCAACCGGTGGCCGATGCGATCCTGCCGTTTGTGCAGGACGATTTTTCGGCGTTGATTGATCGGCAGATGGGGTTGTTCTAACAACGGCCTGATTGGCCCGTGGTAGCCGCAGCCTGGCGGCAGCGGCTACGAATCAACAGTCCCCCACCTGGTGCTATACCCCGCGAATCAAGGCCAGCGCCAACATCAACCAGGCCGCCGCCGCCAAGGCGGTCACCGTGCGCACATGATTCCAGCGATTCCACGTCGGTACATAACGATGCCAGGCAACTGCCGCCTCGGCACTGGCCGGGTCAAGGCGGGCGAGGCTCTGGTTTTTCGGTACGTTGAACAGCATCGTCACCACCACGTTACCCGCCAGGTACAGCGCACTGCCGATGGCCATGCACAAGCTGCCCGGCAGCGGCCAGCGCTGGTAGGCCCAGACCAGCAAGGCAATGCTGGTCAGCGCAGTACCAAAGAACAGGGCCAGGAACAAGCGATTGAGCACCACCTGGTTGATCGACTGCATGGCCGTCACCGCGCTCTGCTCCGGGATGCGCTCCAGGGCTTTCATGACGAAGTTGGAGAAGGCAAAAAACAACCCGCCCATCAGGCCACACCCCAGGGCAGTGGCAAGGATCAGCAACAACAGCAAGGTATCGACAACGCTCATGGTCCAGTCCTTCGACAGGGGGAGTGGCAGGCGTGGCTGACAGCCATCAGCTATCCTCAGATTCAGATGTCAGCCTATTCTGAGCACGCTCAAGGCCTTACATGGAAATCGGAAGTTACTTTTGAGCTGCCCACGGATTTCGTCCTGTAGTTTAGGCTCGCACTTCGGATCTTTCGTCGCGATCTGTAGTCTTTGTTGCATGGAAACTGAAGGAGATGCGCATGCGCGTACGGTCACTGACCCTTGCTATCCTATTGGCCGTTGCTGGCCCCGTCTTCGCGGACGAGAAGCCCCTGGAACAGGACCTGTACAAGGCCCGTCCGCTGGTCATCATCGCGCCTAGCACCGCCGACCCGACTCTGCGCGGTTTGAATAAAGCCCTCGAGGACCCGGCCACCAAGAAAGCATTTGATGATCGCAACCTGGTGCTCTATAGCGTTGCGGGCATGATTGGCAAGCGTGACGACAAATTCCTCGAACAGCAGACCACCATGGCGCTGATCCGTGAGTTCAAGTTCAGCGCCAAAGACACGGTTGCTACTCTGGTAGTGCTGGTGGGCAAAGATGGCACACAGAAAATAATAGAACACACGGGCACCGTCGAACCCAAGACGATCTTCGACGCAGTCGACGCTTTACCCGCTGCAGAAAAAGCCATCGTCGCACCGACTGTGGCAGAGCAGAAGCAGGCCGCCAGCGCACCGCCCAAAGACGGTAAGCAGGCCAAGCCGGCAAAACCTGCCAAGCCGCTTTCACCGCCTAAACCACTGGAAGACTGAAGGCGGTCAGCTACCGGTTTTAACCTTGCTCCACACCCGGGTACGTACCCGTTCAAGCTTCAGTGGCAAGGGCTCAAGGGGGAACAGGGTGTCGAGCACGGCCTGCGACGGGTACACCGTAGGGTTGTCGCGGATGTGAGCGTCGACCAGGGAAGTGGCGTCTTTATTGGCATTCGGGTAGCCCAGGTAGTTGGTCGACTCAGCGATGACTTTGGGCGTGAGCATGTAATTGATGAATGCCAGGCCTTGTTGCGGGTTCGGCGCCTGCTTGAGCAGGACCATGCTTTCCAGCCATAACGGTGCGCCTTCGCGCGGAATGCTGTAGCGGATATGCCGACCATTGCCGGCATTTTCCGCACTGAGCTTGGCCTCGAACACGCCGCCAGACCAGCCGAGCACCACGCAGACATTGCCATTGGCCAGGTCCGAAATGAACTTCGATGAGTCGAAATAGCGAATGTGCGGACGCAGCTTGAGCAGCAGCGCCTCGGCTTTGCGGTAGTCATCCGGATTCTTGCTGTTGTAGGGCAAGCCTAGGTAATGCAGGGCGATGGGGATGATCTCATTGGGTGCGTCGAGCATGGCCACTCCACATTCGCCCAGCTTGGCAAGGTTTGCTTCATCGAAAATCAGTGCCCAGGAGTCCACCGGGGCCTGATCGCCGAGCAAGGCGTTGACCTTGTCCTGGTCATAGCCGATGCCAGTGGTCCCCCACATGTAGGGCGCCGCGTAGCGGTTACCGGGGTCGTTGCTCTGCAACTTGGCGAGCATCTGCGGGTCCAGGTGCGGGAAGTTGGGCAGCTGGCTGCGGTCAAGTTCTGCCAATACCCCGGCCTTGATCAGGTTGGGCAGCAGATCGCCGCTGGCGAACACGACGTCATAGCCACTGCGCCCGGCCATCAACTTGCTTTGCATCACGTCGCTGTTGTCGAACACGTCATAGACCGGGGCGATGCCTGAAGCGTGCTGAAAGTCCTTGGTGGTATTCGGTGCGATATAGTCGTACCAGTTGTAGATGTGCACGCTGGGCGTGGAGGTTTCTTGCGCCTCAGTGCCAGCCATACACAGCAACGCAGCCAAGGCCAGGGGTAAGCAGCGGATCGGCTTCATCGGAGCACTCCAGAGTTCTTGTTGTTGTGGGGTGGTGCTAGGCAATCAACAGTTCGCGACGCCCGTCGGCGTGCTCTACCTGGGTGCCTGGCACGTGCAGGCGGCGGTCCTTGAGGTAGTCGTAGTCGCGGCGGGCCCGCTGCAGCAGTTCAAGGTTCAGCTCGATCTGTTCACGACCCGCTTGGCGACCTGCTTCGAACAGCACGCGACCAAAGGGGTCAACCACGCTGCTGCCACCGGCAAACACCAGCCCACCGTCACCGCTGCCTACCCGATTGACCATCACGGCAAAGGCCTGGTTTTCCTGGGCGCGTGCCATGATCGCGGTGCGGTGCACCGGGCCATAAGGGTCCATGTTGCCGTTGCTGACAATGATCAGGTCGACACCCAGTTGCGCCAGGGCGCGACTGCTTTCCGGGAACTCGATGTCGTAGCAGATCAGCAGGCCGACGCGCAGCCCGTTCCAGCTGGTGGTGGCGAAGCGATCACCGGCCTGGAACAGGCCACGTTCGGACGGCCACAAGTGGGTCTTGCGGTAAGACAGGGCCAGGCCGTCAGGGGTGAGCAGGACTGAGGTGTTGTAGTACACGCCGCCAGCGACTTCGGCAATGCCGACCACGGCGGCCACACCGCGTTCGCGCAGTGCCTGCTGCACAGCCTGCAGGCTTGGGCCGTGCAGGGGTTCGGCAACTTCTGGCAGTTGCTCGGCGTTGGCAAAACCCATCAACTGGGTTTCCGGGAACACCAGCAGGTCGGTGTCCGCCTTGCAACTGGCAATGGCCTCCAGCGTGCGTTGCAGGTTGTAGGCAGTATCGCCGTCGCGGCCTTCAAGCTGTATGAGTTCAATCTTCATCTCGGTTCCTTGGTCAGGGCTGGAACCGAGTATGCGCGGCCCAACGCGGGCCGCACATCACAGCGATGGAGTAACCCTCAATGGGTAATACAGCGCTTTAGTCCACGCGGGTCCAGCAGCCTTGATCCTGGTCGGAGCGCACGCAGGCGTCGATAAACGCCATACCACGCAAGCCGTCTTCTGCTGTCGGGCACAGGCGTGCCAAGGGTGAACTGGGGCGTTGTTCGCGACGGGCCCTGATCAGTTCGGCAGCATCGCTGTAGAGGTTGGCGAAGGCTTCGAGCAAACCTTCAGGCTGACCAGCCTTGATGCGTGTGGCGTGCTTGGCCGCGTCGCTGAGCCAGGCTTCGCCACGGCGCAGCACCTGATGGGGTTGATCCTGATGACGCAGTTCCAGACGCTCCGGTTCCTCCTGATGCCAATACAGTGAACCGCTGGAGCCGAACACCCGGATCTGCAGGCCATGGCGATGACCAGCAGCGACGAAGCTGGCCCAGAGCATGCCGCGCGCGCCGCCGCTCAGGCGCAGTTTGACGTGGGCGTTGTCGTCCGAGCGGCGCCCGGGCACCAGGGTACTGAGCTCCGCCGAGACTTCGCTGATCTCCTGGCCAGTGACAAAGCGCAGCAACTGATGGGCATGCACGCCGACATCGGCCAGCACCGACGAGCTGCCGGCCTGGCTTGGGTCGGTACGCCAGGTGAGGGCTTTGACCCCTTGTTGTTCCAGCGGATGGGTGCCGAAGGCGCTGCCATGCTCGACCTGCACCAGGCGCACGTCGCCAATGGCGCCTTGGGCAATCAGTTCGCGGGCTTCGCGGATCATGGGGTAGCCGCTGTAGTTATGCGTCAGCAATTGCAGGGCTGGCCCTTGGCGCACTCGCTCAAGCAGGGTTCTGGCTTCATTCAGGCTGGTGGCCAGGGGCTTGTCACAGATGACATCGATGCCTTGTTCGAGAAAAGCCAGGCTCGCCGGGACATGCACGGCATTGGGCGCCATGATCGCTACTGCCTCAATACCATCGTCGCGCTCAGCTTCGGCCCGAGCCATCTGCTGGAAGTCGGCGTAGGCACGCGCTGGCGCCACACCGTACGCTTGTGCGGCGGCCAGGTTGCGCTGTGCATCGCGGGCAAATACTCCGGCAACCAGTTCGAAGTGACCATCCAGATGGGCCGCATAGCGGTGGGTGGCACCGATGGACGACTCCAGGCCTCCGCCGACAAAGCCCAGGCGCAAGCGTTGGGTTGGGTTGGCCAGGGTTTTCATGCGTTACCTCCTTGGTGTGTGCGCAATTGACGGGCGAAGTGCTCGATGGCCAGCACGTAGCCGTGGGTACCAAAACCCGCCAGCACCGCCTGGGCCACCAGCGACACATAGGAGTGGTGGCGGAACGCTTCACGGCGGTGCACGTTGGAAATGTGCACTTCGATCACTGGCACTTCAGCGGCGATCAGTGCGTCATGGATCGCCACTGAGGTGTGGGTCCAGGCCCCTGGGTTGATGACGATGCCGGCAACGCGGCCGCGGGCCTGGTGAATCCAGTCGATCATCTGTCCTTCGTGATTGGTCTGCTGGAACTCCAGGGTCAACGCCAGGCGCTCGGCGGTCTGTTGGCACAGGCCGTGGACGTCGGCCAGGGTTTCCCGGCCGTAGACCTCAGGCTGGCGCAGGCCGAGCATGTTCAGGTTGGGGCCGTTGAGTACGAGTAGGGTGGTCATGGATGCAGGTTTCCGTTCAGTGAGGTGGCGCGCAGGGCGTCATAGGCGGGTTTGTCCAGGGCGACGGCATCAACGCGGCCGAGCTGGTCCAGGGGAGTGCGGTAGGTTTCTGGCGCGCTCCAGGCCGCGACGGCCGAGATCGCGGTGACCAGGCAGGTGATGCTGCCAATCAGCAGCGGCACGTTGTCCGAGCCCGGTGGTGCCACGGCGGTGAACAGTGCTGGGAGCAGGGCGGTGAACAGGTAACCGATGTTCTGGGCAATGGCCATGGCCGAAACCCGGTAATGGGTCTGGAACTGTTCAGGAAAGAAGCTGGGGAAAATCGCGTTGTAGCCCTGGTAGATCATCCCCCACATCAACAGCGACGCGGCAAACGCCAAAGGCAGGTTGTGCAGGCTGATGGCGTACAGGTAGAGGAACGACATCAAGCCGCAACCCAGCGCGCTGCCGATGATCAGCGGTCGCCGACCGACGCGGTCAGAGAGGTTGCCGACAAAGGGAATCACCAGCACCGCGACGATGTTGCCGACCACTGGAATCCACAGGTACACGCTTTTGTCGAAGCCCACGCCGTAGGCCGGCTGCACTGCATAGGCTGCGCCGAACACGGTGGTTACCACCGGTATAACGTTCATCAGCGACACCCCCAGCACCACCAGCATGCCGCGCCAGCTGTACGTGAACGCATCGCGAATCGGTGAACGTTGGCGCAGCTGGCCGCTGACTTTGCGGGTAAAGGCCTGGGGCTCTTCGACTTCACGGCGGATGATGAACGCCGCGAGCAGCACGGCGGCACTGAGCAGGAACGGAATCCGCCAGCCCCAGCTGTTGAAGGCCTCTTCAGGCATGAAATAGGCCAGCGGCAGGAAGATCGCCGCCGCCAGCACCTGGCCGGCTTGTACCCCTTGTAGGGTGAAACTGGCAAAGAAGCCGCGTCGCCCGGGCGGTGCATGCTCAAGAATCATAGAACTGGCGCCGGCGATTTCCCCGGCTACGGCAAAGCCTTGGATCAGGCGCAGCACCACCAGCAGTGCCGGTGCCCAGTAGCCGATCTGGTTGTAGGTCGGCAGCAGGCCTACGGCGAACGTGGCCAGGCCCATGAGCAGCATGCACAGCAACAGCACGTGCTTGCGGCCACGGGTGTCTCCCCAGTGACCGAGGACGAACGCGCCGATCGGGCGTGCCAGGTAACCGACGCCATAAGTGGCCAGTGAGGCGATGATTGCCACGCTCGGATCGCTGGAGGGGAAGAAAATTTGCGGGAAGATCAGTGCCGCCGCTTGGGCGTAGATAAAGAAGTCGTAGTACTCCAGGGCTGAGCCGACCCAGCCACTGGCGGTGGCTTTTTTCGTTTGTTGTGTCGCATGCAACCCTTCGGGGTGCTTGGCCATGAGGTGTCTCCGTTTGTTGTTGTTATGGAGGTACGGCGGGTATCACAGCGAGTCGGTGAGGACGATCTGGCCGCTGTCGGCGGCCTGGCGGATGGCTTCGACGATCTGCAGGTTGCGCAGACCATCACGGACCGTGACCAGTGGTTGGGCTTGGTCGCGGATTACCTGACAGAAATGCGCCAACTGGCGTTGCAAAGGGTCGACGTGTTCCAGCGGCGCGACGGCAGTGTTGAAGGGCTTCCACCAGGAGCGCTCCTCGCTGCGTTCGTAGTACTTCAGGCGCATGGTCGGAATCGACAGCGAGCCGCGTGTGCCGGCGATGACGTAGCAGTCTTCGTCGGCATAGCTTGGGTAATCGAGGTTTTCCCGTGCGGTCTGTTCCCAACTGCGGGCGCAGGCAGCGCTGTCCGAGAGCAGGAAGGTACCGAGTGCACCACTGGCAAAGCGCAGGCTGATGGCCACGCTGTCTTCCACGGCAAAGCCACGGGTGGCGTTGGACGCCTGGGCTTGCACGGCAACGATTTCACCGCACAGCGAACGCAGGTTGCCGATCTCGTGGATCATGTTGATCAGCACCGGCCCGCCACCGGCTTGGCGCCGCCATGGTGCGGCATCGAAGTAGTCATCGGGCTTGTAGAACAGCGCACTGCCCATTACCGCCACCAGGTTGCCGAGCAGGCCTTCGGCGATCACCTCGCGGGCTTTGTCGAGAATGGCGCTGTGTGCCCGATGGTGGCCGACCAGCAGCTTTGCCCCGCATTGCTCGGCAATGGCCAGCAGGCGCTTGCCCTCTGCCAGGCTATGGGCCACCGGTTTTTCGATCAGTGCGGCGACGCCTTGCTCAACACAGGCCAACGCGCCTTCCACATGCAGGGCATTGGGGGTGGCAAGAATGACCCCGTCCGGGCGTTGCTCAGCGAACAGCTGTTGCAACGAGGGATACAGCGGCACTCCGGCGGCTGCGGCAAGCGCTGCTGCAGCCGGAGCCGGATCAACCAGCGCGCACAGCTGGCACGTGGTGTTGGCCTGGATCAGTTCGATGTGACGACGGCCGATCAGGCCGGCACCGGCGACGGCGATGCGTAGGGTAGTCATGGCGCTCTCATTGTTCTTGTAGGGCAAGGCAGACCGCGACGGCGGTTTTGTGAGAGGCTAATAAAAAACGTTGGGGAGATAATCGGCCTGAATGAAGAATCAGAATGCGCTAATAGCGAATAATGAGCCGCTGCTGCGCGACCTGCAGTTGTTCTGCGAAGTGGCCCGGCGTTCCAGTTTCATTGCCGCTGCCACTGAGATTGGCCTGTCCCCGGCGCATGTCAGCAAGCGCATCGCCACCCTGGAGACGCTTCTGGGGGTGAAGTTGTTCAACCGCACCACACGACGGGTCAACATCACCAGCGATGGCGAGGCAGCGTTTATCTGGGCTCAGAAGATTCTCGAGAACGTAGAATCAATGTTCGAATCGCTGTCTGCGGCGCACAGCGAACCACGGGGCACCTTGCGCATCAGCACCAGCCTGCGTTTGGGCCGTGAGCATGTGGCGCCGATCCTGTCGTTGCTGCGCAAGCGCCATCCGAATCTGGACGTCTGGCTGGAGTTGATGGACCGTCGGGTGGACCTGATTGGCGAGAACTTCGACATTGATATTCGCGTCGGCGAAGTGCAGGAAAAGCACCTGATTGCCCATCGCATTGCCGAGAACAAACGGGTGCTGGCGGCCGCGCCCGACTACCTGGCGCGGCGTGGGCCGGTGCGCGTGCCGGCGGAGTTGGCGCAGCAGGATTGTTTGCTGTTTCGCAGCCGCGATGATCGCTTCGGGGTCTGGCGCCTGGTCGGCCCGGGCGGTGCCGAGACGGTCAAGGTCACCGGGCCCATGGCCGCCAACCACAGCGATATTGTCCGGCAATGGGCGCTGGACGGGCACGGCATCATCATGGCCTCGTACTGGGATGTGGTCAGTAATCTGGAAGACGGTTCGTTGGTGCGGGTGCTGCCGGCGTACCACCAACCTGCGGATGTCTGGGCGGTGACGGCGGCGCGTTCAAGCAGCTCGGCCAAGGTGCGCAGCTGTGTGGCGTTCCTGCGCGAGCAGTTGGCCGAAGGGCCGTATGCCTTGGCGGTGGGTGGTTGACCCAGGGACGTCTTTTGTAGCCGCTGCCGCAAGGCTGCGATCGGGCGTGAAACGGCCGCAACACCTGGCCACCGCGATTCGCCAGGTCCAATGCAGTGCCCGAATTGCGACTGCTCAGCAGTTGATCGCAGCCTCGTGCCTCGGCAGCGGCTACAGCACGCAACCGCTGACACAGGCTCGGTGGCGCGTCGCTACTTAGTCGCCAGCCTGGGCTTGCAACATCAGCTGGCCATCCACCTCGCGGACCAAGCCGCTGGCCAGCAGCAACGGCAGCAGGCGCTTGTGCAATTGAGGCTCGACAAAGGCGCGCAGGGTATCGAGGTCAAGTGCGCCCAACGGTTGCAGTTCGGCTTTGGTGTACGACAGCCAGGCCTTTTTCAATACCATCAATACGTCACTGCCGGCGGTTGTAGCAAAGCGCCGGTGTACTTTCTGGCCTTGCAGCTCGAAGGTATGTGCGTGCTCGTAGCCTGATTCATCGCCAGCGCCCGCCAGGCAGCGACTGCAACGGCAGGGGCCGTCGCCAAAAGCCTTTTCCAGGTAGGCGTTGAAATCCACCACAGGCTTGAGGCCCAGGCGCTTGTCGACTTCGAACAGGTCCGAGGTCAGGTGTTGTTCAGCGGTCAATGTGGTTTCCCTGAATTGTCTTGGCGGGGGCGCACAATACCAGTCTTTGCGATTGCCGGATGTCGAAGTGAACGGGATTTTTCCGTGACAGTCCATTACCCTAGGCGCCCCCGTGCGTCAGCAGACGCCGATCTATCCGTCGTTGGAGTTCAAGCATGTACAACTACACAGCCACCGTGACCGTCAGCGACGATCTGCACGATGACGTCGAAGCGGTGGAAAACGTCGCGATTCGGATCGGGCTTGAGGCCGTCACTGACACCCTGAAGAAAGTCCATTTTGTCGGCGCCCTGGCCGCACCGGACAAACCCACGCACATCTGTGTGACCCTGGACAACGGCCTGAGCTACTACGGCCCGATCGTCAATGGTCACGCCGAACTTGAAGGCGGTTGGATTGCCTTTGAATGTGACATGCTCACCCCGCAGGAACTTGGCCTGTAACGTCTACGCGCTTATCGCCCTCAGGCCAGCACCGCCGACCACAGCAAGCCCGCCAGGTACAAGGCAATGCCGAAGACGATATGGGCTAGCAAACTGCGGGCGCGTGCGGCGGGAGGGTTTGGCGTTTTCGACGCGGCAAGGCCTGCACCCATGCCGGGTTGCATGATCAAGAAGGGCGCCAGTACCGTGGCTATTCCCAGCGCCAGGGCGGGTAGCAGGGTCGGCTGACGCACCCACTCCACGCCATTGAGTGCCAGCAGTAGCGCAGCAAAGACAATACCGATGGCGTAGTGCATGGACCAACCCAGTACCCGCTCTCCCGGTAGGGCCTGAGCCTTGGCGATGCTGGCGTGGACGAAGTGTCCGCGTTGCATATGCCCGACCCAGCGACCGACCATAGCCCAGTTCGGCCCGGGTGTACCCAGTACGCGCTGTTGAAACAGCGTCCACAGGTCGGCCAGGGCTGTGGCGGTGAGGCCAATCAACACCGCGAGGACCAGTCCTTCGAGCATGAGCGTCTCCCGCAACATCATCCGTTTGCCTGAATGATTGGCCCTCGCTGGCGTCAGGTCAATGCAGTCGGGCCAGACAACTCTCAAGAATATCCAGGCCCTCGTTGAGTACGTCAGCTTCGATGGTCAGCGGTGCCAGCAGGCGGATGATGTGCCGCGCCTTGCCACTGGGCATCAGCAGCAACCCGGCATCCCTTGCCGTTTGGAGCAATTGCGCCAGCTGTGCGGGCGCCGGTGCGCCGTTGACGTCGACCAGTTCAATGCCGCGCATGGCGCCGGTGCCGGTGAGGCGCCCCAGGTAGGGTGAAAGCTGCTGAGCCTGCCAGCGCTGGTAGCGGCTGACAATGGCCGTTTCCTGCAGCTCACCCCAGGTGGCAAGGTTGGCATCGGTCATTTGCTCAAGCGTCGCCAGGGCCGCTGCACAGGCCATTGGGTTACCTGAATAGGTACCGCCGAGGCCGCCTTTGGGCAAGTTGTCGAGCAGGGCCTTGCGCCCGAGGACTGCGCCCAACGGCATGCCGCCAGCAATGCTCTTGGCTACCAGCAGCAGGTCCGGTTCGATACCCAAGCGTGGGAAGGCAAAGCGCTGGCCGGTGCGACCGAACCCCGACTGGATTTCGTCGGCAATGATCAGGATGCCATGGGCATCGCAAACGCTGCGCAGTGCGAGGGCAAAGGCCGGGTCCATGGCCAGGAAGCCCGCTTCGCCCTGGACGGGTTCGAAGATCACCGCCGCCACCTCATTGGCATCGATTTCGACGCTGAACAGGCGTTCCAGGGCCGTCACAGCCTGATCACTACTGACCCCGGTATCGACACTTGGGTAGGGCAGGTGATAGACCGGGCCGGGCAATACCCCGACCCGCTGCTTGTACGGCGCGACCTTGCCATTGAGGTTCAGGGTGGCCAGGGTACGGCCATGAAAGCCGCCGTCAAAGGCGATGACCGCGGTTCTGCCGGTGGCGCCACGGGCAATCTTCAGGGCATTTTCCGCCGCTTCGGCACCACTGTTGGTGAGCATCCCGCTCAGTGGGTAGGAAACCGGCACAAACGCTGTCAGGCGCTTCATCAGGTCGATGTAGGGTTCGTGCCCGGCGGCATTGAATGCGTAGTGCGTCAGGCGTGTGGCCTGTTGTTGGATCGCGGCGACAATCTGCTGATTGCAATGGCCCAGGTTCAATACGCCAATACCGCCAACAAAATCAATATAGCGTTTGCCCTGCGTATCCCACACTTCCGCATTTTTACCGTGGGACAGTGTTATGGGGTGAACTACGGAGATGGACTGACTGATATGTTCGTGGCTCATGTGCACGCGGCCTCTGCAAGTTATGCCGGTATATAAACGGCACAGTGGCGGCGAGCGCAAACGAAATAATCGATTGCTGTCATTCCTGCAATTCTGAATGTGCGACTGGCTGCTGCACGTTGGACAGGACGGTTGATCCTTTCCTTGGACGACGTGAAAGCCACAAAAAGCCTGAGGTCATTCCGTCAGGGAATTATGTGCTTCTAAAAGGTCGTTTGTGAACGTCAGTGAACTGGATTAAAACTGACTCACATCAAGGATTTCAACTGAAATTATCAGTAGCCAAAACAGCGCTGTCAGGGCAACTAATTGATGACTGTTCGCCGCGCGAACGTTTATTAATCACAGCGTGTCACCTGTGCACAGGAGGGTACTTATTTCGGCTTGGGGCGGGCCGCCGACAACAACAACCGTCACCACCACTAATAACAACTACTGCTCTAACCCTGTCGGCTGCGCACGTTGTGCAGCGGCATACCCAGTTGAGGGTTGAACATGGCATCGCTACAACAAAAGAAACAGCGTTCGCTACAACACGGCTTGACATCCCGTCAGGTGTCGATGATTTCCATTGCCGGCATCATCGGTGCCGGCTTGTTTATTGGCTCATCTACCGCCATCGCCACAGCCGGGCCGGCCATTCTTATCTCCTATGCAATGACCGGCCTGCTGGTGCTGCTGGTGATGCGTATGCTCGGTGAAATGGCCATTGCCAATCCCAACAGCGGCTCGTTCTCCACCTACGCCAGCCAAGCCATCGGCCCTTGGGCCGGCTTTACCATCGGTTGGTTGTATTGGTGGTTCTGGGTGCTGATCATTCCGGTCGAAGCGATAGCCGGGGCCGATATTCTTCATGCCTATTTTCCGACAGTACCGTCCTGGCTGTTTGCCTTTCTGATCATGGTCGTGCTGTCGTGCACCAACCTGATCAGCGTGAAGAACTTCGGTGAGTTTGAGTATTGGTTCGCTCTGATCAAGGTGGTGGCAATCGTCGCCTTCATTGTCGTCTGCAGCCTGGCGGTGTTTGGCGTCTGGCCACTGGCACAGCAGACTTCCGGGGTCAGCCAGTTGTGGGCCAATGGCGGCTTCATGCCCAACGGCTTTGGCGCGGTGCTCGGTGGCGTGCTGGTCACCATCTTCTCGTTCTTCGGCGCAGAAATTGTCACCATTGCCGCCGACGAAACCGCCAACCCCAAGGAGAAGATTCGCAAGGCCACTAACCTGGTGGTCTACCGCATCGCCATCTTCTATATCGTCTCGATCTTCTTCATCGTTTCGCTGGTGGCCTGGAACGATCCGGGGCTCAAAAGCGTGGGTTCGTTCCAGCGGGTGCTAGAAGTGCTGAACGTGCCGGGGGCCAAGTTGTTGGTCGACCTGGTGGTACTGGTGGCGGTGACCAGTTGCATGAACTCGGGGCTGTACACGGCCTCGCGGATGCTCTATTCGCTGGGCTCACGGGGTGAGGCGCTGTCGATGACCAAGCGCATTTCCGGTAACGGGGTGCCGACGGTGGCGGTGATTCTTTCGACCTTTGCAGGGTTTGCTGGCTGCCTGGTCAATTATGTGTTCCCTGGCAAGGTCTTTGGCTTTTTGCTCTCGACCACCGGCGCCATTGCCCTGTTGGTGTACCTGGTGATCGCCGTGTCGCAACTGCGTATGCGCGCCATCAATGATCGCGAAGGCACTGAGTTGGCGTTCAAGATGTGGCTGTTCCCCTGGCTGACCTGGCTGGTCATCGGCCTGATCGTCACGGTGCTGGGCTACATGCTGATCAGCCCGGCCTACCGCTACGAAACGCTGATGACGGCCGGGGTGACCCTGGCGATCCTGCTGATCTCGCTGACCCGGCGAAAATCAGCCGCCGGTGGCGTGTCGAAGCAGCCAATGGCGCCAGTTAAAGGTACCTAGGCCAGTCCCGTGCACTGAACAAAGCCCATGACCTGTTCATGGGCTTTTGCGTGACACAGCGGTACTATCGGCAACGCTTTCCCTCTAACACAGACAACCAGGAAGCTTATGAACGATCACCTGCTTTCCCTTCAGGAACTGGCCGCGCCCGAAGGCGTCTGCTATGGCTGCGGCTGCTCTCATTCCAGTGGCCTGCACGTAAAAAGCTATTGGGACGAGGATGCTGTGCACCTGGTCTGCCGGCACTCACCCGACAGCACCTTTCTCGGTTGGCCGGGGCTGGTCTATGGCGGTCTGTTGGCCATGTTGGTCGATTGCCATTCCAACTGGACAGCCATGGCCTATCACTACCGCGCCGAAGGGCGTGAGCCGGGGAGCCTGCCACGCATCGACTGCGTCACCGGCCAGCTCAACCTGACTTACCTAAAACCCACGCCCATGGGCGTTGAGCTGGTGCTCAAAGCCCGGGTCGAAGGCGAGGTGGGGCGCAAGAGTCGGGTGATCTGCGAGGTCTGGGCCGGCGATGTGCTGACCGTGACCGCCGACTCGGTGTTCGTGCGGGTCGACACCGAGAAACTCAAGCACAAGGCCCACGGTCAGGCTTGACCCTCCTGCACGGGTCGGCGCCCTCAGCGCAGGGTGGCGACCATCTGCCCAAGGACATCCAGCACGGCACTGGCCAGCGCTTTTGAGCGCAGGCCATTCCAACCGGTTTGCGGGTTGGGTGCACCGTCGTGGTCTTTGAACGGCATCTCCAGGGTCAGGGACAGGCACTCGTAGGCTTGGCCGACGCTGTTGGCGCCCAGCGTCAGGTTAGCCTGGCCAGGCGCGGAGCGTGGGTAGCCGTGGACTTGCTGGAAATCGACGGTACGCTTGCACAGGCTGTCGCGGAAGGTCTTTTCCAAGTCAGCCAGGCGCGGGGTGTAACCCGGATTACCTTCGCAGCCGGCAGTAAACACATGAGGGATTTCCTCATCGCCATGCACGTCGAGGAACATATCGACGCCATGCTGTTTCATTTGCAGTTGGGCGAATAACACCTCCGGGCTTTTGTCGGTGCTTGCGCTTTGCCAGGCGCGGTTGAGGTCCTGACCTGCAGCGTTGGTGCGCAGGTGGCCGCGCACGGCGCCGTCTGGGTTCATGTTGGCGATCAAATACAGGTCAGCCTGCTGCAGCAGCGCCGCCATGCTCGGATCATTGTGCTCCAGGCGGTCGATCACGCCTTCCATGAACCATTCGGCCATGTGCTCACCTGGATGCTGCTGGGCGATGATCCAGAGCTTGCGCTTGCCAGGCGCACCGTCACCGGCTCGCAGCAACGGAATATCACGCCCTTCGACACTGCGGCCGGTCGCCAGCAGTTCAACGCCGGGCACGCGGGTGGCACGTTCGATCAGTTGATTGTGGCGGGCGCGGGGGTAGGGCTCGAAATAGGCAAACCAGGCCTGTGGCTGCTCAGCCTTGAGAGCAAAGCTCAGAGCCTTGCCGTCGAACTGGGTGGGCACCCGGAACCATTGCTGCTGATCGTAGGACGCTACCGCCTGATAACCCGTCCAGGCTTCGTTATAAGAAGACTGACCGGCGTTTTCCAGTACGAAGGTGTGTACCTGTCCGGGTGTCAGGCCACTGGCCTTGAAGTGAAACCACTGAAAATGATCGCTGCAGCTGTCGGGGCGAATCGCCAGGCGTGTATGGCTGGGGTCACTGGCATCGGAGATCAGGATGTTACCGGAATCGAAGTCGCAATCGATGTGCAGGGGGGATAGCGTCAGGGTCATCACCAGGCTCCTGTAGAGTTGTTGTGGAGCTCACTCTACACGCCTGGCTCAGGACCAGAAACCAATCGCTGCCAATGCGGCCAGGGCCAGCCCGATCGCTACTGAGCAGCCGCCGATGGAGAGCGCCGCACGCGGTTGCCGGTACCAGGCGTCATGGCCCAGTTGCCGGGCCGGCGCCAACAGGGTGCGCCAACGCAACTCGGTGGCATGGAAGGCTTCTCGGTGTGCTGGGGCGGCGTCGAGCCAACGGCGAAAGTCAATGCGTTCGCTGGCGGTAACCTGTGGGCTTTGTAGGCGTACATACCACTGACCGGCCGCGTTGGCCACCGCATCATGCACTGGACGTATGCTTTGCAAAGCTTGGTTCATATGGCGCTCGACGGTGAGCGCAGGCAGGCCCAGGCGCTCGGCGATGGCGGCAAAGCTCAGTTGATCAAGGCGGCTGAGGAGAAACACCTGCTGAACGCGGCGGGGCAACTGTTTGAGTTGCGCCAGCAAGGCATCGTCAGCGAGGTCTTGGGAATGGGGGTGATGCTCAAGGGGCAGCAATAGACGGGTCATGTACAAGCTCCTTGCTGAATAGGGGGAGGGGGCGTCCTCCGTGACGCGATGACAGCTTAGTCGTAACGAGATTGATTCTCAAGTGCTAATTCGGCAAAGCGCCGTCGCCTGCTTCACCCTGCGACATTCATTTGCTATCATCGCGGCCATTCAAGCAACACCTGCCTTCATTAGCCTGAAGAGCCAAAAAAAAGACCCGGCAAAAAAGCCGGGTCAAAAACCGTGATTAGCCTGATGAGGAGATAATCTGAGAGTCCGACCTAAGGGCTTTCAGTTATCCAACCAGTCTCGCGACCAGTTGTGAGCAATAATAATCGTTATCATTTGCAAGTCAAATGAATTTTCTGTCATTCCGTAAAAAACTTTTACCGAATGCGCTCCCTCGCACTATCGACGGCTCTAGCACCGTTGTCGCAGTACTTCCCACGTTTAACGCTTAGCGCATAGGCTCAAGATCGCTGAAGAGCGCTCGGCGTGTGTTCCAGCATTGTTCTGGCCATGTTGATCATGTGCATCACGGTCAGCGCCAGATCCCGGTGCATCCCCTGTAAACCATTGGCCGCCTCGTGCGCGGTAGCGGCAGCACAACGCAGCAGCTCGGTCGCGTGCTCGGTGGCCTGAGCCTCGTTCAAACCCTCGCGCGGCACCAGCCAGCACGCCTTTACTGCATCGGCAGGTGGCGTGGGATTCAGGTAGAAATCCAGCGCACGGCGGGCGGCATCGCTATTGCTCAGCGATTCGTTGTCCAGGGGAAGATCCTTGTCAGAGGGGTGCTTTTTCATTTGGCTGCCTGCCTTGTGAGTGAGCAATGAACGGTTGAGGCAAATACTAATACGATTTGTAGTTGTCTCTAATCTTTAAATACTACAATTTGTGTATTGAGCGCCGAAGGGCAGTCCGTATCGTGCCAGCGATGGATAATTGGACTGAACTGGTTAAAGCCAGAATGCGTGATCTGAAGATTACGCAGGAAAATCTCGCCGAGCGGATCGGCGTCACTCAGGGCGCTGTGGGCCACTGGCTGCGTGGTGGACGTCAACCCAAATTGCGCGTGCTCAACCAGATTCTGGTAGAGCTGGGGTTTGCGCCGCTGCAGATTGTTTATCCCCATCAACTCAAGGAAAGCAGCGGTGTGTATGACACATCGAGTTTCCCTGCCGCCGTGACGGGCGCCGATGGCCATCGACACGAATTGTATTTTCGCTATCCAATTTTGACCGGGGGCGATTTGGACCCTGAGCAGGTAGCGGATCCCAGCGCGCAGCAGTCAAGCGACTATGCAGCGCAAGGGCGAGGGTTCTGGTTGCGCGTCGAAGGCGATGCGATGACCGCACCGATGGGCCTGAGTGTGCCGCACGGCATGTTGATCCTGGTGGACACCGGGGTGGGTGCTGAGCCTGGCAAGCTGGTTATCGCCCGTTTGCCAGGCTCCACGACCACGGTATTCCGTCAGTTGATTGAGGAAGGTGGTCAGACCTACTTGAAGCCGCTTAACCCCACCTATCCCAAGGCCCTGTTTACGGAGCAGACTGATGTGATCGGCGTGGTGGTGCAGGCATTGGTCAAGTTCTAACACCGCGGCACCTAGGCCCTGTACGAAAAGCCTTGATACTCGGTGATGCTGCGTTGAAAACAGCCTCGGAATGCTCATTTACAACCCGTAAACTCCGCTTCCTCGGCTGTTTTCGCCTTGCCTGACGTTCGTCTCAAAACTTTTCATACAGAGCCTAGGGCGTGGCGATGAGCTGCAGTTGCCGGCTTATCTGGGCAAACGCAGGTCGTAGCGGCACCTGCGGCTGTAAACAACGCCGCTGTAGCAAGCGCAGCGCGTCGCAATCGTCGTCGCAACAATCGAGCAATTCACCCAACAACACCCCGAATGCCAACACTTCGATGCGCTGCAACGCCGCCGCCGTTGGGCTGTCATCCTGGGCGTAGAACGACGCCGCGCCAAAGTCGCCGAGCAAGCACTGACCCTGTTCATCACAGAGAATGTTGTGCGCATACAGATCACCATGGGCAATGCCGTGGTGGTGTAAGTGCTCGCCAACCGAGGCGATCGCACAGGCCAGGCGCTTGACGGCTGCCAGGCTCAACCGGCGTTCGCTGGCATAGGTGTCGCGGGTGCACGCCTCAAGGGTCGGTGGCCCGGCCAGGTTGAACCAGTGTGGGTCGATCAATTGCATCACCAGCGCTGGCAACTGGTCGGGGTGGTTGTCGATGCGCCCTGCCAGGCGCACTAACTGCGGATGATCACCGGCGGCAATGCAAGCGTGCATCTCGTTGAGAGGAGAGCCATCGCTGGTCATCTGGCCTTTGTACAACTTGACCGCCACCGGTGCGTCCTGCTGTTGCCAGTTGGCTTGGTAAATTACCCCGGAAGCGCCTTGACCCAGCACGTGGGCAAGGTTGATGTGCTGCCAATCGATGCGCGGGCAATGCCCGGCATCTTCGGGGGCACAGTAGGCTGGGGGCAAGGGGTTGCCTGCGTAGGCCAACCAGGCCAGACGTGGCAGGTGCAGGAGCCAGTCCGGGAGCGTTTGCAACTGGTTGGCGGCGATGCGCAGCAGTTCAAGCTTTTGGCAACGGGCAAGGCGTTGCGGCAGCTCGTGCAAGCGGTTGCCGGCCAGCATCAGTTTTTGCAGCTCCGGGCAATCGCCCAAGGCCTCGGGCAGGGCACTGATGCAGTTGTCGGTGAGGATCAGCGCACGCAAGCGTCGGGGCAGGGCGGCGGGGCTGACCTGCTCGATGCGATTGCTTTTGAATCCGACCACTTCAAGGGCGGGGCAGCGGCCCACGCTTTCCGGCAACCGGGTGAAGCGGTTGTCCGAGCAAAACAGCACCCTGAGTTTGTACAGGCGGTCGAGGTCGTCGGGCAGCTCACTGAGGCGGTTGCCGGTCAGGTTGAGGATTTCCAGGCTGTCGGCCAGGTCGAAGATTTCCTGGGGGAACTGCTCAAGCCCGCACTGCAGATTGAGGCGGGTAACGCCTGCCAGTCGGCCGGCCTTGAGATCGTCGAGGGTATGCATGGAGTGGATACGGGGCCAGTGAAGAAAACGCGGCGGCCATGATACCGACAATCGGCGCGGCGCATGCGACTTAAGTCCCATGGCAGACTGACCCTTGCGGTTCATACTCGATGCTCGCCCTTTATAAATAACAACAAGTTCAGGGTTTGAATCGATGACCTATCAGCACAGCTACGCCCATTCCATCACCGATCCTG